>JAISFS010000300.1 GCA_031263485.1 Deltaproteobacteria bacterium | reverse complement strand
GGGACTTTGCCCGATCCGCCGAATCGTCTAGAAATAAGCTTGCTGGGCCGAAGTCTGGAATTTTCCAGGGAAATTCCGGGGAAATCAGCCGGAAGGCCGCCGAAATATAGACAAACGGCATAGTCGTCCACCTACAATGAGGCCGGGCCCGTCTTGAAGCCGGAGAGCTTCGCTGTCATCGGGGGCGATGCGGGCTGGTGGCCGGTCCCCGTATCCTGGGCCCCCACCAGGCGGGGTGCCGCGCCATGCTCAGGAGCGGGCGACTGGAGCATCAACGCCCTGCCCTACCACCCGGAAGCGCTATGCAGGATATCCCTGCCGGGAACGCCGAAGACGTCCGGGGTGCAGGAACGCGCACACGTCAGGTTGGGGCCCGCTTCTGCCTGGGGCCGCTCGCCGGGGTATATCATGAAACGTTTCCTGGGCGTCATGGCCTTGGGCACCCTTCTTATTGTGACGCCCTGAGTGACGCCCTGAGTGACGGTTTGAGTGATGCCCTCTCAGGTTTCATGCGCAGTGATGACGATAATCGACATGAACGCGTAAGACGCTCGGGCGCGTGCCGCCTGCCTTAGAGCGGAAATTCGATCCGGGGACACCGGTACTGCGAGGGTCTTACCAGTGTTCTGGCTGGAAGCCGCCCCCTGACCGTCTGGACATAGGCCCGCCATGCGCTGCCGCATCTCGCACGTCGTCGGAACGGCAGATCCGACGGAAGATCTCGCCCGCCATGGACCGAATGCGACGGAACTAACGGGCCCCGGCCAGCTGCCCGGGAACGCCATCGGCGTCCCCGGGCGCCATGAAACAAAACTCGCCGAACCGTTTCGGCCCGGAAAAAACCTCTGATGCCCCCTCGCTTCCGTTCCTTCGCCCTCATGCCTCAGGGCGCACAGGGACGACTTTCGACACCGGACCTCATGCGCCGCCAGGCGGTACCGGGCGGCGGCTTCGGGCGGTGTTGGGAAGGCAGTTTCGGATGGCACCGGGCGGCGGCTTCGGAGGGTACCGGGTAGACTGCTTAGAGCGAAACAGGGGAAACCGAATCGGATAGATTGCGTAAGAAGCGGCACTGCCAAACCGCGTCAGGACAGTAGTCCCGCGAAGTATTGTGCTTCCAAGCCGTAGCAGGATAGTCGTCACGAAAAGGGCGCACTGCCAACTCGTGCCCGGACAGTCCTCACGAGAATAGCGACAATTCCAAGCCATGTCCGGATTGTCATTACGAGAAAGGAGACACTTTCAAGCCGTGTCTGGATTGTCCTCACGAGAATGGTGGCACTGCCAATCCGTGCCTGGACAGTCCTTAGGAGAAGGGTGGCACTGCCAAGCCGTGCCTGGAGAGACCTCACGAGAAGGGCGGCACTTCCAAGTCTTGTCCGGATTGTCCTCACGAGAAGGGAGACACCGCGAAACCGCCACTGAAAGGGTATTCCGCGAAGGGGGATACCTCAAAGGATACAAAACAGCTCTAATTGTGTTAGGATTTGATGCCTGACTACCACGAAACCGGAGGAACGATGATGCCGAAATCCGAAGACAAGCTGTCGGTCTTCTGGGGGGAATATCCGCTCGGTACGTTGGAAATGACGCCGGGCGGCAGGGGCTTTCTGGATTTCAGCTACTGCGGCGCTTGGTTGGATTCCGGTGGACCCCCCGTTTCCATGTCGTTGCCCCTATCCCGGGAAAGGCACGATCCTCTGGTTTCGACCAATTTCTTCGACAATTACCTGCCTGAGGGGGAAGCGTTCGGCATCTTCCATCTCCTGAAGCATATACCTCCTGGCGATGTTTTCAGGTTCCTTTACATATACGGCAGGGAATGCGCAGGCGCGTTAAGCGTGCTCCCTTTCGGGGAAGCCTACTCGGAATCGGAGAAGGCCTACAGGGACGTCACCGACCTGGTGACCGCCCAACTCGAACTCCCCGCGAGGCAACGCAAGAACCTGATCGCGGCTACGGATTCCAAGGTATCGCTGGCGGGAGCCCAGAACAAGTTACCTGTCGTCGTGGACGGTGATCGGCTCCTGGTGCCGGCCGAGAGGTCGTTCGCCGCCACAACGCATATAATCAAGGCGCCTTCCTGCGCGTTGCCCGACCTGCAATACAACGAGGCCTTCTGCATGGATCTTGTCCGGGCGGGAGGCTTGTCGGCCCCGGAATCCGATGTCATGAAGATCGGCGGGACAGACGTGCTAATCATCGAAAGGTACGACAGGTACGTTCGCGACGGCTCGGTCCGCCGCCTCCATCAGGAGGATTTCTGCCAGGCCCTGGGCCTGTACAGCAAGCAGAAGTACGAACAATGGCAAGGTCCTGGTTTCGCCACGTGTGCAGGACTGATAGGACGTTGCACCGATGCGGCCAGGGCAATCGAGGAATTCGCCAGATTCGCCGTCTTCAACCTTCTCGTGGGGAACGGGGACGCCCACGGGAAAAACTTTTCCGTCGTCTACGAGTGGGCTCAGGAATCCGGTGCGCGCGGGAAGGGATTCCGGCTGGCGCCTTTCTACGACGTAATATCCACGTTGCTTTACGCCGACAGGAACGTGGATACGGCAATGGCCATGCGTTTCGGGAAGAGTTACAGGACGGACGAGATGAATTCCGCCTGTTTCCGTGCGCTGGCGAAGGATCTCGGGATAGACGCCCGCAGGTTCAGGGAGCTGGCCGAAGGCATGGCGGAATCGATCGGCAGATGCGCCCCGAAAGTCGCCGAGAAACACGCCAGCCGTTTCCCTTCCGTTGATATTTACGGAAAACTGCTGGAGATAATCGAAAAGCAGACCGCCGTCCTGTGCAAGTCGTTGGACGTAATGAAGACTCCAAGCCAGTCCAAGCCGAACAGGCGGAACCCCAGGCCGCGATAGGCACCTGTTTCGGAAGTATCCTGTTCGACTTTCTGCGAACACCGGACATAAATCGACAAGGCAGGAGCTGTAAATAGCACAGCAACCAGATTCTCCGTCAGGGACGGATGGTGGCCTGATAATGTCGGAACGAAAGCTGACCGATGCGGGGAAGCCGCGTTCGCATCACTTCCGCATTCACCGTCCTGAGATGACCCGGATGCGTGCGATTCCATAAAGGCAACTGCCTCGGTCGGCGCGAGTTCAGGTGCCTTCCTATAAGCAAAGCGGACAAAACCGACGCCTGCGGTGCAAAATTGGTCCCCGCGCCCTGACCGGACGCATGATGTCTGCCCTGGACATGACTCATGAGGCTTTCCGCAGGCTTCGATCGCAATCAAAGCGAAAACCCCATGGAGAGAAACGAGGGAAAACTCCACATTCGATCAAAAAGCCCGTCTATGGAGGGGAATACCCAGAGTTTAGGCTAAGGAGGATGTCAAAACCCGTACATCGCACGTCTGCTAAGTGGTCTTGGCGATACCGCGAGGTTCCTCTCTCGCCGCCCCGTCTTATATCAGCGAAAACGTTGGTAGTCTGATCCATGTCCCCATGGGCCTTGCGGACTGGACGGCCTGCTCAATCCACACCGGCAGGCCCTGACCAAAACTTTAATGCCTCCAAAATCAAATGGTTGACCTTAAAACAGTCTCGCAGTATAATTTTACTAAGTGTCGGCATGAGATTACGGCTTTCATGAAGACCAACAACTATCAATCAGGAGGACCCATGACCCGGCACTTGCCAACACTTCCGGTCGGCCAGTCGATTTTTGAAGACCTGAGACTCGATAAGGCCCTTTACATCGACAAGACGATGTATCTTCCGATGTTGAGGAATGCCGGCAAGTTCGTCTTCTGCGCCCAGCCTCGCCGTTTCGGCAAGACGCTTACGGTCCACGCCTTAGATGCCTACCACTCTGGCAGGACGGAGCTTTTCCGTGGACTCGCGGCAGAGGAGCATATGAGCTCCCCCGGATTCATCCCGCGACCGGTCATCCGTTTGGACATGAACACGGTGGCAGGTTCACGCGACATCGATATTTTGGAAAAAAAAATCTTGGTACGTCTCGAGGTAAACGCCGGGAGACACAAAGTTTCCCAGACGGGTGCCGATTCAGCCGAAACGTTTTTGCGCCTTCTTGAGGACGTCCATGCTGCGAGCGGCAAAAAGGTTGTCCTCCTGATCGATGAGTACGATGCGCCGATCATCAAGCTTATCGAGAGGGAAAGACTCATATATGATGAGCTTCTGTTTGCCAAAACGCGGCTTGTCATTGGCGAATTTTATTCGCAGATTAAATCAGCCGAAGAGCACATCGAATTCGCCTTTATCACCGGAGTAACGAAATTTTCGAGAATGGCATATTTTCCCTTCTCAACAACTTGATCGATATCTCAATCCGTCCGGAATTCGTATCGTTCATGGGGTACACCAGGAGGAATTGGAGAATAATTTCGCGCCTTTCATACGAAGTGTCACCGGAGAGCGCGGGTACAGTGAAGAGGAACTTCTGAATGCAATCCGCGACTATTAAGATGGATTCTCATTCGATGGGAAGACGATGCTTTACTGCCCGTTTTCGGTACTGTCTTTTTTCGCCGATGCTCAATCCTTCATCGCCGATGGACAATTCGCTAATTATTGGATGGAATCAGGCTCCAACACATTCGTCAGGAAATTTCTGAAAGACAAGGCCCTCACGGTCGACCAGTTCCAAGGCATCAAAATAGATCTGAATTTCGCAAGAAATCCTGGAGAAGTTGATACCACCACACCGGCAGGATTCCTGAACCAAACTGGTAATTTGACCCTTCGGGCTGAAAGCGGAACGCCTGAGGTGAGCGGAAAGCCGGAGGTGAGCGGAAAGCCGTTTGTCCTGCGTTATCCCAATCGCGAGGTCTGTTCGGCCGTTTCCGTCCTGTTTCTCGAAAATATCAACCTCGCCTGGGACGATATCAGTCAGTCAGGACGGGATTTAAGGCAACATCTCGCAAACGGCAATGTCCCCGGAATAGTCGATGTCTTCATGCGGGTTCTTGACGGCATAATCCACCTCGACCATGCAGAGGCAACACGTGAGCCACAGGGTGGGAACGTTGAAAACGCCATCATCGAGACGGCTCCTGACGACTTCCCGGAAGACAAACAACGGAAGCTGGCCGGTATACTGGTCGAAAGACTCAGGCGGAAGAAAGGCGAGAGCTTCTACCGCTCCATACTGCAAGCCTGCTTTTGGATGGCCTGGGCCAAAGTGACTCCCGAGAAGCCGGAAAGCATCGGCAACCTCGATCTGGAGGCGACCTACGGTGACAAGGAGTACGTCATCGAGCTGAAAATGACTGAGAATGCCAAAGGCGCCAACGCGGCAGTCCGGGCAGGAATGCTCCAGATGATCGAAAGATGCTACGGTCGGAGCTTGGACAACCCCATCCAGGTGACGCTTGTCATCGGCAGGAAGGAAAGGAGTATCGTAGCCTGCCGCTTCAGGAAGGACGAACGTGAGACGGACATCGAGATTAAAATCAAGGGACAGGCGAACCCCATGACCTCCCGGCGAGAAATCCTGGAATAATGCCTCCGGGTGGCCGATAGCTCATAGACGGTTCAGGATCTCGACAGGCTTAATGTCTGTCTGCCTCAGTAAGGCCCGAGAGTTACGCGTTGACTTTCCTGCGGCCTCGCATTGTTCGGAACGCCGTTTCATCTGCAATGCGCAATCTGGTAGTCTGCCCATATCACGAAGCGGGTAGCCGGTTCATCGGAATCGGTTTCGGTGGCAGTCGCCCGCGTCTCAAGTCAGGACATCGCCGCCCGTCAACAAGGCAGCAGATATGGCCACCCTCAAACCATTCTGGCATTCCCGGCTCCGATGGAGGGTGGCACATCCGCTTCCAAGATGACCGGGGTTCTATGCGATTGCCTCCACGGGAGTGGACGCGTGGACACAGGGAGCCGAAAGGATCCTATAGGTTCGGTTGCCTCTGGCAAGCCTATAACTGCATGATCTGGCACACGCGGAAATTTGCCGGAGCATATCAGGCAGGACACGCCGTAAACGCAAGACGAATCAGCTCCGGCTCGAGGTGGTCGGCATCTTCCGTTCGGCACCTCTGCCTGCGGCCTGACGTTTCCTTATGCTTTCGCGCGGAACTCTCTCGCCCTCCAGGGATTTCGCAGGACCTCAGTGAGGACGGAATGTTCCCGTGGTCTAAGCATCGAGAAATTATATCTGAATAGCGCGGCGACTGGCCTGCCCTCCTGAGACACGCGGCCTCTTCCGTGAACGAATACCCTAAGGCCGGTCACCAATTCCGATGTCATCAATTTAGTTGCAATAAATTATTTTCGTTTCATATTTTTCAATACTAAGCCACGGAAATATTCGTGTGTGTATTGTATTATCTTTTCTCTTTTATTATAGTAAACAGAGAATATATTCTCCAATTCATCTATAGTGATAATGCCTTCATTTCTGTCTTTATGATCTTCAACTTGCTGAATAAAATCTATATGAAGATCGGTCAGCTCTTTGACAATTTTATCTATATCTAAAGGAAGGTCCTCATGATTGTTCGTCATGGTATGCCTCCAGGCAAAAGTAAAACACGACATCATCACTATAACAGGATTCCATACCACCTGCAAGAGAGCTGACAAAATCTTCAAGTCCTGTAGCCTTGAGGAGGTTCAGACTTACGAAGCCGAACGCCAGAGCCGGGGACCGGTTGACGGATGATGGCCAGACACCTGGGGTCCATCTCGGTAGAGGCGCGGAGTTCCGGAATATCCGAAACGAGATCCTGGCTCCGCTTCTCACATGCTCCCGGCCCTGCCGCCGCCTGACACGGTGAGGAAACGTGACGGGTCAAACGCCCCTGGCCACAGGGCTTGCGGATCAAGGGCCTATAGCATTGGATAGCATTTCCTGAACGGCTGGCGGAACGGGGGACACGTCCTTGGCGTCGAGACTCCGGCCTATGCCATCCGACAGGAGTCGGCTTAAGGAAGTCCGGACGAGAGTCGGACGCCGAAAGCAAGATCTGAGAGCACTTAAACCCTCTGACGAACAGAGGATAACTGTGAATAACGTGCCGCCCACCACCCGAGCCGCAGGGCGTTCCAAGACCGCAGACGCTTTTGACTTGATTCCGCCGATAGACCCACGCCCCGCAGAAGCCTACTGTCTCGCCGGGGAGAGGGGGGATAAAGCTAAAAGGATGACATGTTCAACGAGACAGTAAAATTCAGGCACAAATCACCCATTGCATGCCACTCGACTGACGATCAGCCCATGCGCCACCGCTTTTGTCCGGTTTTCCGTCTGCCTCTGAAGATAGCGATCAACTGCCGCCGGTGGAAAAGGCGTTGCGGCAGGGTCTCCAATGACTCAATCAGCAGAGGAAGAGCCGCCTGACCGAGGACGCAGGCGACGCGTCTCGCGTTTGGCGAGATCCCCCTGCCAAACGCCCCACGCAGTCTTGCGCCCCGCGCACCACAGTGGAAGTTGCCGCAGTCTCGCGGCGTTACAGCCTCCTTCACCGACGGGTTGCTTGACCCACTCCGGTTCCAGGGCTACATTCTTCCCGGAGTCATGCTGGACGCGCAATGCAACCCACGAAGGTTGACGCGGGTCCCGACTCCGTCTGGAGCCCAGTTGACGGAGGCCACCCGCATCCGGTAAGCACCCGCCCCGCCGGAAAGCCGGAACGGCCAGCCCAGATTACTGCTGGCGTCCTGCGGAAACGACAGGTTCCCGAGCCTCCCTGTGCCTTAAAAATCGAAGCCCACCCGGAAACCTCCGGAGACCCCGCGGATCTTGCCAACGTAACCCTGGATCCCGAAGGCCAGGGAGAACCCCGGGCTGCTGGAAGAGGGGCGGATCACCGCGCCCGCCTCGAAGATGCCCGTTGAACCCTTGAGCTCGGGCTGGCCCATATCGATCCCGTTGGATTTCGTCTTCTGGTCGTGGCTGTATTCGCGGTCGTAATACGCGCCAAGGTAAAGCCGGGCCCGTGACCCGGCATCGAAACTGTACCTGGCCCCGCCGCGGAAACGCAGGGCGTCCTCGGAACCGAAGTCCACGGTATGGTCGGGCCCGACCATGACCGAGCTCCCCCGGATCCGCGTCCAATAGCCGCGTGTCACGAGATCGAGGCTGGAGGTTGGCGTGACCTTGATGGAATAGCCCAGTCCCAGGTGGGCGCCCGCGTAGCCGGTGCTGATCGAATAGCTCCCGTGAAAGGCCTGCGGGTCAGGGAGCCGGGTGAAGGTGAAGCGGTTCTCGAGCCGCCCCGCCCGCGCCGAGGCCTCCAGTCTGAAGCCTTGATCCCATGCCAGACGGGCCATGAGCCCGCCGCCCATGGAGCGGGTCCTGCCGCTGCCGCCTGCGGCAGCTAATCCCCTGACGATGCGGGTGGCCACGTCGTATTCGAAGGAGCCCGCCTCCAGGAAACCTCCCAAGAGGAACTCCCCGAAGTCCAGCCGCATCTTCCCGGCGACTCCCAGGATGGCCTGGACGCCCCGGATGTCAACGTCCACGCCGTCCTTGACGGAATAGCGGGATCCGTCCATGCCCGCGAAAAACGTCCAGGACGGGCCCTCCGCGCCGCCTGCGGAGGGGGCCGCCGCGTCCCTGGCACCGAAGGCCATATCCGCCGACAGATAGCTATGCTCCGCGAGCCAGGCGGACATCATGGTGATATGGGCTGCCCCGGCAGTATAGCTCTCGGCCACCACGTCCGCGTGTGGCGGCACGGGATCCAGATCCGGTGCCGGACCTGTTCCGGGGTCAGGGTCTGGCGAGGGACCGGGATCGGGGTCAGTGTCGGCGTCAGGCGGCGTGGGGGGATCCGTGCCGGAGTCGGGCGGCGTGGGGGGATCCGTGCCGGAGTCGGGCGGCGTGGGGGGATCCGTGCCGGAGTCGGGGTCTGGCAGGACAACCCTCGCGGTCAGGAACCTGTTTTCTGCCTCAGAGGGGTCGATCGAGGCATTTTGGAGGTTTAAGGGTTGCGTTTTGGAGCTTATCTCGAAGGTGTATGACTCGATGCCGGTCCTGGATGCCGTGGCGGTGCCGTTTACGACGACTTTGCCGTCGGCGTTCGTGCTCAGGGCACCGGCGGCGCTCGCGTCCATGAGGTAGAACTCGTCCCCGTACTTCAGCTCGTTTGCGAGCGTGAAGTCGCCCAGGGTGATCGTGGCTTTCAAGATGTCTATGGCCCCGGCGGAAGCGACCTCGACAACTACAACGGGTTTTTGGGGATTGTTAAGTTCGTCCCCGCTCAGGACAAAATGTAAGGTCCCCTCCGCCTTAAGGCTCTTCAAATCGAACGCGGTGATAGCCATGCCGTTTCTTTTTTGGAACTCGACTCGGGCCCCGGACTCGACAATGAACCGGTGCTCCCGCGCTACCAGCGACATGCCGGGAAGGAGGAGGGTGCTACTCCCGCCCATGAAGGTCAGGGTATTGTCAACGTCATACTGGCCCTCTACATAACTGGCGACCCTAAAGACGTTGGCCCCTCCCCACAGGAATTCCCCCGC
>JAISFS010000260.1 GCA_031263485.1 Deltaproteobacteria bacterium | reverse complement strand
GACAACCCGTGAAACCCCTGAGGCGGGGAATGAATCCCTATCCGTCCGCAGGTGGCGTCCCTCCGCGCCCGCCACGGTCTGACCCTTGCCATCCCTGAAGGCGACCGCAGGAGCTTCACGTATGATTCCGTTTCACGTATGATTCCGTGAGGGTGGGGCGGCTTGTTCGCCCCCGGGACGCGTCCTCATATCCTGTTGCCGCCCATCAGCCTTCCGCCCGTTCATCGCCTGACACGGAAATGAAGCGGCATTATGCCGCGTTCCTGCGAAGTGGATGAGGTGGCCCGACGCGGAAGGCCGAGACTGCGGTTAGCCATCCAATGTCAACAACTTAAGAAGAGCTGATTCTGGCAAGTAACTGATATCATTAATGAAAATATCTGAGAAACTGCCGATTTCTGCCTTAAGTTGTTGACATTGGTTTTCATAGGCCTCGAATCTGCTGGAGGTCCAAGTCCGTGACGTCCAAGAAAACATTTCATGATAAAGCGGGAAGGCGTCTCGCCCCGCCAGACGACCGCGCAAGCCCCGCGATGAAACGGTCGACGCGCGCCTTGCGGCGACGCGACCGCCTCTTGCGCGGGAAGGTCCCGGGTGCGGGCGCGGCCTGAGGCCCGCGCCAGGGCAAGGCCCTTTCAAGCGGGGAGACGGCATGTTACAGTTGACTGCCGCGCCATGGCCCTCGATGCCGCCCCGGTACATTCCCCGGCGCCCGGGGCCGATGCCGCGAGGAGGACGCTTTGAACCCTTCCGCAAGGCGCAGGGACAGGGAAGACGGGCCGCACAGGTCGCTCAAGCTCTTCGTGGGGCTGGGCCTGTTCTTCATGGTGGCGTTCCTGCTCACTAACCTGAAGATAGTCGTGCTCCCGATGGTGCTCGCCTTCTTCATCAGCTGCCTTCTGAACCCGCTGGTGGTCTTCTTCCAGCGCCGAGGGCTCCCGCGGGCCCTGTCGGTCGTATTCACGCTGGCGCTGGGCCTTGGCGTCATCTGGCTCGCGGTGAACTTCGTGATGTCCAGCCTGGCAGCCTTCCAGGAGGGGCTCCCGGCCTACAAGGGCCGCTTCGACCGGCTGGTCTCGGAGGTGGCGGACTTCCGGAACCGGCGCTTCGAGTTCGTGACCCTCGACATGCTCAAGGACCAGCTCCAGAAGGTCTCCTTCGGGGGGATCGTGACGGGGCTCATCAACTCCTTCGTTTCCTTCCTGGGCTACTTCTCGCTCACCCTGCTCTTCACCCTGTACTTCCTGCCCGCGCTCCCCTGGTTCCCGGGGAAGCTCAAGCGCGCCTTCCCCGGCAGGAAGGGCGTGAAGCTCGCGGACGCCGTGGCCCAGGTATCCGGCAAGGTCCAGGGCTACATCCTGGTAAAATGCATGCTGAGCATGGGGCTGGGCGTGTGGTTCGGGACGGCCTGCCTCGCCTTCGGCGTGGACTTCGCGGCCTCCTGGGGCATCATCGCGTTCATTTTGAACTTCATCCCCACGGTGGGCATAATCGTCTCCGTGATCCTCCCCGCCCTCCTATGCGCCCTCCAGCACGGCTGGACGAGCGCGCTGTGGCTGGCCGTGTGCCTCGGGGCCCCCGCCGGGGTGGTCCTGAACTGGCTCGAGCCCACGCTCCTGGGGAGGAGCGTCGATCTCTCCCCCACCGCGGCGCTCATGGCGATCCTCTTCTGGGGGGTCCTGTGGGGGGGCGTGGGCATGATCATCGCGGTCCCCGCCACCGCGGTGATAAAGCTCACCTGCGACAGCTTCGACGACCTGAAGCCCTTGGCCCGGCTCATGGGGAACGAGAAGGGCCCGCCGCACGGGGCGGGGCCGGACCGGTCGCCCGCCCCCGCCAGGGCCCCGGAAGCCGCGGGAGGCGAGACGGCCGAGTGACGCCGCGCCGCAGGAAGAACGGGGCCAACGGGACTCGCCCGGCCTCCGGAACGGGCGCCCTGGACGGGACGTCATGCCGTGCGGGGCAATCTCCGCGCCACGTCCCGTGTCGCGCGTGATCGATGACGTAGCCGACCGCCCGCGGCGGCGCGGGAGCGCGATGCCCGCCGACCGCCCCCGACGGCGTGAGAGCGCCGATGCCCGCCGATCGCCAGCGGCGGCGCGTGAGCAACGGCGCCGCCGACCGCCAGCGGCGGCGCGGAAAGCCAGCTTCGCCGCCGACATGGCGGGCGGCCCAAGGAGGACCCGTGCCTGACCCGGAAGATCCCGTCCAGCTCAACGCCGCGGCTTTCCAGTGCGCGAGGGAACTGGCCCGGAGGATGCTCGAGAAGCGCTTCGTCTCGGCCGCCGCCGCTCCGGCCCTGGTGCGGTTCATAGGCGGCAGGGCCGCCGAGCAGATGCGCGCCCGGGAACCCCTGGGCTACCCTGCCCTGAGGCACGCCGCCGACATCACGGGCAGGCTCATAGAGCGGGGCCGGATCTCCGGCCCCGATGGGATAGCGACGGGCCTGGCCACGGCCCTGGATGCCCTGGACGCGGCGGCCCGCGGAATACCGCCGGACAAGGTGAGGCCGGTCATGGCCGCCTCCTGCGAGTACGTGCTGAAACTCCTGGAGACGGTGACCCTGAGCGCCGAGGCCGTCCCGGCGACCCTGGCGTCGCTTTCGTCCGCCTTCCTGGACGTGCTGGAAGGCCGCGTCTGAAGCCGGTCGGATTACCGTAGCCCATCGGAAGGCGGAAGGTTTCCAAGCCATACCGGGACCCGCGATCGCGAAGGCCCCCTTGAGGGCGCCGGGTTCCGTTGCCGGCAAAGGCGAGCGGTCGACATGGCACCGAATCAGGATTTTCGCCGCGACCGACGTTGCGCCTAGTTATCCATAGCGCCAAGAGCGGCACAGGCACCATCGCTGACAAGGCGTGGAAGCAGGCGACAGCCGACCGGCAGGCTCGGGATCCTCCAACGGGCTCAAGTGCCCGCCATCTGATCGCGGCTTATCCAATCCGGCGTCGACGCTCCGCGTCACACTCCCGTGTAAGCCAGATGACTCATCCTCCGTAAGCAAAGCTCCGGACGGACAGGCGGAAGCCTTCCGATCGGTTGGCCAGAAGACTTCGGACGGATACGCCACGTCCGCCAGGCCTGTCATCATGCTATGCCTCACGTTGAAGCCGTCCGGGACGATGTCGCCGTTCTGGGATGGCCTCACGTCATCGTTGCGCCCGCCCGCGAGCCTTGCGAAGCCCTGATTAGGAGCAGATCGCCCTGGAAGGGTGACGCTCGGCCAAAAGGCTCACTCAGGCTGCTTAGGCGATAATCGCGGCAACAGTCGCCAGAGTAAACTTCGATGAACTCAGATGCCGGGGGGGGACCGCGCCCTTCAGCAGGAAGCCAATCGCATCGGTCGGCCCCCACCGCAACTCGTTCGGTCGGCCCCCACCGCAACTCGTGGGGAATGAAGCCGAACTACAGCCGTCCTGGACTGACTGGGTACCCTCCGCAGGGAGTTCGGGAAGGCCTTCCCGTCGGCCGCAACGCCTTCCCCTGACCGTCCTGCCTTCCATCCCTCGGCTTGCCTCCTCGTGCCGGGATTCCCGTACTGATGCCCTGCCGTTAACGTGTATATCCAGCTCAGGAACGCCTCCGCGGGGGAGACGGAGCCTGAGGGCATCCCGTTGGTCAGGAAAAGCGGGCCGGAGGGTCAGACGAGTGCGCCCTGGAGAATCAGGCGCTCCGGTACATCGGCCCCAGTTTCGACGATGAAATTCGCGATCATCATCATGCTCTCCCCGGCGAATCGCATCCCTGAGGTCTGTGAAAAAAAACTTCCGAGTCTGAAGAGAGGGGCAAAGGCACATGAAAATCGCCCAAACCGAACTTCAAGGCGGCTTCAAGTCGGGATTGGCGAAATGTCGGCTCCTCGACCGATGCAGATGCGTCAGGGGCATCGCTTGAATGAAGAGATGCGTTGTCTGCGCGAATCAATTCACATTTTTTACATATACCTCATCCCAGAGCCGAGCCACATGCTCAGCGTCAGGAGGGGCGAGGCGTCCCGACCCGGAAGGTGTTGGAGTGGCTGTCGGGTATGCTGGGCTTGACAGTCGGCATAAAGGGTTTCCTCTGAAGACACAACGGCGGCTTTTGGCAAGAGGCGGGGTACGGTCCTTGAAGGAAGGTATTCCGCGGAAGGTCAGCGAAAGAGGCGTAAGGATTGAATCGGGAGATATCGACCGTAGACACTTGACAAACAATCGGCTGTTTGGTACATAACAGATTATGATGCTAGTCAGAATTTTGGTGATCGGCCGTTTTTTCGCGCTCTTCGGTTGGTGGCAACACCATTTCAGGGACATCTTGAACGGGGTTTGACGCTTGGATTCAGGCGATATAGGTTGGAGGAGTCATGGAAGAGATAACTCATCGTCCGGGAACAATCGAAACCGAAACAACAGAAAATTTGCCGCCTTTACCTATATCTCAAGGGATTTTTCATGAATTGCGTGCCGACGGATGTGTATACGTCGATAAGACCGATATCATCCGCAAGTTGCTTCAAGATAATCGGAAAGCGGTGTTCCTGTCCAGGCCGAGAAGGTTCGGAAAGACACTTCTCCTCTCAACGATTGAAGCCGTAATCCAGGGGAGGGAGGATCTTTTTCGTGGATTGGAGATTTGTCACGCCAGAAATGCATTCAACTGGAAAAAAGCCCACGTGCTCAGCCTGAGCCTTTCGGCAGGCGTTAGACCTGATATCCAATTTGAAGAATCGCTGATGAATCAGTTAAACAATGTCGCCAAAGATCTCGGAGTAAGCCTCGTCTCCCAAAGCAGTAACTTCGCCGTCACTGAGCTGATCGATACGCTCTACAGATCCTATGGCGACATTCAGTTGAGATGCAACGGCAACGCTGTAAGCATAGATGGGAAAGAGGCGTTTGCTGACCAACAAAAGATATCCGTGCTTATCGACGAATCCGACTTTCCCCTGATATCATTCTTCAACGATCCGGTCAAGCTTAAATCGGTCCAGAGCACCTTGTCAGCTTTCTACTCCGCATTAAAAGACGTGAGACAAAAGGGACGTTTAGGATTATTGTTAGTGACGGGAATCACCAGATTCAAAGAGATGTTCATGGATTCTGCTATGAACATCCTTTATGATTTGACCTTTGATTCCAAATATTCTAATATTTGCGGATTTACTGTTGACGAGATTAAGACATATTTCAATAATCATCTGTCAGCATCACTTGCGGCAAGGAAATTTATGCCGGAAGCCAAGCGACATCTTTGCATCGGAGAGCTTTTATCCGATATCAAGCATTGGTACGATGGTTACAGCTGGGACGGAAATTCGGAGGTGATGAACCCTCATTCGATATTAAATTTTCTGACATCCCATTCTTTGGAGAGGTATTGGTATGACACAGGAGCTCCCGGATTTCTTCGCCGGCTTGAGCTTCATGACGGCGATTACTTCAAGATTTACGCGAAAAATAATTTTTGCAACGAGATAATCAAAGCAAAGGATATTTCCAGCCTGTCCGCACCAGCCGCCCTGCTGATGACCGGTTATCTGAGCATCTGGAAAATTGATTTTGCCGGGACAATCAACGGCGAAAAGCAGTATTATTTGACCATTCCCAACGAGGAAGTCAGGAGTTCGTTCGTTGCAGATCATCTCCTCGACAGGCTCTACCCTGGAGTCACCGAAAACGACATTAACAAAATGCTGGATCTTTATAAAAAATTTTCAGCTGCCATATCCGTCCTGGATATCGACAGCTCTACCGAGATCCTGTCATCCATACTCGATATATATCCTTATCAGCGTATTGAACCCAACGAACGGTTTTTCCAGAATGAAATCGCAAGATGCTTATGGTTCCTGAACGACGTTGTGAGGGCTGAACCAAGCGCCGGTGGCGGCGTACCTGATTTCATCGTAAGGCTACCGGGTTCAGTCATAATCATAGAGGTCAAACACGCCAAGACAACTGACATGATAAACGAGTTGAAAGCCGTTTCGATGCGGGATTCTTTTAAGGCCGATGCCGGTACGGATGATTCTGAACCCCCTGATGAGCAAACGGAGGGATACGATGACTCAGGTGTTTCGAGGGCGACACAGCCGGTTCCCGCAAAGCGGGCCCACGCCAAACGGATCAGGCGTTCGGAGGCTCATTTGGCTCGGGTGCAGAAGCTTCTCGAGAACGGCATAAGGGAAGCTTTCACGCAGACTTACGTATACAAGCACGGATGGGGGGATCTCGGGGGAAAGGTCAAGGTGTACGCCGTTGCCGTTTCCGTAGTTGATAGGATAGACGCCATGATTGATTGCCGAGAAATTTTATATAAGGACTGGCGAAACAATCCGCGCCCCAAGCCTCTGACGTCAGCGTGAGATCACGGATCTGCCGCGTTCCCCGATCCCAAGCTCCTCCGGACATCGCGGGACATCGCGGGACATCGCGCCATGATCCCGTGACTCGAATTTTCCGATCCGCTCAGGAACCCGCCGAGTATTCCCATCCAGTTTCCCCCCATCCCGAACGCCACCGCAGACAATGGTCGGGCAACATAATAAACCTCAGTGAAGTCGTTCGCCCCTCCGCCAAAGGCCCCTTCGCCGGACGGGATCCCGGTCCTGCGTGTCCCGCAAGCTCCGGTCCGATGCCATAGCGTGACTCGCTTGGGTCGCTTGGGTCGCTTGGGTCGCTTGAGTCGCTTGCGACTTGTCCGTGCCGCCGCGGGAATGACCGCCCGGTATACGGCGTGTCTTTGCTTAGCGGAGTCCTATGCTGCGCGGAAAATCACGGTATTCTTGTCAAGATCGGATTCCGTTTCAGGATTTACGACAATGAAATTCTTAACCCCAGATTTCTGCGGCTGATTCGTAACATCTTCTCCGATTTCCCAAGATCATCAAAACCGGAGCCAATCGCCGTCCGTGGCCGCCACCTCGGCGGGGCCGACCCCGGGTGGCCTCGGAGGAGGCTGTCCGGCGCGATTCCAGCCATCCCCCCGCCCGAACGTCGTCAACTGCAGTGTCGACCGTCTCAGCGGGAGGTACCCGCAGTCGCCTTGGCGTCAGTGGGGAGGAGCCCCGCCAGCCGCGTGAGCTTTGCCGTGCGGAAGATCAAATCTTGATTCCGCTACAAAAACCCTCTCCTAACCTCATGGTAGCCATTTTAGGGAGAGTGTCTGGGTAAGCGGTTTGGGTGAATCGTTCTCCATAACCGGCTCTTCGCGCCCGGTTCGCTCTTCTCGATGGCCTTTTCTGCGCATCATGCGTATCATGAGCGTCATCCGCGCGATTTCCCGCGACATGCGCCCCACCATCCTTCCCGCCAAGGCGACCGTAAAGGATAAGGCTTACGAGTTCCGGTTGTGGAAGGTATAATTCTGCTTACCGTTAAACGTATCCCTGTCGACGACAACCGACGCCTTCCTGCCGCCCGAGGACTTGACGTGCGGCTTGAACAGACTGCGGTCCAGCCTGCAATTGACCTTCAAACCTTCGACAGCATAAGTCCTGCTGATGAGAGAGACCGTAGTCACGCAATCCCTCGCCTCCTGCCTTTTCCGGCCGGAGGAAACGAAGGAAAACAGCCTATGGTCGTTATTCCACTTTCGGTACCCATGGTTGGGGAAAAGGCGGACCTTGACGGGCACTTCCAACGTGTCGGCCAGCCTTTGGAGCTCGTCAGTCCATGACTCGTCCTCAAAACCGCCCGGGCCTCTCCCGTCGGCGACTACGAGGAGGTATTTCGGGCGGGGAAAACGTTCGTTGCCGATTCGCTCCCACCAGCCGAGAATCGAGGAGACGGCGAAGGTCGCAATTTCCTGATCCAGCGTGACGCTCACATGTCCCTCGTCCTCATCGAGGCCGAAAACCCCGTGCTTCGCCACGGACGACAACGGGCCGTAAAGCTCAAGGCAGGAGCTTTCCGGAACAACCGGTTTACTCCGCGCCGCGCCGGGATCTCTCCGGCTTGAGGCCGGTCCCGACAGTTTCGTTTCGATCGCTATGACCGGCTGTCCTTCCTTGATGGCCAGTCCCGCCTGGTCATTGACGAACTGGTACTGCCTATCCGAATCTTGGTTCCGCTTCTCAACCCTGGCTTCCATGTCGGGCTGAATGCGGGATCCACTCGCATCGGAAACGGCTCCGGCCTTCCGTCCGCCGATGGAACGCCCAGGGGCCGCCGACCGTCCGGCGGTTTTCCGCAGGACCGGTCGCGCCCCGGAGCCAGTGCCTACAGAGTCCCTTCCGCCCGGAGGCCTCGATATCGATCCCGAAGCAGGCTTCAGGCCCGGAGCGGAGGGTTTGGGGGAAGGTCGCCCGGAACCCGGATGCGTTATCTTGCCGTCCTTGACGGGAGGCCGTCCCAATTCCCTGATCCCCTTGGATATGGCCGCCCTGGACAAGCCGCAGATCTCACTGACGGCCTTGATGCCCCCGTGGCCCAGCGAAACGGCATTGGTAGCCGCGAAAAGTCGCCTTTGCCTCTCGTCCAGATGAGGCCACATGGCGCGGATTAACTTTCTTGCCTCATCGATGCCCATGGCTTCAACCCTCAAGTTCTCAACAGGATTAGAAGATTTTACTACGTCATTTCAAAAATATCCACGGTTTCCGCACCTTTTCGCCCTCAGGGGCGGAATGGTCCGTTGTCGGGGCCTGAGACTGCCGTGGCCGGGGTCCGCCGTTCCGGGTACCTCGACTGAACGCCGGTCAACGACGTGGAGGTGATCCCGACCGCCGACCGGAATCTCTCCCCGCCCGATACCCGCCGTCTGGCGAGAAACGGTTTACTGGGTATCACTCTTCTGGAAACCGATGTCAACAGCTTACGGCGGAACACGCCCCGTCAGCAGACGACAATCGGCTCCTTGTCGGTACGTTTTCTGGACTTCCGGGTCGCTTGCCGTGTCCCGTTCTTGAAACCCCGCCGCCATATGATCCTGTATGAACGGCTTTCGGAGCGGACGAGCGGCGAGCCGTAACCGACGCCTCCCTTGACCTCCGCCGGTCGATCCCGGTAGCCGGCCCCTGTGGACTGCTCTCCGCAGAACCGTCGCCGCCGGTCCCTGACTTCGCCTACTCGAACGCCATCCCGCCGTCCCTGCCGAAGGCATTCGCGTCGCTTCAGTTGAGCGATGAGCAGCCATCCTTTCCCGCGACTCGGCGCGATCGCGGCCCCCTTCCGCCTCCGCGCCCTCATGGACGCTTGCGGGGAACCCAGCAAGCGAAACGTCAATCCCGGCGGGATCGCTCATCGGTCAACGCCTTCCGCCCAGGGGCACCGCTGAATCGCCAATGACGCGCAACCTCGCGGAGCCGGTCTGGTTAACGGCCGCCGGGGATGGGCGATTCCGTCCCGCCACCCCCGTCATGCGGCGGCCCGGCGGCATCCGAGCCACAGCAGAGGTTTCGCTCGCGGGAGCGGAGGAGCCGACGTATAATCCGTAAGTCTGCCGCCTCCTTTACCCTTGAGGCGGCGCCGGGCTGGTTCCCCGACCGGTGCGCCCCGACTTTACGCGCAACGGTCCCGCGGCCGTCGTCCGACCGGCTTGCCGAGGACTGGCGCCGACTGGCGGGCGGCACTGAGCGGCGACCGAGAGCCCCTTGCAAAATGGTTTTGATGAAGGACAAGATAGCGAACGTAGCAGACAAGAGGTTGCCCGCCCACAGCCGATCGATTCATGGCTATGCCGTCGCGATTTATGCAACAGGCTCTAGCCATCGCATACGCCATACGGGCAGACGATCCCCCGGCGGCTCCTCGCCGGGGCCTTCAGCGGGTAACTTCGCCCCGGCGGGAGTAGAGCCATGCCGGTTAATGACAAGACGCGCGTCCCGCGCCGCGGGCTATGGATCGCGGCGGCGACCGCCCTGGCCCTGGCCGTCTTCGCTTCGGCCATGCCCTCCTGCCGGCGGCTTCCACCGGGGGACGCGTCCGATCTTGTCGAGGTCCAGGCCGCGGACATGGCGAAGGAGTTCGCCGCGGACGGGCCCGCCGCCGCGCTGCGCTATTCCGGCATGGCCGGCTCCATGGTCCTGAAGGGCCGCGTCGAGAGGGTCATCACATTCAAGATCACGGGGCCGCCCGCCGCGGAAGGCTACGCCATCCTCTTCGAGGCGCCGCATCCCCGCAAGGGCCGGGGAGTCAAGAGGTATCCCGGCTGCTTTTTCGAGGACCCCGGCCCCGCCGTACTGGACGCCCTGGCCTCCGTGAAGCCCGGCATTAGGATAAGCCTCCCCGCGAGCTTCCGGACCGTGGCTAGGCCTTCCGTCCTGTTCGACTGCCGCTTCCCGCAAGGCGCCATGGCCGGTGCCGCCTCGGCTTCCATCGGCCCCGCCCCGCCTGCCCGAAGGACCGTGAAGGTCCGGGCCGATCGACTGAGCATCGACTTCAACCGGAACATCCTGGCCGCCGAACGACGCTACTCCGGTCCCGGGCTGGATCTCGTCATACAGGGAACCGTCTTGGAATTCGGCCGCTACGCGAGGCCCGGAGCAGTGCCCGGGACGGAACACGGCTACTCCGCCGTCTTCAGGCAACCAGAGCGCTCGGGAGGCATGTTCCTGCTCACGAGAGCCGCCTGCTTCTTCCCGGACCCCGAACAGGACGAGGCGGGCCCCTACGTCGAGCCGGATCTGTCGCCGGGAGACAGGGTTAGCTTCAAGGCGCGCTACCTCCAGACCATGAGCGGGTACAGCCTGTTCGCCTGCTGGCCTTAGCCCGTATGGGCGAAACCGGACGGAGCGGCGTTCGCGGCTTCCCAGATGCAATATCGGTCGACAGGCTTCCGTGTCAGCGAGCCGCCGGATGCCGGAGCCATGCGGCGCCTGGCCTCATGCGGGCGAACCGATGCCCTGGACCGGTCAGGGCCATGTCCGGAAGCGTCCGATGAGCCAACGGCCTTAACACGAAAACAACGTCAGCAACTTAATGATAGTTGTCTGGGAGGAGGCACGATCCGGCGGAAGGTCGGCCAGCTCGGCAATGGCCAACGGGCCCGCGCCGAGCTGGCCTTCCGCCTGCTCGACAATGGGCAACGGGCCAACGCCGAAGCCTGGGACCGGCGGTCGATGCCGAAATCCATGGCCCGTCCCGGGCAGGCTACTTTCCCCCGCACCCTCCGTCATCCTCCCAGGGCTCGCCAAGCACTACCGGCCGCCCCGTCAGGGGGTGCGGGAAGGAGATCCCCGAGGCCCTGAGCATGAGCCTGGGCCGAGGGACCCCGCCGTAGAAGCGGTCCCCCGCGATCGGGTGCCCCTCGAAGCTCAGGTGGAGCCTTATCTGGTGGGTCCTGCCCGTGTGCGGGACGGCCAGGAAGAGGGTCTTGGCGCCGCGGCGCGCGAGCACGCGCAGGGTGGTGTGGGCGGCGAGGCCGGGTCCGTTCGCGCGGCACACGAGCTTGCCGGCGTTCTTGGCGACGGCGGCCCGGACCTCCTGCTCGTCCCAGGCGGGACCTTCGCCTTCGGAAAGGGCCACGTAGCGCTTGGACACCCTGCCCTTCTGGAAGGCCTTGCCCAGCTCCCCCGCCGCCTCGCGGGTCTTGGCCATGATGAGGAGCCCGGAGGTGCCGGCGTCCAGGCGGTGGGGGAGCCTCAACTCGAGCCCAGTAAGCCTCACAAGCGCCGAGAGGGCGTTGTTGTGGACGTCGTGGGGCACCCCCTGGGAGGGCCTGCCGGACTCCTTGTCGTAGACGAGCACGCTCCCGTCCTCGTAGACGATCCGTCCCGGGTCCGCCTCGTAGAAGCGCCAGATCCCGTAGGCGGGGAAGTTCACGCGGAACTCACCTCTGGCGGGGAGGGGGAGCTCTGGATCAAGCTTCTGCCGGGAGTCCAGCCATATCCCCCCGAAACGCACCAGCTCCTCGGCCTCTTCCGGGGGCAGGCCCGTTGCCCTGGCACACAGATCCCTTAGCGGCATCCCCGCCATCGCGGGGTCCAGCTCTCCCGCCAGGGTCGGCGGGCCCCCGGTGAAAGGCCTCGGGGCGGCGGGAGGGTCCGGGGATGGCGGCCCGAAGTAGCACTCGGGATCTAGGTCCGTGGAGGCGAGGATCTCGGCCAGGGCGGGAGGCCTCATGGCGGTGCCGATGTCGTGCGGCAGTGGCTGCGGGGGAACTATGGGGAGCCTTGGCTCGGGCTGGTTCATGGAAAGTCGGTCTGCCTTGTCCGGGGGAAGCTTGAGGTTGGCTAGTAAAGGGCCAGGAGCCAGGGGGCCAGGAGGCCAGGAGGCCAATGGCCGAAAAGGTCAAGGATCTTGGCCGAGGCGAGGAAGCTTCCGGCGATCCGAAGCCCAGCCGATCCGGGGCTCGGGACGATCCGAAGGGCCGGGTGAAGCGCGACGCCGCAGACAACGCGTCCGTCGGCCCTGCCCGATCAGAGGTCAAACGGGATTTCCCTGCCGAAGGCCGCGCCCGACTCACAGAGCTCCGCCTCGAAGGCCATGGCTTTCACCCCCGCGGCCAGGGCGGCCCTGAGCGCCCTGCCCCAGTCGGGATCCACCCCGTCCGCAGGCGAGAAGCTCGCGGCATCCGGGCGTTGGACCAGTATCACCAGGAGGGCGTCCTGTCCTTCGGAGACGACCGCCTGAAGCTCGCCAAGGTGCCTTACGGCCCTGGCGCTCGCCGCGTCCGGGAAGAGCGCCCTGGCCCCCTCGACCCAGGAGCAGTTCTTGACCTCCACCAGGCATTCGGGGCCCGCGCCGTCCGGCGGAGTCCACCTCAGATCGAGGCGGCTCGCCCCGCGCCGCACCTCGGAGTCCACCCTGCCTCCCGCGGGAAAGCCCGGGACTGCCCCGGCCGAAAGCGCCAGACGGACCAGGCGGTTGGGGAGCGACGTGTTCACGCCAACCAGGCCGCAGTCCATCCGGATCATCTCCCAGCTCCAGGGGTAGGCGCGTCCGGGCGAGTCGTGGCGGCTCAGATAGACCGTCCGTCCGGGTTCGGAGCAACCGGTCATTCGCCCGGTGTTGGGAGTGTGCGCCGTGACCAGCCCCAGACCCGGAACCTCCACGTCCGCCAGGAACCGTTTGTAACGGCGGACCAGCGAGCCTCGCGTGAGCGGCGGGAAGGCCACGAAGGGCTTGATCGGCGTAGCCTCGGAGGCAACGGCTTCCGGGGTGACCGACTCGACTCGTACGGCTCTGGCGGGAACGGCCTCCGCAGGGTCTGCACCGACGGTAACGGCCTCCGCCAGGCCTGTCTCGGCGGAAGCGGCGCACACGGCTGCGGGCTCCCGCCGCCGGCCGCCGGGTTCCGGTACCGTGCCCTCGGGAGTCGGCATCCCGGAGCAAGGATCGAGTCCGCGCCCGCCGGGGCGGCACCTCCGTCCCCCTGCGGCCCGGGCGGCGGTGCGCCCAGGGTTCTGCGGATGAAAGCCCTGCGGCTCGTCGTCATGAAACGTTTTCTTTGGCATCACTTCCTCGGGCAACCGTCATATCGCGATGCCCCGAAAGGGTTCATGCGCCGGGGCGCGGCAATAGGCCAACGGGTCAGGCGCCCGAAACCCGGCGCGGTACCGGGGGACCGGCGCCGTCGGATTTCCAGTCTATCAGATGCCGGGAGCCTGAGAAAGGGTGTGGAGGCCCGCTTCCGGCGACCGGGCGGCCGGGGAGGGCGTCCTCAGATCCCAAGAAACTCCGCAGCCTCCCTGTAAGCGGCCTCCGGGTCCGGAGGCAGGCGCCGGCCCTCGGGCAGCTGGCCGCGAAACCACGTCCGCTGTCGCTTGGCCAGGCGCCGGGTGTTCAGATAGACGGCCTCCTTGGCCTGGGCCAGGGTGAGCTCGCCGCGGATGAGCATCACGGTCTCCCTGTAGCCGATGGACATGAGGGGCTTGAGTCCCGGGGAGTACCCGCGCTCCAGGACTGAGCGCGTCTCCTCCACCAGCCCCCCCGCGAACATCCTCTCCGTGCGGGCCCTGAGCCTCCGGTCCAGCTCGGCCGGATCCACGTCCATCACCAGGGCCAGGACCTCGAAGGGGCTGTCCGAGTGCGCGTGGCGGGCCTGAAGGGCGCCGATGCCCTCCCCCGCCTGCAGGACGACCTCGAGCGCCCGCTCCACCCGCACCCTGTCCCTGGGGGCCAGCCGCGCGGCGGTCTCGGGATCCAGGCTCTCCAGGACCGCGTGGAGGCGGATACCGTCCTCCTCCATGCGCCGGAAGGCGTCCCTGAGCCCGTCGTGCCTAGCGGGCCCTCGGAACAGGCCCCGTGTGAGCGCCTTCAGGTACAGCCCCGTGCCGCCGCAGGCCACGGGCGGGGATCCCGCCGCCCAGAGCGATCTCACGAGCGGCCTGGCGAGCGAGACGTAAGCCGCCGCATCGAAGTCCTCGTCTGGATCCAGGATGCCGAAGAGCCGGTGCGGGGCCAGGGAGGTCTCGGCCTCGGTCGGCTTGGCTGCGCCTATGTCCAGGTAGCGGTAGAAGGCCAGGCTGTCTGCGTTTATCACCTCGCCCTTGAGCTTCCCCGCGAGCGCGGCCGCCACCGCGCTCTTGCCAGACCCCGTGGGGCCCGTGACGACGAGCAGCCGGGGCTTCCCCTCCTCAGACATCGCCGGAGGCGCGCCTCAGGCTCGCCAGGAACTCCACCCCTGACCAGAGCACGGTCAGAATCATCGCGGGGAGGAGCACGGCCAGCCCCCCCAGAAACGCCAGAGGGTCGCCCACCCTGAGCCAGACGATCAGGAACGCCGCCAGCCCCGTGAGGGCGAAGAGCCCGTAGAACTTGAGGATCGTCACCCAGATGGGCTTGTCCACCCTGCCGGGGCGGGCCTTGTCTATGACGCGCTGGAGCACCAGGAGGTTCGCGTCCAAAAGGAGAACCCCTGCCAGCGCCCCCAGGGCGAAGAACCACCCCTGGAGGAAGAACAGGAGGGCCACGAGCGCGGCCCCCAGGATCCTTTCTATGAGCCTGAACCTCCTGAAATGACGGGCCAAATCCCCGAAGTCCGCAGAGCCTCCCGCCGGGACGGGGGCGGCAGGGGCCGAAGCGGCCGGGGACGCGGAAGAGACGCCTGCCGCCGAAGCCGCCGAAGCGGCGGGAGGGGAGCCGGCCCCGGCGGACTCGGCGTCCGTACCGGAAGCCCGGTCCCCTTCCGGGGCCTTGACGCCCCGCTGGTCATTGTCAGCCATCTGAAAGTCCTTTCTGGCTTTCCGGGTCCTTAGCCACTTTAACATCCCCCCGAAAATCCGGGTAGCGGGTCACACGCCGGAGGCGTCCCCGGCCCCTTCGTCCGGGCCCTTGCCACCGATTTCGTCCGGCCCTTTGCCTTCGCCTGCGTCCGGTCCTTTGCCTTCGCCTGCGTCCGGTCCTATGCCTTCGCCTGCGTCCGGTCCTTTGCCGGCGCCGCCGCCCAGAAGGTCATCCAAGGTCTCTGGATCCGCGATGTCGTGCCAGAAGTCCTCGTCAAGGCCGTCTCCGGTGCCAACGTCATGCCCCTTCCCAAAGCCTTCGACAGGGCCGAACTCGGAAACGTCGTCCAGGCCATCGGAGTGTTCGTCGGTGATCGCCAGTTCCCCGGAGGCGCTGGAGGCGGTCAAGGGCATCTCGCCCTCGGAAGCCCCTCCGGCAACCCGCGTCCCGCGGGACGCCCGGGCCCTTCCGGCGGCCAACGAAGCTCCGTCCGCCGGGAGCCTTTCCGGAGGCGGTGGCCCTCCCGGGGACTCCAGACCCGATCTCCCGTCAGCGCCGTAGAACCGCTTCCTCTGCAGCTCCATGCGCCTGGACAAAACTATCAGGTTGTTGAAGGCCGCCGCCACCCCTGCCAGGAGGCCTATCAGAATGAAGAGGGGCCGGGTGCCGAAGCGACCGTCCAGCCAGTATCCCGCAGCCAGCCCGAAGAAGACGGACAGGACCATGGCAATCCCGATGGAGGAGGCCTGGGCCAGCATCTTGACCTCGGAGATCCCGATCCTCTTTTTCTTCTGGTTCTTGGGGAGTTCGTCCGGCGTGCCGGGCGGGAAAGAGTCCATGGGCGAGTCCTCGCGAGCTTTGCGGGAATTGAGGCTAACGGCCCCACAAGTATGCCAATTTACCGCCGCCGTTTCAACGGGGAGGAGAGTCGCCACTCCGCCCTTCTCTTCAGGAGACGCTCTCCGCTCCCTCGCCCGCAGCGTCCGCAGGGAACGCGCCGCTCCGGAGGGGCGGCATCGACCTTTTCCGGACGCTCCGCCGCACCACCCGACCGCCGTGGACTAGCTCCCTGACACGTTAATTTAGATTTTCGACACCCCGGCGCACGAACATCGTTCTCAGGCATCGCAACATGTAAGTCAACAAAGTCCGATCTTCATGATCTGACTCATGGTTGACAGCCTGACAAGGCTCATAAACGATCTCAATTCCCGAGGGAAGCTGTCCGGCTCTCACCAGGTTACGAGCGAAATCCCTCCAGGCTGTCCGATATGCTATGGCGGTCGCTTGGGCCTATCGAGACACTTTTCGTGAGTCCTCACTCGATAAGGAAACGGAGATAATCGGCTTCGATTGTTAATATTTGTGGTCTGCAAAACATTACTTTCCGAGCCCGAAGAGAGGTGCAGATGGATGCCTCATGCCGTTCGGAACCGATGCGATCAGATGCATACGCCGAGCAATTCCATCCCGAACGGGAGGCCTGTCTGGGCACGCCATGCTCCTATTTGTCGCGGAAAAAGGCGTGTGCTGGAATGACGCCAAGCCGTGTCTAAGCACCACTAAAGTCGGACGCGGACTGGAGAGGTCGAAAACACACTACACACAAAGACGAGGCCTGGACGCCGCAACGCAGGAGCCTATCATCGATGCCGCCCTGAGCCGGCGTTCCGGCGGAGTTTCCGTTCAACCATTGCGGCCCTGGCCTTTGTCCATGGCATTTCCGCAGACAACCCACGGCCCTTCGGGCCGAACACGGGTGTTCGCCTTGATGCACTCATCGATTTCACCAACGATCTCCCCAATACACGGCATCCCTCCCATCCACGAAATTCTTGAAGAATGAAGGAAAAATCTGGAGGCCATAGTGGGGAGCCCGGCTCAGAATGAAGGCAGTCGCACCAGTGCGATACAGGTAATTGAACGCATCCTGGCCTGTCATTTTCTTGACGACTTTATATGTATGTTTACACGCAAAGACCAAGGAACCTTGGCTCGTCAGAGATCACTCCGATCATCCTAATCCTCCTAATCCTCCAAATCCTCCAAATCGCGAATCGCGAAAAGCCCATCATAAATGGTTAAGGCTAATCGCTAATAGAAAACGGTATGGCCTTCAGTCAACTCCTGTTCCAGCATCTTGCATAGCGTTGGGTAAAAATACTCTGTCAACTCCATTTCTTATCTTCCAGCATCATGCACGACTTCGAATTATAGACAATCATTCCTGCGAACTCAGCGGTGAGGTTACGGTTCTCGACCAATAATTGTAAGATGCCTGGTATAATTGGCGCGAGGTTCATGATGGCATCGTGCTCTTGTTCAGTCACGGCGGGATCCACCTCGGACACGGCGGACTCCATTTCTGTCGTCATCAGCTGATTTCCTCAACAATATCATGAAAATAATATTTCAGGACACTCAATGCCATATCGGTCTTGAAACAGAATTGGGCAGGCAACCTGTCAGCCTTCAACCTCACCATCGCAGTTTCACGGACGTCTCATTAGCCAACACCTCATTAGCCAACACCTCATTAGCCATCACTTGAATCCTCATCTTCCATTCTTTCGGATGCGGCCCAGAGATAAAAAGTGTCAAGAATTTTCCTGACGTCATCATCAGCGGCCAGTCCGATTATGATATCATACGTCTTTTATCGGAAATTTCAACCATTTCCTGAACGATATGATGTAGAGAAAGGGTGTAGCGAAAGGAAATCAACGTCTGCCAACCGATTGAAAATCACGTTCGCAAACCAAAATATTTCCGGCTTGCTGAAACGCTTGATCTGCGGGGATTTGACCAGTCTCCGAACATCCACGTCATAAATATTGACCGTAGGAGAACCGATTTCAGCTGAAGGTTTTCGAATTCGGCGAGCAACAAACTTCTTAACGAAACGCTGTGCCTGCTCCCTGTACGCAGTCAGGTATAAGCCATTGCGAAGTCAAGCGGCCAATGTCGCTCAACCAATTGAGGCGTGTCGACAACATCCCGACTTACATGAAAAAGCAAATTTAACGCGTCCGTAAAAAGCCCAAAGTGTCCTCGAGAGAGGTGAAGACCTACCCACCTCCACCCTAAACTTACTCAGCTATCAGGATGCCGCCGCGAGGAGCCGCCTGGGCCGGGAGTCGTTGCTCGGACCAATCGGCCCGGGGGCTGACGCCTGGGGCAATCGCACGGGGGCGCCGGTCAGTGAGCCATGAAGCGAAACCGTTGGTCCCATGGGCCATTGCGCGTGTCCGCAAATCCGGGGGCCATGGTGTGGAGATCCCAGTCACTTCTTCGGGACTGTCTGCGAACGCATCATGATACAGGTAAGGCGAGTTGCTGTCCACAGCTGTCCAAGATAAAATCCACTATTCGCATGCCTTTCCGGACGGCAAATGATTCAATGCGTCGGCAATATACACATAATAAGCAAAATAATAGATCTTTCCGTGACAGTTAGTCTCTTTGAGATCTAATTATCCTCATTATCCTCTTAATTCGGATTAGTAGAGTATGCTGACCAATTAAAAGTGGAAGCATTGTCTTGTCTTACAAAAATGTTATGATCT
>JAISFS010000224.1 GCA_031263485.1 Deltaproteobacteria bacterium | reverse complement strand
CGCCCCCGGCGCCCGTGCCGGAACCCGCGCCCCCGGCGCCCGTGCCGGAACCCGCGCCCCCGGCGCCCGTGCCGGAACCCGCGCCCCCGGCGCCCGTGCCGGAACCCGCGCCCCCGGCACCCGAGGCGAACGCCGGGCTGAAGCTTCCCGCCGAAGGCGGCGACCTGGCCTTCCTGGACGGATGCTGGAAATCTGATGCCGGGCTGAAAGTCGTCCCGGAAGGACTTCCCGGGCATTACGTCTATTGCTTCTCCGGCGGTACCGGCGAGGCCTCGGTCAGGGCCGAGGTGCTCCGCAGGGACGGGAGCCTTCTAAGGACCTGCGTAACCACCGGCACGGCAAGGCTGGAAGGCGGAGTGCTCTTCATCGAGGATCAGGGGCCGGTATGCCCCGGGGTCCCGGACTTCGTGCCTACGACGGTCACGTGCATGCCCGGCATGGGCGGGGCGGCCGACTGCAAGGTCCAGAGCCGCGGGGCGGAGGAGATTCCCACGCGTTTCACCTTTCTGGGCAAGGGCTGAGTCCCGGCGATCAGGCTGCTCCGCCTTCGGCGGGGCGCGGCTGTCATCGTTCAGGTCGGTTTCCGGACTCGTTCCCCTCGGCCGGGAGCGGGGGTCGGCGGTACACGTCAGGCCCGTGACGTGAGGGTCGCTCCGCGCGGGCGACGCCTCGTGACGGGTCCGCTCCCCCTTGCGGTCGGCCGTCCTTCTTCTGCCTGTAATCGCTCAGTTCATGCTTGGGCATCTCCGGCCCGGCCTGATCCCATCCGGCCTGGCTCCCGTCCAGCTCGATACCGTCCGGCCCGTGATACCGTCCTGCCCGGCTCGACCGGCAGGATTGCACGGTCCACCGAGTCTTTTTTCCCTTGGCGGTTCGTTGTATCCTGTCGGCGCGGGGCGTGTCCGCGTTCGAACGTTTTGTTGCCCGCCACGCACCGGCGATGCCGAGAGAATCCGGCGATCTATGGCTTACCAGCAGATATTCGTGACCAGCCTGGCGGAGCGTTATCCCGAGTCCTTGGGGGGCGTGAAACCCGTCATGAGCCACGGGCTCCTTTCGCGGCTAATCGAGGAGAGGCTGTCCGGCGAGGCGGCGCTCTTCGTCTCCGAGCCGGTCTTCAAGGACCGCGAGGGCAGGATAGAGTGGATAACGCCGGTGGAGGGCGATTCCGCGGACATCCTGACGCTCGGGGGCGCGGAGCGGGACGCGGCCCTGGACGCCCTGTGCCTGAGGGCGGGGGAGCTCGCTGTATTGGGCGCACGGCTCACGGGCGAGGAATCCGGCGAACTGCGGCTGGCCGGCAGGCTCATCTCGCTTCTCGCGGTGGAGGCTGCGGAGGTCGCCGCGGGCGCTCGGCACGGCGCCAGGGTGTTCGCCGTGGGAGGCGTCCCGGTCATGGTCGGCTGGGGGCTTTCCAGGACCGCTTTCCGGGCCGCCGGAGGCCTGTCGGGCCACGAGCTCACCGAGATCGAAACGGACGCGGTGAGGAGGATCCTTGCCGGCGAGAGGCCTCCTGATCTCCCGTTGCCAGCGGCCGTTGCAAGGCCCGCCGAGGAAACGCCTGCAACACTGCCGCCGCCCGTAGCGGTGGCGCCGCCGCCTGATCCGGTCGCGGCGTCGCCCGTCGAGATCGCGCCGCCCGCTCCGGTCGCGGCGCGCGGCTGTCTCGGATTCCTGCTTGCGGCTTTGGGGGCGTTCCTCCTGGCGCTTTTTCTCCTCTTCCTGCTGATGCCATATTTCTGGAATGCGATGCTGGCAACGGCCGGGGCCACGGTCGCGTGGCCTGATTCGGGCAGGGAGGACGCGCTCCGTGAAGAGCTGGCGGGGCTCAAAGGGCGTTACGGTACCCTCCTCGCGGCCTGCGACCGTACGACGCCGGCGTCCGCGTCCCCGACGCCGGAGGAGAACGCCGAGCTGAAGCTTCCCGCCGAAGGCGACGATCTGGCCTTCCTGGACGGATGCTGGAAGTCCGATGCCGGGCTGATCATCGTTCCCGAAGGGCTTCCCGGGCATTACGTCTACTGCTTCTCCGGCGGCACGGGCGCCGCATCCGTCAGGGTCGAGGTGCACCGCTGGGACGGGAGTCTCCTCAGGACCTGCGCCACCACCGGCGCGGCAAGGCTGGAAGGCGGCGTGCTCATCATCGAGGATCTGGGACCCGAATGCTCCGATGTCCCGGACTTCGTACCCACGACGGTCAAGTGCGTGCCCGGCATTGGCGGGGCGGCAGACTGCAGGGTCCAGAGCACCGGGCTCAACGAGATTCCCACGCGTTTCACTTTCCTGGGCAAGGGTTGAGCCCTTGCGGTCGGGCGGCCACGCGCCGGGCGGGGCGTGGCGCTCGTAGTTCATGCCGGGTTCCGGGCGCGTTTTCCTCGGCCGGTGGCAGGGCGGGCGTCACCCGTCCTGTCCGGGACGTCAGGGCGGTCGCGTCGGCGACGCCTCGTGACGGGTCCGCCATCCCGCGGCTCGCCGCTCCTCCTGCCGCTAACACCCGCACAACGCCAGGCAGGGCACCGTCCGACCCGGAACGGCACGGCAGGGTTGTGCCGGGACCCAACGTCTTTTTTCCCTCGGCGCTTCGTTGTATCCTGTCGGCGCGGGGCGCGTCCGCAATCCAGTGTCTTGAGGCCCGCCGCGCCCCGGCGATGCCGAGGGAATCCAGCTACGTATGGCTTACCAACAGATATTCGTGACCAGTCTGACGGAGCGTTATCCCGAGTCCGTGGGGGGCGTGAAGCCCGTCATGAGCCACGGGCTTCTCTCGCAGCTCATCGAGAGGGAGCTGTCCGGCGAGACGGCCCGGTTCCTCGCCGAGCCGATGGTCAAGGACCGCGAGGGCAGGATAGAGTGGGTCACGCCCCTGGAGGGCGATCCGGTGGACATCCGGACGCTCGCGGGCGCGGAACGCGACGATGCCGACGATGCCCTGTGCCTGAAGGCCGGGGAGCTCGCGCAGCTGGGCGCCCGGCTCACCGGCGCGGATTCGGGCGAGCAGAGGCTCGCGGGCAGGCTCATCTCGCTTCTAGCGATGGAGGCCGCCACCGCCGCCGCGGGCGTGGAGGGCGCGGCCAGGGTCTTCGCGGTGGGAGGCGTCCCGGTCATGGCCGGCTGGGGGCTGTCCAAGGCCGCTTCCCCGACGGCGGGGGGCCCGTCCGGCCACCAGCTCACCGAGCGAGAGTCGAACGCCGTGCGGCGGATTCTCTCCGGGGAGAGGCTCCGGGACATGCGGCCGTCCGTCGCCGTACCGGCGGCGCCCGCTTCCGCGCCTATGCCGCCCGTGACGTACGCGGAGCCCGTTTTTGCCGCGCATGCCGCCCCGCCGGTCGCTGCTCCGGGCTCCCTCGGCTGGCTCAAGGCCCTCCTCGCGGCGTTGGGCGTGTTCCTCCTGGCCCTCGTCGTCTTTCTTCTCCTGGCGCCCGATTTCAGGAGGGCGGCGGTCGCCGCCGCCGCCCCGGACGCGCGGCAGGATTCGGGGAGGGAGGGTGCGCTCCAAAGGGAGCTCGCGGGGCTCAAGGATCGTTACGGGCTTCTGCTCGCGGCCTGCCGGCCAGAAACGTCCGCGCCGACGGCCACGGCCCCGCCGCCTATCCCGGACGGTCAGCCGATGATCCCTCCGCCTCCTCCGCCCCCTGAACCCCAGCCGGAGCCCCCCGCCGAGAACGCCGAGCTACGGTTGCCAGCCGACGGGGAAGATCTGGGGTTCCTGGACGGGTGCTGGACGTCGGACGCTGGGCTCAAGTCCATGCCCGAAGGCCTCCCCCTGACCTATACCTACTGCTTCTCGGGCGGTTCCGGCGCCGCCCGGGTGACGGTAGAGGTCTTCGGGTACGACGGGAGGATCAACAGGACCTGCGAGACCTCGGCCACCGCCAGGCTGGAGGGCGGGACGCTGTCCATCCGGGACCGCGGGGCGCGGTGCGCCGGGGGCGGGGGCTTTACCGAGGCCGCGGTCGTCTGCGTCTCGAGCGACAAGGGCGCCGCCGACTGCGTGGTCCAGAACAGGGGAGGCGCCGATACCTTCGAGACGCGATTCACCTACAAGGGCGAGGGCTGAAGCCGCCGCTCATCGGGGGGTCGTAACGGCGATTTCGACCTTGGCCGCTGAAGGCGGGTGCCTCCGGAGCCGGCTGCCGATGCGCACCGAATCCGGCCGGTCGGTGAAGAACCCTGACTGCGACTTGAACCCGGCCTGCCATCGCCATATTATCGTGCCATCACATCCGAAATTACCTCCAGGAGCCTGTTTCAAAAAGGTTTTAGGAAGGGAATGACAACGGAGGCGGTTGACAAGTGCCAACCCATCCGCAACCGCCTGATACATGCAGATGATGTCGCGATTTTTGCAACAGCCTTCAAGGTGGGTGATTGGCAACGTGTCCGGATGAAGTATGTCGGCGTGTGTCAATCTGTGATCAAGCGACATCATTTCGAAAAGATGCCTGCAGGAGACCATATGACAAAGGAATTGCCCGCGCTTCCCGTAGGCCAACAGCTTTTTGAAGAACTGAGGCTCGATAATACTCTCTACGTCGATAAGACTACGTATCTTCCGATGTTACGGAAAGCGGGCAAATTCGTCTTCTGCGCCCGGCCCCGCCGCTTCGGAAAGTCCCTTACGGTACACACGTTAGATGCCTTCCACTCAGGTAGGAAAGAGCTTTTCAGGGGACTGGCCGTCGAGGAGCACATTGGTTCCCCCGCTTTCGTTTCCAGGCCTGTCATCAACCTGGACATGGGTGCGGCTGCCGGAGCCCGCAGCATCGAGGTTTTGGAAAGCAAAATCATGGGCCGTCTCGGAGTAAACGCCGAACGGCACCATGTCTCCTTGAGGGGTGCCGATACCGCTGATTCATTTTTATTTCTTATTGAGGACGTCCACAAGGCGAGCGGCAAAAACGTCGTGGTCCTGATCGACGAGTACGATGCCCCAGTCATAAGTGTCGTGCGAAGCGAAAAACCCGCAAATGCCGATCTGCTTGACGATACGCGGAACGTCATGCGGTATTTCTATTCCAAAATCAAATCGGCCGAGGCTCACATCGAGTCGGTATTCATCACCGGGGTTACCAGGTTTTCCAAGATGGGAGTGTTTTCCCTGCTCAACAATCTTCGTGACATATCCCTCAATCCTGAATTCGGCGCTTTCATGGGCTATACCCAGAAAGACCTGGAGAATTATTTCAAACCATTCGTCGCCGAGACCGCCAGAAAGCTCAAGATGAGTCAAAAGCGTCTTTTGTCTGAAATTCGCGGCTATTATTATTGGTTTTCATTCGATGGCGAGACCAGGCTATACTGCCCGTTTTCCATCCTTTCATTTTTCGCCGACAGGCAATTCGCGAACTACTGGATGGAATCAGGTTCAGACGCCATTATCAAGAAGTTCTTAAAAGACAAGGCCATAACCGTTGAAGAGTTCCAGGGCAAGAAAGTGACGCTCCGGTTCGCCAGAAGTCCCGGAGAAATTGAGTCCGCAAAAACCAGAAGGATTTCTTTATCAGTCCGGCTACCTGACACTTCTGGCGAAAATAGGGACGATGTATACGCTGGACTATCCCAATCTTGAGGTCCGCGCCGCCATTTCCACTCTCTTCCTTGAGAACCTCAACCCGTCTTGTACCGACATCGGCGTCGATGGGGAGGAACTGAAGGTGTCCCTCGCGAACCGCGATATACCTGGCATGGTCGGCGTCTTTTCCCGTATACTCGGCGGCATAATCTGCTTTGACCACGCCGATGCCACCCGCAGATATCAAAACGGCGACCTGGCAGGGGACATCCGCATGGCCGCCGGCCATGACATCCCGGACGAATCGGTCCGGAAGTTGACCGAGACGTTCGCCGAGAAGCTTCTTGGGGCGCAAGGCGAGAGCTTCCACCGTTCCGTGCTGCATGCCTGCCTGTGGATGGCCGGCGCCAAAGTGACCTCCGGAAAAGATGAGGGACCAGGCCGCCTCGACTTGGAGGCGGTCTACGGAAAATTGACGTATGCCATCGAATTGAAAATGTCGGAGGATGCCGCGGGTGCCGTAAAAGCCGCCGAAAGGGGAACACGCCAGATGGGCGAAAAAGGTTACGGCCTTGCCTCCCAAAACCCCATCCGAGTGTCGCTTGCCATCGGCAGGAAGGAAAGGAATATCGTGGCATGCCTGTTCGAAATTGACGGTCGGGCGTCTTGCGTTCTGATGAAGCATCTGAATATGTCTTAACCTGTCCAAGAGTCCAAAAGAACGGCGGGAATCGGAGCCCACGGGCGGGTGCCCGAAAGCATGAAAGCCGGTCAATTCCGTGGAGAACAACGCTTCCGATCGCCCTCGTAGGGGGAGGTGCCGGGCCCTGACGCCTGCCCTAATCGTTGTCGCGCGGGATACCGGCGGCAACCGCCAACGGCCCGATGCTCATCGGATTTTCAGGGGTTGTCCCGGCCAGCGCCCGCGATGGGCATGCCGGCCGCCGAAGCTCAGAGGGGCGGTTCGCCATTTCACGGCTACGCCGCATGTCCGTTCTTCCGCTCCGTCACGCGGGTGCAACATCCAGGAGTTCGGTGGACGTGCCAGGCGCCGCCGGAAAGAACGGGTCAGCTACGGAAGAGCGTCCAGAGAAGGTCTGCGCGGCCCGCCACGCCCGTCCGGAACACCCTCGCTCGGGGGCGATGTCCGTCGCTTCCGCCGGATGCTTCCGTGTCGTCTGACGCCTCCGTGGCGCCGGACACCTCTGTGCCATTGGACGTATCCGCCTGTCGGGGCCTCGCGGGTACCGCGTCGGCAGCCTCCGTGCCCATAGGCAGGTCAAGGGGCGGTCAGGCCAGAGTGCAGGCCCACGCCTCCATGGGGCGCCCCGGTTCCAGACCTATGCCAGATGTCAGTTTCTGGCGGCTGGCATTTGACCCTTGTTTTCAAAGTCGCCGCCGTCTGCTATCCTTTCGGCATGGGCAGCCAGATTCTGATTTACACTGCCATTCCCGCCGGGGGCGACGGCGGGCGCAGGGAGGCCCGGGGCGACCCGGCAGGCCATTCTGCGTCCCATGATAAGGGCGGCCCGGACGTCCCGGACACCCAGGGCGCCGATGCCGTCCAGGACGCCAAGGCCCGCGCGGACGCGGCCTCCCCTGCGGCCGCGTGGGAGCTACTTAAGGAGGCGCTGGAACAGGGGCTCACGGCGGACGAGGCCGCCGCCATAGCCGAGCCCGAGGAAGGGGAGGGTGGCAAGGTCGCCTGGAGCACCCCCCTGACAGGCGCTCCCCGGGATTTTTTCCAGCTGACCGGCGCGGAACGGCGGCTCGCGGAACGCGCCCTCCGTGAGAGGGCGGAGGCGTTCGCGCGGGCGGGGGCGGCGCTCTCGTCCGACGTTTCGCCCGGGACCCGGGCGGCGGCCAGGCTCCTCCTGCGGCTCTCCGCGGCACTGGCGGCGGCCGCAGCCGGCATCCCCGGACCGGAAAGCGTGTTCGTGGTGGGCGGCGTCCCGGTCATGGCCGCATGGTGGCGCGGGTACTCCGAGGACCCCGGCGCCGGCGCGGCCGTTCCCGGCGACGCCGACGTGCCGCCGCTCCCCACCGGCGGGGAGGGCGCGGGGGAGTCCGGTCTCGGGGAGTATCCGGATGCGTCTCTCCCGCCGCCGCCTTCGCCCCTGCCCCTGCCACGTCCCGACGGATCCGGAGGTCCCATCGGCTTGGGCGTCCGAACGGCGCTCGCGGCACTGGGCGTCTTTCTCCTGGCGCTGACCCTCATCCTTCTCATGTCGCCGGCCTTCAGGCGGGCCGCGTCCGCCATTCCGGGGGACGGTTCCGCGACGCTCCCCGATCCCTGGATCGAGGATGATCTCCGCTTCGAGCTGGACTATCTTCAGGACCGCTACCGCGATACCCTCCTGGCCTGCCGCCCTGACGATGACCCGGAGCCGTTTTTCGAGGAGTACCCGCCCGATCTGCCCGAACCCGAGCGCAGGGACTTGACGCCTCCGTCCGCCGGGGAAGGGCCTGCGGCCCTGGAGGCCGCGCCGCCGCCACCTCCTCCGCCCGCGCCTCCCCCTCGGGTAAGGCCCCGTCCCGGTTCCCGGCCCAAGCCCCCGGCGGGCGCGAACCGTCCCCCTCGCGGCGGGCAGCTGAGGATCCCGGACAACCCCACGGATCTCTCGTTCCTGGAAGGATGCTGGAAATCCGATGCCGGCATGGTCGACAGGATAAACCAGATGCCGCTCACGTACATATATTGCTTTTCCCCCTCGGGCTCGGCATCGGTGAAGGTGCAGGAGCTTGACCGTTCCGGGTCGATCCGCAACGTCTGCACGACCAACGGCAGGGCCACGCTTTCGGGAGGTCGGGTGATCATCCGCGACAACGGCGCCAAGTGCCCGCCTGGCATCCCCTCTTACGAGCGGGCCACGGTCACCTGTACCCCCTCCCCCGGCGGGGCGGCCAGCTGCCGGGTGAGGAACCAGAGCGGCAACAGCTTCAGTACGAGGTTCACCTTCCAGGGCGGCTGAAGCCGCCCGGCGGCTAGCGGCGTTTTAACGCCCGGCCACTCCTGTGGCGGTCGAGCGCCCGGGTGCCCGTGGCGGTTTAACGCCCGGCGACCCGTGTGGCGGTCGAGCGCCCGGTTGCCCGTGGCGGTTTTACGACCGGCTGGCCGTGGAGGTCGAGCGATGTTGCGGCCTTGCCATCGCCAAGGCGTTGCCTTCTCCATCATTACGATCGACGGCATGGGTCCTTCAAGGACTCCCTGATCCGCGATCCTTTCGACTCCGTCTCAGAAGCGCGGGTCACGGCAAGGGAGGCGTTGATTATGGGGGCGGGAACCGTATATGATGGCGTTTGCAAATTTAAATCGTCTGCCTTCCTCCCGGATCGAAGTCGCGGCTGAGTTGAGCGGGGGAGCCGATGCATTACCGTTGGAGGATGTCCAGCGGTTCCTGCCTGCCTCTTCTAGGAGCATGAGGTTATCGGCGTTTTTCCCGGCAAGGAGAGCCGAAATGCTCGAAAAGTTCTGCGTCTGGGAACCGATTATGGATTTGCCTGCATGCTATCTCGAACTCTCGGATCCGTAGTTTCTGGAGATCGCGCGATCCTGGCGCGCGATCGGAACTGACCTAAAGGCCTGACTGCTTGAGGATTGACAGGGGAAAATGGTCCGGGAATGGGCTATCGAGACCGGAAAGATCGATGACATGTGCGACATCGACGACGGTCTGACCGAAACGACGATCCAACGTGACCTGTCTTCCGTCGACTTGCCTCTCCAGATAAACGGCCTTGGCGGAATAGAACCGGCCCCAATCATCGAAAACCACTGCCGGATATTGAATTCGCTTTGCATGGAAAGCGAAATGGACAGACCGATCACACCTTTCACGCCCATGAACCTTCATACGGCTTTCGCGGAAAACCTGCACTTCGCCGCCGGGGCATTGCAGACAGAGCGGCCCGACAGGAGTCCGATATTGAAGTGGTATACAAGAAGTGGCCTAACAGCCCTCTGATGCCTGACGGTCGTACCCTTCGGTTTTGCCATCCCGAACAGGTGGACAGCGGGCTGGACAGGCTGTCGGAAATCCACGAGCCGCATCTGACAGTCAAGGGCCCTCCGGACATCGAGGCCGCCTGGCTCCACCACCGCTTCATCCAGATCCATCCTTTCCGGGACGGCAACGGAAGGGTCGCCGGGGCCTTGGTTGCCCTCGTGTATATCAAGGCCGTATTCTTCCCCCCGATCGTCGCGGTCGTCGGGAAATCCGAGCATATCGGCACATTGAATCTGGCGACCAAGGCCGACCTGGGACCTTCCGTTAGATTCCTGTCGGATCTGGTCAATAATGACCACACAGCAACGCGTCATCGATTTGGCCGGCACTCCAAGATTTTATGCGTTCCGCCGTCCCTTACGTAGCGAAGCCGCCCGACGGTCATCGCTCCCTCCCGCGCTTCCGGACACCGGAGTGCGGGGGGGACTCCTGACCGTTCCCTCTCGGTCGCCGGGGTGACGGGTTTCAGACAGGGAAACGCCTGCGGGTCTTCCCCGCCGCCCTGGCCGATGAGGCGGCATGCCGTTGCCAGCCGCGTATTGCCGGGCCTGGGCCCCCTGAAGGCGCGGCGGCGGGGGAATTGCCGGATGCGGGCGTCCTTCCGGAGGGGGAAGCCCGGTCAAGGGAGTTGGGGCAAATGCCATGGCCTGTGCCCGGGAATGGCTATCGGGGGGCGGCAGAGACGCCGAGTCAGGGCTCCCCCTGAGCCGGGCAGTGACATGCGCAAGAGCCGCCGGTACGGCGGCTCCTGGTCCCGCGCTCCGGGATGTCACCTGTGCGCAGGTCGCAAATTCTGAAAATTCTGATACCCTGTTGACAATGAACGGACAGATCCTGACCATAACCCCCCTTTCCGGCGGCGCCTTTCCCGGCGATGCCGAATGTTCAGCTTCCGGCGGGAGCATCGAGCGCCTCGCGGCGATGGCCGCTGCCTGGAAGCTCGCTTCCAGGGAGCTTGGGCGCGAGATCTCGCCCTCTGCGGCGCTCGTGCTCGCGGAACCGAGAGCCGGGCAGTCCGCCGGGGAGATGGCGTGGCACACCCCGCTGGAAGGTTTCGCCCGCGAGCTTTCCGGTCTCCCCTCCCGTGAGAGGGTCGAGGCCGACGATATTTTAAGGACCAGGGCCACCGAGCTCGCGGAACTTGGCGCCTGGCTCGCCCTGTCCCCGGATCCCCGGTCCAGGCGGACGGCGAGGCTCATCTCGCGAGTCGCGGCGGCGCTGGCCGCCGGCGCGGCGGGTATCCCGGGCCCGGAGACGGTCTGGATGATCGACGGGACCCCGGTGCTGACGGGCTGGGGCATACCGCCGCCGCCGGATCCGGCGGTCGTTGCCCCGTCCGAGGTCGAGGTTGCGGTGCCTTTTGCTCGCGGCCCCCTTACTGGCCCCCTGCTCCGAAGGGAAGATGCCCTGGAACCGGCCTTCCTGCCCGGTACCTCAGACACTGCGGGCCCCGTGGCCCTCCAGGCGGCCTTGCTCGCGATTTGCGTGTTTTTGGCGACGTGGCTCGTCTTTTGGCTCGTCTCCCCGGGCTTCAGGGAAGCCATGGCGGCGATACCGTCCGGGAAGGCTTTCGGGGGTTCCGATCCGAGCCGCGAGGTCGGCCTCCGCACGGAGCTGGCACTGCTGAAGGAACTTTACCTGGAGAGGCTCGTCAGTTGCCGTCCGCAGGATTCCGAGCCGTTCTCGGAAGAGACGCCCCTTTCCTTCCCCGAGCCCGAACGCGCCGATGGCGTCCCGCCCCCGTCCCCAGGGGAGCTGCCTCTGGCATTGGAGGCCGCGCCTCCCCCTCCTCCTCCGCCGCCGCCGCCGCCTCAGGCAAATCCCATGCCCGCCCCGATCGGACCCAAGCCTGACGCAGCCAAGCCGGTAGCGCCCAAGCCGGGCGGTCGGCTGGTCATCCCCGAAGGCGCGACCGACGCGAGTTTTCTCGAGGGATGCTGGAAATCCGACTCCGGCATAGTCAGAAAGGACAACAAGCAACCCCTCTTCTGTTACTACTGTTTCGACGGGAACGGTCGCGCCCGGGTGCGGGTAGAAGAACTGGACGGGAACGGCAGGGTGGAGCAGACCTGCACCGCCACCGCCACGGCGCGTATGAGCGGGGGGGAGCTTATCATCCGCGACACCGGCGCCGTGTGCCCCGAAGGGGGCAAATATGTGCCCGATACGGTTGTTTGCGCGCCGAGCTCGGAGGGCGCGGCCGACTGCACGCTCCAGAGCGACGGTGGCAGGCGGTTCGGGACAAGGATCACCCGTCAGGGAGGCTGACGCGCCAAGGGCGCGGGGATCTTCCGGCAGGGCGCCGGGGACGCCGTGCGGCGGCGAGGGAGTTGCGCAGGCGGTGCGGGTGCCCTGGCTCTGGAGTTTAACCGGCCCGGGCCGACCTCGGCAAGGGTGATTTTGCCGGACCGACCAGTGGCGTCAGTCGGGCCGACCTCGGCATGGCGGATTCTGTCGGGCCGGCCGGTGGCCTTTGCCGATCCGTTGTGTCTGCCTATCCGTGGCGTCTGTCGTTCCGTTCCGTGATGGCACCTGACCGTCAATGGTCTCACGAAGGCAAGAAGCATTTCTTCGCCCGCCCGGTTCTGTTATTCTAGTTGCATGATCGGCCAGTTCCTCAACCATGCTTCACGTTCCGGAAACGGCGTCTCCGGCGATGCCTCCGGACACGGCCTTTCCGCCGATTTGGGCCTACCGGGCGCCCCTGAACCGGCGGTCGTCCAAAGCCCGCCCGCCGGACCGGCCCAGGACTTCGGGCAGGAGCGGCTCGCTGACATGATATCGGCCTGGGAGCTCGCCACGGGGGTGCTCCGGAGCGAAATATCCGACGAGGCCGCGCTCGCGCTCGCCGAACCGAGGGCAGGACACTCCGCAGAGGCCATCGCCTGGTTCACGCCACTGGAAGGCTATGCCCGGGAGATTTCGGGCATCTCCGGCATTGATCGCCATGAGGCGGACCGGGCCGTGAGGCTCAGGGCCTCCGAGATGGCGGATCTCGGCGTCGGCCTCGCCTCGTCCCCGGACCCTGCCGTCAAGGCGACGGCCAGGCTCCTGTCGTTGCTCGCCGCAACGCTCGCGGCCCGGGCGGCGGACATCCCGGGCGCCGAATCGGTCTGGCTGATCGATGGGATCCCGGTCCTGGCCGGATGGGCCATCCCATGTCTGGCGGATCTGGCCGAGACCGCTACCCCGGTCGGGGTTCCGGTAGCTGATGGTCCCGCTCCCGTCGCCCTTCCCTTGACGATCTCGTCACCCGCCGCCCTGGCCGATCCGGAATCCGCCTGCGGACCGCTTCAGGAGCCCGAGTCGGCATCCCTGGCGACCGAAGGACCGGGGCCGTTGCGCGCGGCGCTTGCCGGTGTGGGGGCGTTCCTGCTCGTGCTGGCATTCTTTTGGCTCGTCTCCCCGGCCTTTCGTGCCGCGACCGGGAACCTGCCCGCACCGGATCCCGCGACGGGGCCGGATCCGGGCATCGAGGCCGGGCTCCGCGCCGAACTGGCGGGGCTCAGGGAACGCTACCGGGAGTCGCTTTCGGCTTGCCGCCCCGACGATACCGAGCCATTCCTGGAAGAGGCCCCCCTTTCGCTTCCGGTGCCCGGGGGCGCCGGGGAGGTCCCGTCCCCGCCCGCAGGCGATGCCCCGACCGCCCTTGAGGCGGCGCCTCCTCCTCCGCCGCCTCCCCATCCGGAGCCCAAGCCGGTGCCTCCTCAGCCCAAGCCGGCTCCTACGGAGCCCAACCCCGTACTTCAGGAGCCCAAACCCGTACCCCCGGATCCCAAACCCGACCCTCCCAAACCTAAACCCGGAGGGCGGCTGACCATCCCAGAGGGCGCGACCGACGTGAGCTTCCTCAAGGGTTGCTGGAAGTCGGACGCGGGCATCTTCAATACCAGCGGTCAGCCCCTGTTCTGCTACTACTGTTTCGACGGCTCGGGGCGCGCCCGGGTGCGGGTCGAGGAGCTCGACGGGCGAGGACGGATCCAGAGGACCTGCACCGCCACCGCCACGGCGCGGATGAGCGGGGGCAAACTAACGATCCGCGACACCGGAGCCAAGTGTCCCGGAGGCGGCAACTATGTCCCGGACACCGTCATATGTTCAGCGAGCTCGGGCGGCGTTGCCGACTGCTCGCTCCAGAGCGATGGGGGCGAGAAGCTCCAGACACGCATAACCTACCAGAACGGCTGAGGCGATGCGGCTGTTTACTCCCGGGAGGCGGCTGTTGGCCAACATGGGCCGTGCCCGGCAGTCCTGACAAGCCGTCATCCCTTGCGGCTCGACATCCCTATGCGGGCCGGTATCCCTGACAGGCCGGCATTCCTGAAGGCCGATCAGATCCTGACAGTCTCGCGCTTCGGCACAAGCTGATTGCAGTGACCGGGGGGAGCGCCATGCGTCGGCGGTGACGGTCCCGGGGCCTTACCGGAAACCGGGAACCGCTGGCGTCCATAATCCTTCGAAGCACCGTGGAAAGGTTCAAAAACGACCGGTCCAGGGAAGTCACGGATCCGGTCCGAAAGCGGAAGCCGAAGCGGAAAGGCTGACGCCGCAAGCCCGCGCCCCCCCAAGGGCATGTACCGAATGCCCGCCGGCGCGGCGATCATCTGGCGAACCTCACGGTCCAGGGGGCGATATGGTCGCCGGGAAGGCCTTTCCGCGTCCTGTTTGCCAGAAAGCCGTCCCGTGAGGTCGTGGAGCCCGCCGCGAGAAAGGATCCGTCCGAAAGAGCCGCCGCGGCCGCGGCGATGTCCCGGCCCGAACCGCCTGCGGTCGTGTTCCAGACGGTCCCGCCCTCGGAGTCGGACCTGAATGCCAGCATGTCCGTATCGCCGGTGCCCGGCTTGTCGGAAAGCCCCGCGCCGAAGAGGCCGTCCTCCCGTGCCGCGATCGCCGTGATCAACCCTTCCGCCACTCCGGAGACGGGCTTGTCCCAGAGAAGCCCGCCGTCGGGATCCATCTTGAAGATCCCGGGTCGGTCGCCGGAGATTGTCCCGGCCCCGAAGATACCGCCGTCCGCCGCAGGCGCGAGGGCCGTGAGGAACCACGCCTGCATGTCCTTCACCCAGGCCTTGCGGCCCGACGGCGTGAGCCGGGCCACGGCGTCGGGGTTGCGGGAGCCGCATGTAGCGACGGCCCCGCCGTCGGGCATGACGGCCGCGCCGAAAATGAAGTGCTCGATCGCGACGGGGATTCCGGGGCAGCTGAGTGTCACCTTGTTGCCGTCCGCTGATATCCTCCACAACGCGAGTTCGGTGCCGGAATCGGAATCGCCTCCGCAGCCGTCCCCGGAGGTGAAGTGCAGACCTATGCCCACCGCGACGGCGCCCCCTTCGCCGTCGGCGGCTATGGCGCCTATCCGGGACCTCTTGCCTTCGAAGTTCAGGTTGCCTTCCGGGCCGGGGAGCTCGCGGATCCAGACAACGCCGCCGGAAGCGTCCAGCTTCGCCGCCCAGAGTGAATGCCTGCGCCCGCCGCGCGCCCAAGGGAAGTCCCCGTCGCCGGAACGGGACCGGCCGGCCGCGAGGTACCCTCCGTCCGGAGTCTGGGCCACCGCCTGGGTCGCGTCGTCGGACGAGCCGCCCAGCAAGGTCTGCCACAGGGCGGCGCCCTCGTTGTCGATCCTCATGACAAGCGCGTCCGGCCTGTCCCCGGGCGAGGCTTCGGAAAAGCGCGAGGACGGGAAGAAGCCGCCCAGGACGGCGCCGCCGTCGGAGGCGGGGGCCGCCGCGATGAACGCGCCCTTCTCGTCGAGATTCCAGGTCCTTGACCAGAGGCTTAGAGCTTGGGCGGCCAGGGGCGCGGCGGGTGCGGCGAGGAGGATCGCTGCCGATAAGGAGGCGGAAAGGAGGGCAGGGGATAGGCCGGGCATGAGTTATCTCTCCTCGAAGATTCCGCCGACGGCGGCCAAGAGGTAGACGCCTGCGGGGGACCGCAGTCGAGCCTTTGAGTATGCATCATATCATGATGAAAACGTGATTAGTCGGAACGGCAACCCAGGGCAGGCAACGCCCTTAGATCATTGGTCCCTGGGTGGCCAAAGGGTAGGGTAAACGTGTAAGTTTGATGGGCATACCTGCCCTGCCGCTGAGGCGCCCCCAACCCGGAGCCCATAGGAGAGGATTTTCTCTCATAGCGTTTCCCAATGTAATCAATCAGATCGTACTCCATACAACGACATGACTACGGCTTCAGGCAACGATTTCCGTCCCCTTGTTCCGGGACACAGGGTCCGTGGTTGTCGATATCGAGCAGTTTCATGTGAAACTTATTTGCGTTAAGCTCAATTTCGGCAATATAATCATCAGACGCATTGTGTACGGGATCTCAGAAATGTGAAGTTTCAATGGCGCGGCAATTCCGTGAACTGTCGTCATTGACGAAATTTATTACGCCACCGAAATATGCCGACGGGGGATTCGTGATAAAGAGCCGGATGGGGCGGCGACGGTCCTGACAGGGCGGCTGGGCAGTCATGCCCCGATAGCTGGTACTTTTTTGACTAACCTTCAGCCTCCCAGAAGCCAATGACCTGTGGGCGTTTCCTTTCCCGGGTTGCCGAACCGACATATTTCGGTTCCGTCATATCATGACGCCACCGTAATAAGTCAGTGATGGATTCATGATTATTAGCCGGATGGGGCGGCGGCTGTCCAAACAAGGCGACTGTTCATTCATGCCTCAAAACCGGCACGTTTCTCTGCCAGACATCCACCAAGAGGCCAACGGTCGGGGAGAGTTGCCGGCAGCTAGCTGCAGTTACGACTTATTACGTTACCGTCATAATCATGCGTTCCTCCGGTCATGTCTTGTTCAGTGCATGCGTTCATCAGGTCAACCGGGGTGAAAGGCTAAAATCTGCGGCAGGATCCCGAAGGCTTTCCGTTTACGTTTCCGCCTGGTGAAAGGGACGGTTTTCTACGAGGGTCCGAGGGAACCGACTCGCCAAGGTGAGCGGTACCGGTCCGCTATCTCCGGAGGATTTTCGGAGGATATCCGGCGGAGACGTCAGGCGTCATCGCGGTTTAGCCCTGTCCCTTGTGCCCCTGCCTCGGTACCGGCCCCCCCCCGTCCACCCGGACCATCCATTCCTTCGCCTTCCGCGAGCCAGAACAGGCGAGCCGCGTCGTTCGCTTCGTCCGCCTGCCTCTCGATATACCTGTAGTCAAATTTGTAATTATCTAATTCCCAATTGAAGATCTTAAATAAAAAATCGTCAGCCATTCTTCCGAAAGCCGGATAGGGCGGCATCGGGCGGTCTTCAAGCGCTTTTCGGAACGTGAAGTAGCCTGAGTCCCTTGTGCGTCTCGCTATCTCCCTGGCCTCCGCCGCATATCTCCTGATCTCATCTCCCTTGAACCCGACGGTGCCTAGCCTGTACGAGTCCGGTCCATCGAAAAAAAAGTGATTCATCATGTCCATCGGTCGTTGATACAGGTTCCACCACAGACACAGCCACTCTCGCGTGAGAAGGGGGCAGCGCGCCTTCAGGACGAACGCCAGGGCTTCCCGCGGGGATGGATAGTCGCGGAATCCGAAGAAGAAGTCGCCGGGGGCTCTCATGGCGGCAAAGGCGCAGGCCAGGGTTTCCGCGTCCAGGGTATCCGCATCGATGTCCGATGCGCTGGAAAGCGCGAGTTCGACCGCCCAATGGAGGGGGCGACCGTATATCGCCGCGATTTCCGGGAATTTCCGCAGCGTGCCGTCCAATATGCCGTCAAGCGTCGCAAGGGCGTCCCCGGAAAGAGTCTTCCGGTCCCTGACCAGAGCCTCGACGCTTTCCAGATCGAGCGGCACCCCGCGGAAGGCCGGCGGGCTCTCCGGCGCGAAGATCCTCATGAACCCGAAGAGCATCTCGTGCGGTGTACCCGAAAGCGGTTCCATCCGATCGGCGGCCTCAGCCCTGCCGGTGTCCCTGAGCCAGCGCTCCACTGAGCCCCAGCGCATCGCCGCAGCTCCCGCCTCCCAGCCCCGCCCGTCCCTGTTGAACCATTCCGCGAGCTCCTCAGGGGTCACGAACTCATCGTCCATTATGAGGAATGGCGCGGGCATCGTGGACAGGGACGCCGCGCGGTCGACTCCTAAGCCGCCGGAGCCATCGGACAGGGAGGCCGCCGTGTCCGACCAACGGACTTCCGCCGTGTCCGTCAAACTGGCTTGCGCCGCATCCGAAAAACGGGCTTGCGCCGTATCCGACATACGGGCTTGCGCCGTGCGCCTGGGCGGAAGCCCCGGACATCGGCCGGCGAGCGCGTCGGCCACTTGCGCCCGGCGCCAGCGCACCTTGTCGTCCCGCTCGAGCAGTCCCCGGAGGATTCTCCGGACGTCCGCCGGGAGCCAGTCGGGCACGGCGAGGCCGCGCGTCGTGAGTTCCCGCATGACCATGGCGAGCGGGAGCCCGTCCAGGGGGTGGTGACCCGTCGCGGCCTCCAATAGCACGGCCCCCAGGCTCCAGAAGTCCCCCGCGGCGCCGGCGAAGTCGGCGAAGGACTCGGGGGCGGTGTAGAGTGCCGTGAAGGCCGCACGGGTAAGCTTCATCGAGACGCCGGGCGCGAGCGCCGACGAGATCCCGAAGTCGCACAGGGCTGGCACGGGCGGATCAAGCGATCTCAGAAGGATGTTCGAGGGCTTCACGTCCCTATGGACAATCCCCCGGGAATGCAGGAGATCCAAAGTCCGGGAGAGGGAGCCGGCGAGCGCGAGCACGTCCCGTTCGGGAAACTGGCCTCGGGCCATGAGCCCCGATAGGTCCCCCAGCGGCAGGTACTCCTGGAGCTCGTAGCGGCGTCCGGTCCCGCCGTCCGTCCCCCGCCCGAAGGTCCTGACAATGCCCTCCCCCAGGCAGTCCGCGATCGCGTCCAGGCGGGCCGCGACCTCCGGGAGGACGGACGGGGCGCCGCGCTCCAGCCTGAGCACCCTCACGCCTTCCGGGGCATCCACCACGTACAGGTCCGCCTCGGCGCCCGCGGGCGGCAGCGCACGGATCACTTTCATCCCCCGGAACACCTTCAATGTCAGGGAAGCCGGATGGGAGGAACGGCTGGAGCCGACCGCGCCGGAACGTTGATCCGCTACGGTTTTCGAGCCGCCATAGCCCGGAGCGCGGTCCGGAAGGGTTGCGGCGGCGGATATGTCAGCATCGTGCGTTCCGGCGCCTGAAGCGGTTTCTGACATGTCGAGTTCCTTGGCCGTGAGGAGAACCTTATGAGCCGCTGATTGCATGATGACAGCACGTTTTCTGGATCACGGGACGATTTTCACTGGTCTTAAGGCAGGCTGGCCGTCGCCGGAGGTCCGCAAGGACGGCCCAGATTCGCCGGAAAGGGCCCGCATTGTTCCGCGTTGTCCGTTGAAAGGGGTTCATGAGCCGGGGAAGTGAGGCGGCTCAGGTCGTTGTGGGGCCGCGGCATGACCCGGTCGTGGCCCCCGGTGCAGGAGGCGCGTTGACAAGTGTAGCGCGCGCCGGTTCAGAAGATCTTCCCGAGGAGGCGCGCGATGAGCCGCCGTAAGCCTTCCCCGGAGTCCTTCGTCCAGTCCTTCTTGCCTACCAGCCGCCCTCTCCCCGGGAAATCCCCGGAACCCTGTCCCGTAACGGCCCCCTTCGCGCCCCACGGGTAGCTCAAGAACCGGTCGCATCCCGCCGATGCCAACGGCATGAGGTCCGGTAAGTTCAGCAAGTTGGGCAACCAGAATATCGCGAGGGGACTGCGATCCGTCCGGAGGGCCATTTGCCGGACGCCCGACGGCTCTCCTTGGAAGCCTGGCCCCTTCCCGGACGGCTCGCGCGTTCCAAAATCGGGCGACGCGTCCGTCCGGCCCCTGAGGACCGGGCGGCGCACCTCGGCTACGGCCCTTGCCGCAACGCACCCGAGGGCTATGTCAAGATACTCGCTGAAAACGCCGGAATGATTCAAAGGCATGAAATCCGGCGTCAGTCCGGGGTCGAGTTCGGGGTCAAGCTCCGTGAGCGGCATCCTCAGGCTTCTCTCGATGCCGACGCAGACGACCGAGAAGAAGGGCGTGGAACCGGAGGCGGACGGTATCTCCAGGAGAAGGCTCACGATCTTTTCCGCAATGCTGAAAAACATGTGTTCCATCGATATCGCATCCATGTAATGGCTGTACGTCAGCAGCAGATAGACGGGGAACCTGCTGCCATAGCCCTCGCGGTGCCTGCCGCGCCGCTCGACGTGCAGGCGGGCCGCCTCGCGGAACGCGCTCCTTGCCTTCGCGATCGACTCTTCCCTGTACTCCCTGGACCACTCCAGGTCTCCCGTTCGCCGCATCTCTCCACAAAGTATATTTGCCTGCCGGGTAACGCGACAAGATTTATTGAAATGCGCGGCGGAGGCGGCTTCAGGGTCGATTCCCATCATATGATGGGCATTCCTCGCTCTATTCGAGCAAAACGGTTGCGTCAGCAAGTTCTCGACCTCCTCGCACAGCGGGAGGCCGCAGGCCCGGGCTATCTTGGGGAACCGGCGGAGAGGCGATCCTTCCGACGTTATGGCATCAAAGAGGACGAGGGCTTCTCCGGAGAGCTTTTCCCTGTCCCGGTACAGCGCCGCGATGCTCCCCTTGTCTAGGGGCACCCCGCGGAAGGTCGGGGGGCTCCAGGGGGCGAAGGTCCGTATGAACCAGAAGAGCCTCTCGTTGGGGGAGGAGGAGATTCCGGCCATCCCGTCGGCATCGGCGCCCCTGCCGATGTCCCTGAGCCAGCGCTCCACGGAGCCCCAGCGCATCGCCGCCACGCCCGCATCCCATCCCCGGCCGTCCCTGCCGAACCATAGCGCCAGCTCCTCCGGGGTCCTGAACTCGTTGCCCATTATGTGAAACGGCGCGGGCGAGACGATCGGGTCCGCCCCGCGGCCTTCCTCTGCCGCGGCGGGTACTGCGGAGGGGGGGCGTGCGCCTACCGTGATGGTGCCGCCCGTCTGGTGCCCCGCCTGAAGCCCGGGGCATCGTTCGGCGAGCGCGTCCGCCACCCGCGCCCGGCCCCAGCGCCTCCCCATGTCCCGGGTGAGGAGGCCCCGGAGGATCCTCTGGACGATCGGCGGGAGCCTGTCGGGCACGGCGAGGCCGCGCGTCTGGAGCAGGTGTATAGCCTGGTAGTCGGGGAACCCGTGCCCTTTCAGGGGGTGACGGCCCGTCGCGGCCTCCAGGAGCACGGCGCCCAGGCTCCAGAAGTCTCCCGCCTCCTTCGCCTCTTGCGCCTCCTTCGGGCAGTTCACGGTAAATGACTCGGGCGCCCTATAGGAGATTTCCTGGATATCCCGTGGGGCCATGCGGCCGCAAAGCGCCGAGCGGATCACGTTGCCGCACAGGGCGGGCACGGGCGGGTCAAGAGATCTCAGGAGGATGTTCGCGGGACATACGTCGCCGTGGACAATCCCGCGGGAATGAAGCAGAGCCAGCGTCCGGGAGAGCGAATCGGCGAGCGCCAGGATGTCCCGTTCGGAAAGCGGGCCGCGCTCAATGAGACCGGCCAGATCCCCCAACGGCAGGTACTCGCGGATCTCGTAGCGGCGTGCTGTCTTCCCGTCCCCGTCCCACCCGCGCGAGAAGGTCCTGACTACCCCCTCGCCCAGATCGTTCACGATCGAATCCAGGCGGGCCGCGATCTCCAGCTTGAGGGTCGAGCCTTTACCGGGATGATCCAGCACCAAGGCCCTTTCGCCCTCCGCGGCCTCCACGACGAACACGCTCGTCCAGCCGCGCTCGCGCCAGCGCGGGAGCCAACGGATCACCCTCATGTCCCGGAACTCCTTCAAGCCCCCGTAAGCTCCGGGAAAACCGTCGCCAGCGCCGGGCGACGGCAGGCGGTCCCCGACGGCATCCTCGACAACATCGGCGGTTTCAGCGGGAGAAGCCGCGCCATCCTGTGAGTGACCGGAAGCGTCATCCCTTGTGAGGCCTGCCGCGGCATCCAGTGAGGGACCGGTCGCGTCGTCCCTTGTGCGGCCTGCCGCGGCATCCAGTGAGGGACCGGTCGCGTTGTCCCTCGTGAGGCCTGCCGCGCCATCCCGTGGGGGACAGCCTGCGGCGTGTCCGGAGGGCTCCCCCGTAGTTCCTGCGGGAGGAATCCCCTGGCTCCCGCCGCGAAGCGCGTCGGCCACCTGCGCCCGGCGCCAGCGCGCCCTGTCGTCCCGCTCGAGCAGGCCCCGAAGGATCCTCCGGACGTCCGGCGGAAGCCCGTCGGGCACGGCGAGGCCGCGCGTCGTGAGTTCCCGCATGACCATGGCGAGCGGGAGCCCGTCCAGGGGGTGATGCCCCGTCGCGGCTTCCAGGAGCACGGCGCCCAGGCTCCAGAAGTCCCCCGCGGCGCCGGCGAAGTCGGCGACAGCCTCGGGGGCCGTGTAGAGCGCCGTGAAGGCCGCACGGGTAAGCTTCATCGAGACGCCGGGAGCGAGCGCCGACGAGATCCCGAAGTCGCACAGGGCTGGCACGGGCGGATCAAGCGATCTCAGGAGTATGTTGGCCGGTTTGATGTCCCTGTGGATTATCCCGCTGGAATGCAGGAGATCCAGCGTCCGGGAGAGAGAGTCGGCGAGCGCGAGCACGTCCCGTTCGGGAAGCGGCCCCCGGGCCATGAGGCCCGAGAGGTCACCCAGCGGCAGGTACTCCTGGATCTCGTAGCGGCGTCCGGTCCCGCCGTCCGTCCCCCGCCCGAAGGTCCTGACGACGCCCTCGCCCAGGCCGTCCTCTATCGCGTCCAGGCGGGCCGCGACCTCCGGGCAGACGGACTGGGCGCCGCGCTCCAGCCTAAGCACCCTCACGCCCCCCGGTGCATCAACCACGTACAGGTCCGCCTCGGCACCTGCGGGCGGGAGCGGGCGGATCACCCTCATCCCATGGAACTCCCGCAAGGTCAGGGAAGCCGGAGGTGAGGGGCGGACGGAGCCGATCGCGCCGGAAGGGCGATCCGCCGCGGTTTCCCCGCCGCGAGGGCCCGGCGCGAGGTCAGGACGGTCCGGAAGGGTCGCGGCGCCGGTGAGGTCCGCATCGTGAGGCCAGGCGCCTGAAGAGGTTTCTGACATGGAGAGCTCCTTGGCCGTGAGGCGAAAGCCTCTGGGGATGATGATAGCACGCTTTCGGGAAGCCGGGACCATCATCACGGGCCGTCAGACAGGCGCGGACGCCGCGGGAGGTCCGCAAGGCCGGGACCGATTCGTTGGGAAAAGGCCCCGCTTCGTTGTGCGTTGTCCAAAGACGGGGCCTCATTGGTCGGGGCGCTGCAGATTGTTTTGAAAGGCCGTGGCCTCCGACGGTCAACACTGTCGGGCCGAATCCGAGCTCTTCCGCCTCGTCGCGGAAACGTCGATCGAGGTCGTCCTGCGGACCAACCGCTCCGGGCGTTGTGCGTGGGATTCCCAAGCCCTGTAGTGCCCGGCCCGGTCTGGCGGGGTAGCCGCTCAGCCTGACCCCGGAAGAGCCCTTTTAGGGCATGACGTCCCCGGATCGCATGGCCGCCCCACAGGCCGCCCATTATTTCGCCCGTGCCTTTCCCAGTGTCCATCACGTTTCGGTCAGGTCACCGTCCGAGATGGCACCCGCCAGCACGAGCACGGCGGTGGATACCCCTGCCGCCCACTTCCGGTCCTTCAAGCGCGTCCAGCCACAGGCAAGACCACCGCCCGCCGATGGCCGGTAGCAAGAACGCCAGCCCGCCAATGAGATGAGGTGTCGTCAAGCTGTATTGCTGGCCGCGCTCTTGTTCACCCCTTGAGGGAGTAGAGCGGAGGCGGATAGACAGATAATAGGAAGATAGTAAGAACCAAGATTGCTTTGGAGCCTTGTGTCGGTTAAAATAGACAACGGCAATTCAATGCGGCACATGTCGAGGGAAAACCGGTTATCTGGCGGGACTTGCCGTTGTGAATGTTGCCGAACTCTAAATCATCCCGGATGTCGGGCCTCATGTTCCCGCCATTGCCTGCATTTTGAAAGCTAACATCCGTAAATTTGCTATATTTGATCCGACATCATAATGATTCGGAGGATTCCGCCAGATTACCGATAGGCCATTATGTTGTCTGTAAGGACACGGCACCCGTGCAGGGGCATGATGTTGGTCCTCCCCCGGCAGTGACTTCCCCGGGCGTCCGTTCCGAGAACATGGCTGTCATGACCGTGGATGACTCCAACGCGGATTCGCGATTGCGAGGCATATTCAAGCTGGAGGGGTGACCCGAAGACGCGACCTCTTCCGGACGGTTGACCAAAATTCGGACCTGCAATCGTTTTCCAGCGTCACCCGAACCGATTCTTTCACATGCCATTCACGTCTGCCCGGGCGGGGCGAATCCCTCTGGGACTACGCATCTGCCAAGATCGGCGAGGCCTTTAAGAATTCTGAGGAGCAAGGGGGCAAGGACAGGAAAAATGACGGACGAGACCGGAAAGAAGTTGCCAAATCCGTTGGTCGGTTTTCAGGATTTCAAGCAGTTTATCGAAGATAAGGCGCCTTTCGTTGACAAGACCGCGATTATCAGCGAGCTTATCGGCTTGAGGGGAGGCACGTATTTCCTCTCCAGGCCGAGGCGTTTCGGTAAAACCCTTCTGCTTGACACGATTCAGAACATTTTCGAGGGTAAAAGAGAGCTTTTCGAAGGACTTGATATAGTCACCAAGAATCTATGGGGCGACTGGGAGCCTCTTCCGGTGATCTCGCTCAGCTTCAGTAAGTACCCTGAGGAGCCGTCAGCGATTAGGACGAGGCTGATAACGGATCTGAACACGATAGCGAGGAAAAACTCCTTGCCGATCGGGAAGGTGACCCAAGTTTCCGAAATCGCGCTGATAATCGAGTGCCTGTCGGATCGACAGATCGCCAAAAGCAAGGCTATGGGATTGAAGCCGGACGAAAGCAGCCCGAAAAACGTTGTCCTTCTCGTGGACGAATACGATGTACCGCTGCTCGTAAATCTCGAAAGCGATGAGGCAATCGGAGAGGTCAGGAAATTACTCCACGCTTTCTACATTTCCATCAAGAGTTGCTACAAGAAACTCCGCTTCACGCTGATTGCCGGGATCACGAAATTCAAACAGCTTTCCTTATATTCAGGCTTGAACAACGTGGAGGACATTTCGCTCAACCACAATTATTCCGCCATTTGCGGATTCACGGAAAATGAGATCAGGCTTCATTACAGGGACTACATTTCCGAAACCCTGAATCATCTGAAAGAAAAGAAGGCCTTAGGGAAAAACGCCAACGATGAGACCCTTATGGCAAAGATCCTAGAATGGTACGACGGATACAGCTGGGACGGAATCACCATGGTGCTGAACCCTTTCTCGGTCGCGAGCCTGTTCAAGGAAAAGCACTTCGATTACTATTGGTACCTGTCCGGAGCCCCTCTGTTCACTTCACTTCTCACCCTCAAGAACGATACATATTTCAAAGCGTTTTCCAAAAATTTTAGAATTGGAAACACTCTTCCCCTCTCGGACGTCCATGAAATCAACGATGAGGCAGCCCTTTTCCAGGCCGGATACCTTACCATAGACAGCTCGGACGAGTCTTCCCTTAAACCGCAGTACATTCTCAAGGTCCCTAACACGGAGATCGGCTACGCCATTGTCCAGGAATTCGTCAATAAGGAAGGCATATTGAATAAATCTCAGGAAACCATCAACTCAAAATATGGCTCGTTCGTTGATGCCTTCGATTCACGCAATGAGAAGGAATGTTCAGCCATTTTCTCGTCCTGCCTTTCTGAAATCGCTTCACATCTTCACCTTCATGCCGAACTGACTCCTCAAGTGATGATGTATACCATGCTGAATATCAAGGAATCCAGGGCAAGAATGGAGGAGAACGTGGGGGGGGGAAGGATAGATCTTGTGTACGCATCGCCGGACAAGGACGTCACCATAATCGAGATCAAATACAAAAAGCCCTGGAAACGGATTTCCCTCCAGAAGAAGCAGGAGGTCATCGACAACGGCGTCTTAATGGCCTTCAAGCAGGCGGACGACAAACGGTATGCGCTGTCTTATTTCTCCAACGAGAGAAACGTCTATGTCTGCGCGGTAAGCGTATACGGCTCTTCGGACGCGATAATCCGCTTCAAGAGGAAGGTCTATGTCGACGGGCAAATCAGGGATGCTCCGCTGAGGTCTCCTGCCACCGCACCGAAAGACAGGAAGCGTCGTGGTTCCTGACGCGCCCGCAGGGCGATGCCCTCCACGTCCCTCGGTATTAGTGATAACCTGTTCCGCAAGCCTAATTGATTCCACTGCAAAAACCCCCTCCCTCACCTCCTGGCAGTCATTTGAGGGCCGAGTATCTGGGTAAAGGGTGCGCAGATGTGCGGTGGTTTAAGGCTTGAGCGCCAGGATGCCAATG
>JAISFS010000181.1 GCA_031263485.1 Deltaproteobacteria bacterium | reverse complement strand
GGCCAGGAAGCCGGCGGCCCGCAAGACCGCGACAGCCGCCCGCAAGCCGGCGGCCCGTAAGCCCGCGGCCCGCAAGACCGCGACAGCCGACCGCAAGCCGGCGGCCCGTAAGCCTGCGGCTCGCAAGACCGCGACAGCCGCCCGCAAGCCGGCGGCCCGCAAGCCCGCGGCCAGGAAGCCCGCGGCCCGCAAGACCGCGACAGCCGCCCGCAAGCCGGCGGCCCGCAAGCCTGCGGCAAGAAAGCCTGCGGCAGGCCGCTCGGCGGCCAAGCGACCGGTAGGACGTCCGCGCAAGACCGTGGCTGCCGCCCGCAAGCCGGCGGCCCGCAAGCCCGCGGCCAGGCGGACCTCCTCCAGGACCAAGGCCTAGCGGCCTCAGGGGCCCGTTGCCGGAATTCCGGATTCCCGCCGGTCAAGCGGCGGGGCGTTCCGGGTGATTTCCTTTCGGCTCGGCATCAGCGACAACCCCCGCAGGGCTGGGACACGAGTGTCCCCGTCCTGCGGGGGTTTTCGTCTTGAAGGCTCGCGGGCCTGCCGTCCGGCATTCCCTTCGTGTGCCTTGCGGGTCATCTGAAACCGGCATCACGCCGGTTTGAGGTCGATTCCTTCGGATGCCTTCGAGAGGGCATCCTTTCGCCTGACGGACGGGAGGTCTTGGAGGCATTTGCGCCCCGTATGCCGGTCTGATGCCGCCCAAGTACCATAATCGCCAGCGATAATCACCAGGCCTGCGGACTACGGAGGCATTTTCAGGCGTTTCGGAGACTGAGGCCGAGCGGCCCGGAAAACCGGATACCGCAGGCCACCTTCACGGGCGTTTCCTATTCGGCGGATCATGCGGTCCGCGGCCCATACGACCGGCGGCCCCCGCTCCGCGTTCAGGCCGGTCCGCCGTTAGGCGGGGGAGACTTGCCGCGTCGCCTACACGTTCATGCTGATTATCAACACCCCGGCGGAGGAACCCCTTCGGGGCTTTTCAATATGGTGTTGGTCCAAGGCCAAGATGCCCAAGAAAACGTTTCATGATAGGGATGGACATGCCCGGAAGCCGACGCGTTGACCGGTCCGGCAGCTTCCGCGCGGGAGAATTTCGTCCCCGGCTTCGGGGTCCCGCATGGGCAAGCGCATCAGGATTCCGGAATCGGCGCACGGGACGGATCAGAGGCCCCAGTCGGGGTTGCTTACCCGCTTGAGCGCCTCGTTGGCCATGTTGTATGGGCCCACCTGCCCGAAATTCCGCGCGAGGCGGGACACCTCCCTGGCTGCGGGCGGGATCCACGGCTCGTCGTCCTGCCTGGAGCTCATGACCACGGCATTGGCTGACTTACGGCCCGCGAAGATCAGGGGCGTCCCCCCGAAGATCTTGACGGTGCGCCTGAGCTGTGCGCGGTAGCTCTCCATCCGCGTCTGGTGGAGGTTCTGGACCAGGAGGCCTCCGGGTTTCAGGCGGCTCAGGCACAGCTCCATGAAGTCGTCGGTCGCCATGTGGGACGGGATGTAGCTTCCGTTGAAGGCGTCCAGCCAGATCTGGTCGGCGCCGTCCGGAGGCATGTCCCGGACGTGATCCATGCCGTCCCTGAGAACGATTTCGACGTTGCCGCCGGGTTCGAAGAAGAAGTAGGTCGTCGCGACCTCGGCCACCAGCGGATCCACTTCGGCCACGGCCAGCCTTTTCTCCGGCAGGTACTCCTGGAAGAGCCTCGGGATGAAGCCGCCTCCCAGGCCCAGCATGGTGATCTCCGAGTTCAGGGGCGAGATCGCCAGCGCCATGAACATCATGCCCGGGTACTCGAAGATCGCCGCGAGGGGGTTGGAGAGCGAGATGGAGGTCTCGGACTCCTGGAGGCTTTCCCCCATGTAAAGGGTGCGCACGCCGTCGCGGTCGACAACCCTGACGCGGCTGTACTCGGATTCCGCCTGGAACACGGTCACCGGGTTAGGACAGGAGAAACCCTGCGAGAAAGCCTTGACGATGCGGCTGAAGGCGCCTGGGGACTTTGGTTCGGACATGGGGTCTGAAACGGGCTCCTTCCGGAAGGGCAATGCCCCGCCGCGCGTTCCGGCGAGCCTCCCCCGGAAAACCCTCGGCGCGGCCCAAGGGACAGGAACGGCTTGGGGATCGGCATCGGATCGGCGCGAAGGGCCCCGGACCGTCGGCCATGTCCGGAGGATCGCCATGTCCGGAGGACAGGAAGCTGACGACGGGCTTGACGTCAGTCAGCAGTTTAACTGCCGGTGGGGCCGATGTAAAGCTTGTCCGGCGCGGCAGGCCTTTGGATGCGCGCACGGGAGGCGTTCCGGCGAAGACGCGCGGGGCTTCAGTAAAGGCTGTCAGCACCCCCTGAGGATCCAGACGGTTCCGCGCCTCCCATGAAGGCGGGCGGCACCTCGCGCCACCGCGCCGCGAGCTCGGGCATGCCGTTTACGGACAGCGTCGCCTTGAGCGGGGAGAGGAATTTCATCGCCGCGCGCAAGCCGCTCTGCTCTTCCTCGCCAGAGAGGGGGGCCAGAAGCCCGGGTCCCACCGATCCCAGCCGCAACGGCTCTTCCGCGGCGATGGAGAGCGCGAGCTCTCGCGGGTCTGCGGCGAAGCGAGCGATCTCGTCGGCGAATTCCCGCGCGTTCAGGACGAAAGGGTCCAGGCGGTACAGGGCAAGGACGCCTATCCGCCGGGCGTAAGCCTCGAGCGCGTCCGCGCGCCCCTCGCCTGACAAGGGCGTATCCGGCAAGGGGTCGGTCGCGGGGTCGCGTATCTCGCCGGCGACGAATCTCCGCACGAATCCCCCGTCGGAGTATTCGATCGTGACGGACGCGATGCCCGCGTCCCCGAACGCTGGACGGGCGAAGATTCCCGCAGGCCGCAGCAGAGGCTCGGCCTTCAGCTCTTCCAGCAACTCCGGACCGGTGCGCGCGAGCGCGAGTCTCGCGCGCAAGGAGAAAAGCCCTTCCGCTTCCAGGGCGAACTCCGGCACCGCGAGTGTCCCGAGCCCCGCGTCGTATCGGATCTCCCAAGACGCGTCCGCCCCGGCCGGGCACCCTTCGTCCGGGATTTCGGGAGGTTCTGGCGATCCGTCGCGCGCCGTCGAAGGGCTCACCGACTGCGGCGACCGACTGCCTTCGGCCAGTGGCGGCAGGTTGTCATCCGCATGCGGAGCCGAGGGGCAGGGCGCCTCGAACGGCAAGGGCAAGGCGGCGGTCTTGATCCCGTAAAGCTCCGCCTTCTGGACGGGGGCGGGAGAGCCTTCGGCAAGAGGCCCTGTCACGCGCGCCCTTGAGAGGCTCAGCACGCTCTTTCCGTCCGCCGCCAGATCCATGGCTTCGGCGTCAAGGCTCTCCAGCGAGAAAGGCGGCATGAGCGCGACGGAGAGGGGGACGGCCGAGACCGGATCGTCATAGGGGATCTTCTGGAGGAATCCTCTCAAATCCGTCAGCGCCCGGAAAAGGTCGCCGCCGCGGACTTCCAGCGAATCGAGCGAAAGCGTGAGCCGCAGGGGGGCGTTGGAGGCTACCGGATCTTCAGGGTTTGCCGGGGCTGGAGGATCGGGCAGGGGAACCTGCAATTCCGGAGCCTCCGAAACGGTCAAGGCGACCGGAGTGGAGCGGAACAGGGAAGTGGTCGGGGTGATCCGGAATGGCGAGGGCGCCGGAACGTGCTGTTCTTGCGGGACATGCCCTTCTCGCGGGACGGTCAAGGCGGCCGGGATGATCCGAACGGGCGGGGCGGACGGAACGCAGTGGGGTCCCGGAACATGACGGTCTTGCGGAATGGTCAAGGCGGCAGGGACGATATGGAAGGGCGGGGCTTCAGGCATGCGCGGGCCTTCCCGAACCGGAATGGCTTCCGGAACGGGCCGGATTTCCGGAACAGGCATGGTTTCCGGAACGGGCCGGTCATCTGTGACGGACGAACCGTCCGGAGCTTCGGCGACAGGTTTGGCTGACGGATCGGACGCGGCGGTCGATTCGGTCGATTCGGTCGGCTCCGCCCGATCGATAGGCAGGCGGGAATTTTCGGCGGCTCCCGAAACTCCCGTCCCGTCGGCCGGCGTTTCGGCATCGACCGGATCTACGGGCGGGCACGCGGCGGACCGGGTTGCGTCTTCGTGTCCGGCATCGGTTTCCCGAGTTGCGGGAACCGTCGGTTCGATCGATTCGGACCGTTCTGCCGAAGGGAGAGCGGCGGACGGGCCGGAGTCTTGCGGCCAGGCACGGGAATCCCGAGACGCAGGAAAGGCGTGTTCGGAAGGCTCTGCCGCGAGGCTGGCATCGGATGACAGGCGGGTAGCGTTTTCGGGCGAAGGCATCCGTCCGCCTTGGATGTCCGGGCTTGCTCGGTCGACGAGGGCGGGCTCCGGAGCGCCTTGGCCTGCGGGAGTGCCCGCGTTATCCGGGCTCACGTCGATTCCGGGGTCCCCCGCGATTTCCGGGCCGTCGGAGTTTTCCCGGCGGGATAGGCTGTCCTCGTCTTCCGCCGTGGGGCCTGCCGGTTCGATTCCTCTCGGGACATCGAAGTCCAGCCTGAGCCCTGAGGCGCTCTCGCGCCTCAGGGAGGACCAGGCGCGGCTTGCGCCGTACAGGGGGCCGGAGATCATGAGGGAGTCGAGCTTCAGGCTGAAGCCCGTGAAGTCCACGGTTATCCCGCATGCAGACGTCTCCTGTGCGGCTAGGAGCCCCGCCGGACCGGCAGCGCGACCGTCGTCCGCCTCGGCGCCGGCGGGCGGCCGTCCGCTCAGGAGAGACGGCGCCCGGATACTGAGCGCGCGGGCCCTCGCGTAGGGACGGCTGTCGCGCTCCCGGAACATGGCCAGATCCGAGATCAGCGCGTCCTTGACGGCAAGGCTCATGAACTCGCCGGGTACGCCGGAGGAATCGGCGCGCAAGGCCGAAGGGTCCAGGGAGACGCCCCTGACCGTGAGGGATGCCGTTTCCGCACGGTGCCTGACGTTTCCGCGGCTGAAGACGAACTTGACGCCGCGGAGCTCCAGGGAGTCGAAAAGCGTCATGGCGTCGCCCCCCTCCGCGCGGAAGCCGCGTTTCGCGAGGGCCTTGAGGGCCATCGGGAGCGGAGGTCCCTTGACGGTCAGCAGTTCCGCCTCCAGCGGGCCCCCGCCGGGATACGCCCATCCGGGGAGGCTTATCCGCACGTCCCTTGCCGTGAACTCCCTCGTGTCCACGTCGAAGGAGATGGCGTCGGCGGTCCAGCCGCGCTCGCCGAACGCGGCGTCCATGGCGAAGGCGACAGACCGCGCGCCCTCGTCGCGGATCTTGGCGCGGACGGCCAGGACCACGGAAAGCGCCAGGACGGCGGCGACCCCCAGGGCCATCGCCGAAGTTTTGATTCTCTGGTTGGAAGGCATAGGGCTTTCGGGAAGAAGGCGACGGGATCGGAAAGGAGCGTTCGGATGGGCGCCCGTGCCAGTATAGATTGCTTACGGCCGGCTTGCAAAGGAAACGCCGGGAAAGGCGCGGCTTTCGGGCCGACCGGAGAGGCTTGAGCTCGATGTCCCCGATGCCGCGAAACCATGCGCCGTTCGGACCGGTCTTCATGTTGTCGGCTTCGGCGGGTATCGTGACCGCCATAGCCGCCCGCGGAACGGCAACGCCTGCGGAACGGCGGCGTCCGCTCGGCAGCGGGGCTCCCGCGCCGCGCATCGCCCGCGCTGCGCGTGATGGCTTGCTCGCGTCGACGCTGCACTGCGACTGGGTCAACTTCGAGTCGCGATAATCTCGGACGCCGCGCGGCTTACGGGTCGGGACTGTCCCGGCGGGCAAAGGCCGGCTTCTGCGGCTTGGCTCTGGCGTACTTGCAGGCTCGCGTTCGTCGCGGCGCGGTGTCAGCCGCGTGAGAAGCGGCGCGCCGCCACCGGGGTCGGCCTGTCGCCCTGAACGTTTTCCCGCACGGCTTGCCGATCCGTGTCTGAAAGTCGCGTCGACCGGACGCGCGGCAACGGTCGCCGCAATGCGTGGAACATGCCGACGGGCATGGAATATGCCGCCAGGCGTGGAATATGCCGACGGGCGGCGGGGACGTCCTAGGGCTTCTTGCCCGGGGGATCCCCGGGCACCGTCCGGGAGCGCGGGCAGATGTCGCCGTCGGGATGGTTCGGGCAGACCCAGAACTCCTTCTTGCCCGATCTTGCCCTCTCGTAAGGCGTGTTGCCGTCCATGAGGCACAAGGGCGGGCTGGCGTACGGCCAGCGTTCGTCCAACGGCCGCGGGTCGCGGGAGTCCGGGCAGGCCGGGTTCATGCATCCTAGCTTCAGGGGATTCGCGTCCCCGAATCCCCTGGGCCTTTTGCGGTTCACGAGCAGAAACGGCCACCCGCACAGTGGGCAGCTCCGGAACCGGCCGGGCCCGAGTTTTTTTTCGACCAGAGGGAGCTGCAGCACCTCTTCCAAAAGGGACGCGGCCCTCGGGGCGCGAAACGAGCAGACCGTCTTCCAGCCCTTGGACGCCGGCCCGACCCCGCCGGGCTCCCCCCAGAAGAAGCGGGAGCGGTCCACCGTGGCCGCGAAACCCGGAAAGCCGTCGGCAAGGAGCACCTGCGCCCCGGAGACCCTGAGCGCTCGCAGCGAGTCCTCGGAGGCGGCTTGCCCGGCGCCCGTCTCGGCGGGGGGGGCGGAAAAGAGGGTGAGCCTCACCTTGCGGCGCAATGCTCCCTGGAAGCTTAACGCCGCACCGCGCCACCAGTCCCCTCCCATCGGCGGCAGGGCCAGGAAGACAGACTCCCTGGCTTTTTCAAGGGCGTCCTGGAAGGGCCCGTCCGAGAGCGGGGCCTTCAGGTCCGCATGGACCTTGTCGGCCGAGGCGCGGTACAGTCTCCCCAAAGGCCCGTCCGCAGGCAAGGCCGCGAGCCTCTTTTCGGGGCCCAGGAGTACCAGGGCGCCCCCCGAAAGCGCGAGCGCCTGCAGGAGCGACTTGGCGCCGTAACTGCCCCTGGCCCAGGGATGGGAGCCGTGCGGGGCGCCCAAGGCGGTGTCGAGGATTACCAGGGCCTGTCGGGGGAAGCCCTCGAAGTCCCCGGGTTCGCCAGCGAGGACCCTCGCGCCCGCCTTTCCGAAATCCTCGATAAGGGCGCGGCACAGGGCGGCCTGGGCGGGGGAGGGGCAGAGGATCGCGGCGGTTTTCTCTCCCCTCGCCGCCCCGGAGGCCACGGCGGGCCGGGACGCGGTTTCGCCTTCCAGGAAGGCCGCGGCCAGTCTGGTCGCGGCGTAGGCCGTCGCCATGTTCACGGGCCCCTCTTCCCCGCGGCGGCGGAGCGAGAACGTCTCGGGAAGGGACAGCGGGCAGATGGCCAGCCCGTCCTGGACGTTCAGGGAGAGGAGCCCTGGGAAACTCGCGGGAGAAGGCCGCATGGTGCTTCCGTCGTCCTGCCTCCGGAAGGCCGGGTAAGCGCCCAGGGGGTTGGGGGGAGGCTCGTGCCGCGATGGCGCCTTGGCCGTGGACTCCCGCAAGGCCGCGAGCGCCGCGGCTATGGCCGAGGAGGCCCTCAAGGGCCCGTCGCCTGCGGTCTGGAGCGCCAGGGCAGTCGCCTCGGCGGCGGACAGCGCGGACATGTCCAGGTAGGCTGGATCGCCGGATGCCTTGTCCGGCGGGGCCGACGCGTCGCCCAGTGAGGCGGGGTCCTCGGATGCCCTGTCCGGCACGGCCTTGGCGGTTCCGCCGGAAGATGGTGCCGGGCCGGAAGCATGCGGGGATTCGGGGGCCGCAGGCATGCCGGCGAAAGGGACCTTCCCGGAGATCTTGGGCGGTACCGGCGTCACGGCCCTCATGGGACGCGCCGCAGGCGGCGATATGTCGGCCGTTCCCGGTTCGGGGGGGTCGGCTTCCGTCGCCGCTTCTCCGGATTCTGCCTTTATGTCTGACGGCGGACGTCCCCTTTCGGAAGAAGCCTTTTCCGAGTCGGATCCTTCCCCGGCGGCCCCGCTTTCCTCCGTCTCTCCGGATTCCGCGGCCCCTCCGGCGGAGGCGCCGTCCTTACCGGGCAGGGGGACTCGCGGCTTCCCGCCGGCTTCGGCATCCTCCGGGATACGGGCGTCCGCCGAAGCTTCGGCATCCTCCGGGGCATCGGCGTCCGCGACCTTCGCCACGGCTTCGGGGGAGGGCTCGCGAGTCTCTGGCGGGACTGCTTCGGGGGAGGCGGCGTCCGTGCCCGGGGAGGGCGGCGCCGTTCCGGGCTTCGGAGCCCTCGCCGTCGCGGGCACGGAAGGCGCCGCAGGGTGAGGCGACCCTGCCGCAGCGGACAGGGACGCCTTTAGCGGCAGGGGCTCCGAGGCCATGAAGGTGTACCAGCCGGGAGTCCCGTCCTCTGCCTTGGGAGGCTCCTCCTGCCAGGCCAAAAGCGTGAAGTCGGCGATCACAATGAAGCGCTTGCGGGCCCAGGCCGACCGGGCGGCCAGGGCCTCCCGGTCCCTGTGACCCGCGAGCTTCGGGGCCAGGGCTATCACGTTGTCGAAGTGTCGCGCGAAGACGTGGAGGCAAGCGGGATCGGTCCCCTCCCTGGCGAGGATCAGCCGGGACTGCTCCAGGTCCATGGCCCCCGGCGGCTTCAGGGGGGCGGCGGCCGCCTCCCGGGCCAGTCGGGAGGATTTCTCCCTGAGTTCGGCGGAAGAGCGGCGCACGGCGGCGAGAGCCGCCTCGGCCTCGGCGAGCGGCCTCAGCCGTCCGGCCCTGTCGCGGGCGTCCAAAAGCTCGTCCTTGAGCGCCTTGGCCTCGCGCACGAAGTCCTCGCGCTCGCGCCTGGCCGTGCCCGAGGTCCTCTCGGCCAGGCCCAGCCTGGCGGCGGCTTCGCGCTCGGCGCTCTCCAGGGCCTCCCTGGCGGCTTTGCCGGAGAAGAAGGATCTAACCGCGCCTCGGCCCCGCACGAGTTCCGTCCGGGCGGCCTCCCAGGCCACCAGGGCCTCGGCCCGGGCGTACTCGGACGCGAACCAGCTCCCCTTCCGCTGGGAGATCTCCGCGCGGAGGGATTCCAGGTTGGCCTCAAGGGTCCTGAGGGTCCTGTGGACGGAGATTTCTTCCTGGAGAGTGTCCTCGTCGCGCCTGGAGGTCTCGGCCTCCCGCTCCAGTCCCGCGCGGAGCCTCTCCTTGTCCTCGCGCTCCTTGAGCCTGACGGAGAGGAGCGAGCGGGGCAGAAGGGCCCCGGGGGCCTCCAGGTGAGGGTACAGGTAGGCCCTGCGCGACTGCGCCAGCGATCGCGCGCAGGCGTCTATCGCCGCCCAGGACCCGGAAGAGCACAGGGAGCTCTCGGCAGGAGGCAACAGCGAGAGCACTGCCTCCAAGGCGGCGGGGACGTCCGGGGCGGCGGCCCAGACCAGGATCGCCCCCTCTGGGAGAGCTTGGAGGCCTTTGATCCCCGCCCAGGCGTCCAGGGCCTCCAGGCCCTCCCTCGGCCCGCCGCCCGCGGCGACCGCCCAGCCTTCCGAGCGGCTCAGGAAGAGCGCCGCGCCGGGCATCCCGCCTTCCGGCGCCGCCGGCATCGACGGGGCGGGGTCAGGGGTCCAGTAGAATATTCCGCTTTCGGGCGCTCCTTCCGGAGGGGGGTCCTTGAGGAAAAACATGGCCTTCATGCCGTCGTTGCCCGCCATGAGGGCCCGGAAGGGGGCGTCCGGTGCGCCGGGCCTCTCCTGGGCGGCCCCCGGGGCCTTTCGGGCGGCATCGGGCGGGCCGGACCGTGACGTGGCCGGGGATGACGCAGTCGAGGCGGACGGCTTGAAGAATGATGAAGACGATGTTGACGATGAAGGCGATGAAGGCGATGAAGAGGAATTCGGGGAGGAGGTCGAAAACGGGGAGGACCATGAAAACGGCGACGGCGGGGACGTCCGGAAGCCCGGGCCGCCGGGGCCGAAGTACCGCGTGGAGTCGGCCTTAAGCCCCTTGCCCTCCGCGACGCTTTCCGGCCCCGCCTCGGGAGGGGCATCGGGCGCGGCCTCGGGGAGGACGGGCGTGAGCGTGCCTGGCCCTGCCGGTGCGGCGAAGGGCGCCAGCCGGGACTCCAGGGAGAAGAGGATCCCCCCTCCCGCGTCCCTCTCCAGTACCCTGGGGTTCTGGAGGAGGGCGGGCTCGACCGCCGGGACGGGAGCGGGGTATAAGTCAGGGGACGCCGCAGGGGCCCCGCAGGGCGCCTTGGCGCCGTTCCCTTTGCTGTCGGGAGCCTGGGTCATCCGGGCGGGTTCCTTCGAAAGCTGGCGGGAGGCGGGAGGCGGGAGCGAAGGCGCGAGGGCGCCCTCCGGTCTGCGCGACCGAAGGCCTGGTCCCTTACGCGCGACCTGGAGCGAAGCGACCTGGCCTGGAGCGATGCCGGGCTCGGGGCCGTCCCGCGCTTCGGGCGGGCCGCCGGGGCCTGCCGGACTCGCGGGCGGTGCGCCGGTTGCGTTCGCGCTTTTGGGCAAAAGTGTATCATTTTTGCCGGACGAGAAAAACGGCAGGGGCGCTTGGCGGGAGCGGGCGTGCGGTTCAGCCGTCGGGCCGGTTGGAGCCAATCCGGCGGACGTCGGCTCCGGATGCGTGAGACGCGCGGAGCCGGGCGTCCCGGTCTTTCGGGATTGCGGTCTAGGGTGTTCCGGCGGCGGTCTTGCCCGGCTGGCGGCTCTGCGGGTCTTGGGGTTAGGCAAGGCTTGCGCCTCCCCATGGCGCCGCTGTCCGCGAAGCGAAAAAAGCCGCCGGCCCCGGGCGGATCCCGGGGCCGGCGGCCGAAGGCGAGTGTCCTGCGCCGTGAAGGGCGTGGCAAGGGGTGGGGCGACTAATCGATGTCCGTCTCGTTTACCGTGTCGTCCTCGCCGTCGTACGGCCAGTCGGGATCATCGGACTCGACCCCTTCGGTAACGTCGAAGTCGGCCTCGTCCGCGTCGGGGTCGCCGGCGGCGGGGGGCAAGGCCGCGACGGCCTTGGAGTCGTAGAGGGGGGCCGGGGGGTTGTCGCCGTTCTTGACCGTGATGTTGAGGAAGTCCATGAAGCCGGCGGTGTCCCCGGAGGTGAGGAAGGTCGCGGCGGATGCGACGGTGACGGAGGCGGCCGGGGACATGTCCACGGTCAGCGCGGTCGGGGCGGCCATGAAGCCCGCCACCGCGGCCTTCAGGGGAGCGAAGGCCTCGGCCGGCGCCATGAACTGCTCCCGCATGAGCGCGACCAGGCCTTCTGCCATCTCCTCCCTCACCCTGTCGGGTGATATGTCCTGATCTTCGGCCATGGACTTGACGAGGGCGTTGGTGAGGGACGTGTCCTTGAGGCTCACGTTCAGCCTCTCGATGCCTACCCCGGAGATGGCGCCCAGCAGATCAAGCGGGTTGGGGTCGGAGAAGGGGATGGACTTCATGGCCTCCACCGTCTCCGGGGTGATGCCGGAAAGGTTTATCAAGGCGGAAAAGTCGCCCAGGCCCTCTGCCCCGAGCGACGAGAGCGTGAACTCCCAGCTGCCGTTTTGGGCCGGCGCGGCCTTGATTGCCGTAGCGGCGTTGAAGCCGAAGGAGGTGACGCCGAAGAGGTCCTGGAACTTCTCCGCCGCCTTCTGGCCGGAAGAGCCCTCTTCGCCGCCCAGGGTTATCCTGCCCGAGAGCTCGGAGGAGCGGTCGCCGAGGGTCCATGCCGTGACGGGGCCGGCGAGCCTGCCGCGGCCGTCCTCCAGCTTCACGCCCTGGAAATCGAAGGTGAAGCCGTCCAAGGAGGCGTCCCGGTAGGAGACGGGGTTCACGAATAATTCCGCCAGGCTCCTCCCGTCCACCGCCAGGTCAGGGTCGCCCGCCGCCATGGCCAGAGACAGGCCGGGCAGGTACGTGGGGAAGGCCGGGGTAAGATCGAGGCCGTTGACCTCCCAGGAGCCCACCGCCAGGTCCATGGCGCGGCCGGGCTCCGTGCCCGTCATGCCCGCCTTGAAACCGGCGAGCTTGATGTGCTCGCTCTTCCCGATGCCGTCCAGGCCGGTCACCTCGAAGGCGTCCGCGGCGATCGTGAGGTCCCCGGACTGCGGGTGGCCGTTGATCCTGAGGGACAGGCCTTTCCAGCCCACGCTCTGGGCCTTCTGGCCGATGAGGAGCAGCGCCGCCGGCGGCAGCTCGAGCGCCTCGACCTTCGCGGGCAGGAAGCTCACGCCCTTGGCGTCGAAGGACGCGAGCAGCAGCTCCATGTCCACCATGGGCGCTTCGGCGTCGTCGGCGATCGTGCCGTCGTCGGCCGACGGGGCCCCCGCCTGGTTCCCGCCTCCTGCCGCCTCGTCCGCCTGGGCGGCGAAGGCCGAGAGCGGGTTGTCATTGTCCTCGTCCCCGCCCGAGGCCATGGACTCGAAGGGGCTGTCCGTGTCCCCGGCGTTCGCGATGAGCGCCCGGGGGAAGCTTCCCGCGATCCTGAAGCCCTTTTTCGACAGGCTTCCCAGCTCGAAGGAGGACTGGAGGCTCTGATCCGGCTCGCCCTCGGCGGGGGCCGGGTCGGAATTGGCGCGGAGCTTCACGTCCGTGAGCGCCAGCTCGTCCAGGGACATCTCGAAGGAGGAGCCGTCGCGGCCGCCCAAGGGCGTCTTCATGCCGGTGAGCGTGAAGGAGCCGGCGATGACGGCCTCGGGCTTCCCCCTCCAGCTCGTGGCGTTCACTGTCTCCTCCATCCTGGCGGGCTCCAGGATGCCGACCACGGTCGCCTTCTGGATCTGCGCCTTGCCTTCCGGGATGTTCACGTAATCATGAGGGAGCCGCGAGGCGGCCTTGGGGAGGTCGATCTCCAGGCCCGTGGCGGTCAGGGAGTCTGAGGAGGAATCGTAGGAGTGGGAGGCGGCGGTCCAGGCGCCTTGACCCAAGGCGGCGTTCATGAGGATCTCGAAGGATCTCCAGGCGTCCTCCTCGGTCTTCTTCTTCCCGCAGGAGACGGCTATCAGGGCCGCCATGAGCGCCGGAAGGGCGAGCGCCGCGGCCCGCGCGAGGGCCCTGCGCCGCTTCCCGGTCTTTTCCGATGGCATGAATGTCATGTGTTTGGCCTCTATCTTTGGGTGTTAACCTGTTCTGGGCTGGTTTTCGGGTCCCGACTTCGCGAGTCCCGGGCGGACTTTGTCCCGGTCGCGGCCGTGGCCCGCCGAGGGCGGGAGCGGTCTGAGCCGCCGGAGCCGGAGGGCGCCCGCGTGGCCGGGCTCGAGCGGAGGCGCTGGGGACCGGTCCGGCCGACGGCCCGGGTGTCGGGCCCGACCGGGACCGGAGGGCCGAGCCCGCGCTTCAGGGCTCAAGCGGCTGGGGCAGGCCCCCGTTGGAGGAGACGGAAACCTTCAGGAGCTCGACCACGGCGCCCGGATCCTTGAAGGCCTCGTTTAAGGCGGCCGCGTCCAGGGGCCTGTCGGGCGCAAGCGCGAGCGTGAGGACCTGGGGGCTTTCGATATAGCCGATTATGGCCTCAGAGACCCCCATCACGGAATCCAGGGACGCGTAGTTGGAAAGGAAATACAGGAGCGTCATGGAGACGCGGGAGGTCATCTCGGCGAGCGCCGCGGACGGCGGCTTCTCCAGGGAGTCCGCGACGGCCAGGACCGTCCTGTCCACGACGGATCTCCCCGAAAGCGAGAGCTCGAGCCCGCCTATGCCCAGGCCTTGGGCGGGCAGGACGGAGAAGAGGCGGCCGGCGTCGCGGAGCGGGACACCCGCCATCGCGTCCGCCGCGGCCTCGCTCATGCCGGTCAGGGACAGATCCAGATTGAACCTGCCCAGCTCCCGGATGTCCAGGGGCTCGAGGCGCCAGCGGAGCGCGCCTTCCTCGGGGTTCCAGGTCTGTTTCGCCGCAAGGTCCCCCCTGAGCGTGTTTCCGCCAAGAAAGTCGGTCGCCTTGCGGAGGAAGTCCCTTCCCGAGCCATCGACGGGGACGGTGAGCTCCGCCCCGGAAACCTGAATGGCGGAACTTGAGAGCTTCCCTCGGACGAAGGGCCCGGAGGCGGCGATGGACCCGGCGGTGAGCTTCGGCCCGTCGGCGACCCTCGTGTCGAAGCCCTCCAGCGCCCACGAGGCGGCGGAGTAACCTTGCCTGACGAGGCTGTCCCAGGCGGGCCACAGGGCCTCCGCGAGCCGGTACGCGCTCCGGGGCGGGCCGGCTTCCATGAGGGACGCGCCGGGACGGGCGGAGTCCCCGGACAGCGCCTCGCGCAGGTCGAGACCGTCGGCGGAGAAGGCATCGGCGGAGGCCTGCCACAGCGTGCGCTCGTCGTCGTTCAGGTAGGCGCCGATGCGGGCGATCGCGGTGGATTCGGCGGAGTAGAGGCCCTCGAGGCCCTCCGCGCAGAACTCTCCCGCTGACGCGCCGAGCGTGAGCGACAGGTCGCGGGAGGGCATCACGATTTCCAGGCCCCAGGCCCGGGCCTGGGCGGCCTTGAGGCTCAAGAGAGGATGCCCCGCCCCGTCCGCGGACAGCCCTTCCGCAGAGAAGGCGGCGGCCTTCACGGCCAGAAGCGAGCGAAGGTCGCTTTCGGGGAAGGAGAGCACGAATTCGAAGCCCGAGCCTTCGCCGGAGATCAGGAAGTCCAGGGCGCAGGCGGGCCGGACCGGGCCGGGGCCGCACGAGAGCCTGCCCAGCGAGGCGGACGGAAGCAAGAGATCCAGTGACCCGTCGGGGGAGCTTCCTGTGTGGAGCCTGAGATCCTCGATTTCCAGGGAAGCGAACACGTCCAGCGGCTTGCCGGAGTTCCCGGACGCGGCGGCCAGCCTTTCGGCCGTGGCGAGCCCGGTGACCTTCACGCTCCTCAACGTCAGGCCGGGGCGGTCGTCGGCGGGGACGTTCGGGTCCCCGGGGGGGCCGGCGGGCCTGGCTTCCAGGGGAGGAGAGGCTTCGGCATCAGCACCCTGCCCGTCCGCGGCGGAAGCGCCTGCCTCAGCGGCATCCGCATCCCCAGCCTGCCCGTCCGCGGCGGCAGCGCCTGCCTCAGAGGCATCCGCATCCCCAGCCTGCCCGTCCGCGGCGGAAGCGCATGCCTCAGCCGCATCCGCATCCCCAGCCTGCCCGTCCGCGGCGGAAGCGCTTGCCTCAGCGGCATCCGCATCCCCAGCCTGCCCGTCCGCGGCGGAAGAGCCTGCCTCAACCTCAGCCCCGATCGAGCCGTCATCTGAGGGAGCGTTCGTCCCATCGGCAGCCGCATCGGGGCCGTCCGTCGCGGGCATAGCGGTCTCGCTGTCGCCGGTGTCCGGATCTCCGGCGGAAGGAGCTGAAGGGTCCCCGGCTTCCGATGCCGCGCCAACGGCGCCGTCCGCGCCGGAAACCAGGCCGTCGGAGACATCCGAGCCGAAATGGCCTGCGGACATGGTCTCGTCGCCGGGGCCGGGAGCCGAGGATCCGTCGCCCTCGGTCGGCGCGCCGTTTGCGGCAGTCGGCGCCACATCGTTGGGGGGCTGGGCCGCATCGCCAAGGGCCGGGGTCCCTTCGCCTGCGCCAAGGGCCTCATCGCCAGGAACCGGGGCCCTTTCCCCGGCGGTCGGGGTCTCGTTGCCCATGGACGGGAGCGTTGCTCCCGTATCCGCAGACATGCCGCCCGAGCCGGCCGGGCTTTCGCTCCGCGCTTCCCCGGCCCCGGCGGTCGCGGGGGCATTGGCGGTCGCCGGGACCTTGGCGGAGGCTGCGGCCCTCGATGCGAGATAGCTTTCCAGGGAGGGGGGCACGGAGGCCTTGATGCCGTTCACTGTCAAGGTCCCCCCGGAAAAGGAGTGGGACTCCGCTGTCCACCGGCCCTGGCCGAAGGTGCGATCCATGAGGCTCCCGAAGGAGTCCCAGGCCTTCTCCTCGGGGGTGGCGCAGCCGCCCAGGGCGGCGAGGATGGCGGTCGCGGCCATTAGCGGCAGCATGGCGGGTAAGGCTTTGTAGCGTGGCATGTTCCGGATTAGCCGTCCTGTCTGGTGGGCCCGCCGCGGATGGGAGTGAGGCCCCGCAGGGAGCGGGGTCCGGCAAGGCATGGGTACCGGCCCCGAAGGAGGGGCCCGGCATGGGAAGGTCCGCGGCCTCGGGGCGGGCGCGGCCCTGCACGGGAAGGGCCGGAGCCTCGCGAAGCGCGGTCCGGCAAGGGAAAACGTCCGTGGCTCCAGGCGAGGTGCGCCCAGTCACGGGAAAGGGTCCGGGTTCCGGGAAGGGCGCGGGCGGCTCCGGGACCTCCCGTCGATCCGGTCCCGGCATGGCGCGGGCTCAAGGCCTCGCGAAAGGGGAGGCCGGGGCCAGGGGCGGCCGGGTTCCGGGATTCAGGGCACGAGCGGTTGCGGCTGGCCTCCGTTGGAGGAGACCGAGAGGTTCAGGAGCCTTATCAGGGTCACGGGGTCCTCGCCGCCCGCGGCGAGGGCCACCGCGTCCAGGGGGCTCGCGGGCGCGAGGGTCAAGGTGAATTCCCGGGGCTTGTCGATGTAGTCCGTGATGGCGTCCGTGACGGAGATGACCGACTCCACGGAGGCGAAATTGGAAAGGTAGTTCAAAAGCGTCAGCGAGACGCGGGTGGAGATCTCGGTGCGGGCGAAGTAAGGCGGGGCGTCCATGGCCTCGGCCAGCGTCAGGACAGTCCTGTCGATAACCGGCGTCCCTTCCAGCGTGAGCTCGAGGCCCCCCACGCCCAGGCCCTGGGCCGCCGCGGCGGCGAGCAGCCGGTCGATGTTGCGGAGCCTGACGTCGGCCATCCTTTCCACGGCAAGCTCGCTCATGCCGGACAGGGTGATGTCCAGGGTCAGCCTGCCCAGATCGCGCACGTCCAGGGGGTCGAGACGCCATCTGAGGGTGCCCTTTTCGGCGTCCCAGCTTTTCGTGACCCTCAGGTCCCCCTGGAGCACGTTGGAGCCCAGGAACCGCGCGGCGTTCACCTGGGCTTCCGGGTGCCAGGGGTCGGCGGGGAACTCCAGTTCGGCCTGTTCCATCTCGAGGGACGTCCTCTCGGAAAGACGCCCGCGGACGAAGGGGCCGGTGGCCGTCACCGCCTTCGCCTCAAGCCTGTCACCGTCGGCGCCGGTCGCCTTCAGGCCCTCCAGGCTCCAGGACTCCGCGGAGTATCTCTGGGAAAACAGGCAATCCCAGGCAGGCCACAGGGCCTCCATGAGCCCGCCGCCGTCCTCGGACAGGAACTCGTTCAGGAAGCCCGCGCCGGGTCGGGCGGCGGCATCGGCCATGGAGTCGCGCAGATCCAGCCCTTCGGCCCGGAAGCGGTCGGCGGCGGCCTGGAACAGCGTGTCCTCGGTCCCGTCCAGATAGATCTCCATCCCCGAGATCTCGGTAAGCCTGGCGGAGTAGAGGCCCTCCAGGCCCTCCGCGGCCAGCCCGCGCATGACGGCGCCGAGGCCCAGGACCGCCCCGTCCGAGGCCAGCTGGGCCTCCAGCCTTTCGGCGCGGGCCCTGGCGACCTTGAAGGAGGAGAGCGTCAGCCCCGCCGCGCCGCCGGCGGCGAGGCCTTCCGCGGACAGCGAGGCGCCGGCCATGCGGAGGAGCCAGCGGGGGTCGCCCTCCGGGTAGACGAAGGCGTACGCGAAGCCATCTCCCGCGTCGAGCGAGTCCAAAGAGCAGTCGGGATAGACCTTGCCGATCGAAGGTCTGCACGAGAGCCTGCCAAGCGACGCGCCGGGGATCCGGAGTTCGGCCGCCCCGCGCTCCGGGGATTCCCCGGTGTGCAGCTTAAGGTCCTCGATCGCGAGGGACTTGAAGACGTCCAGCGGGGCGCCGGAGTTTCCTGCGGCGGCGGCCAGCCGCTCGCCCGGGGCAAGGCCGGTCACCTTCACGCTCTTGATGGTCAGCCCGGGGCGGTCGGCGGCGGGGGCGTCAGGGTCCCGCGCGGGCCTGGCCGCGGCTTCGCCGGAAGCCGTGTCGCCGGGCGCGGGGGTATCGCCCCCGGCGTCAGCGGAGTCCGTGCCGTCGGCAACGGGGGTCTCGCCCCCGGCGTCAGCGGAGGCCGTGCCGTCGGCAACGGGGGTATCGCCTCCGGCATCAACGGGTGCCGCGTCATCGGCAAAGAGGGTCTCGTCATCGGCATTCACTGATGCCGCGTCGCCGGTCGCTGGGCCATCGCCCCCTGCGCCAGGGGAGGCCGCGGCGCCATCGTCGGGAGTATCCGTCCGGGTAGCGGCGTCTGCGGAAGTTTCGGCGGCAGTTCCGCCGGACTCGTTGTTGCCGGCATCGGATTCTTCGGTCGAGGGGGCGGCAGGGGCAACGGCGTCAAGCGGCGCGGTCGACGTACCGTCCGTCTCGGGAGCCGGGGTGCCTGAGGCATCCGAGTCGTCTGCGGAATGGCCGCCGTCAGGTGCCTCGTCATTGGCGGTCGGGGCTCCAATGCCAGAGATCGGAACAACGCCAGCGGCGGGCGCCTCTTCGCCAGCGGCGGGCGCCTCTTCGCCAGCGGCGGGCGCCTCTTCGCCAGCGGCGGGCGCCTCGTCGCCAGCGGCGGGCGCCTCTTCGCCAGCGGCGGGCGCCTCTTCGCCAGCGGCGGGAGCCTCGTCGCCAGCGGCGGGAGCCTCTTCGCCAGCGGCGGGAGCCTCTTCGCCAGCGGCGGGCGCCTCTTCGCCAGCGGCGGGCGCCTCTTCGCCAGTGGCGGGAGCCTCGTCCTCTGCGGCAGACACGTCATCCCCGGCTGCCGGGGCCCCGTCTCCGGCGAGGGGAGTATTGACGCCGCCGTCGGGAGCATCGCCGTCAGAGGAGTTTTGGTCATCGCCGATGACAGGGGCTTCAAACTCCGAGCCGTCAGGGACCACCGAGTCCGGGAATTCTCCCCAGGCGTTTTCCTCTGCGGCGGCCTCGGCTTCCGCCTCGGCGGCGGCCTGGGCCAAGGCGGCAGCGGCGGCCTCCTCGGCCATGGCGGCCTCGGCGATCGCCTGGGCCTTGGCGGAGGCCGCGGCCCTCAAGGCAAGATGGGTTTCCAGGGAGGGGGGCACGGAGGCCTTGATGCCGGTGACGGTCAAGGCGCCTTCAGAGAAGGAGTGGGACTCCGCTGACCATTGCCCGTGGCCGAAGGCGAGATCCATGAGGCGCCCGAAGGAGTCCCATGCCTGGGTTTCGGGGTCGGAGCAGCCGGTAAGGGCGGAGAGGGCGGCGGCCGCTATAAGTGGCAGTATGGTGGGTAAGGCTTTGGTGCGTCGCATGTTCCGAAATGGCCGTCCTGTCAGGTGGACCCGCAGCGGATCGCGGCGGGGCCGGCCGCCGGGAGGAGGCGGGGGCCGAAGGGGAAACGCGTGGGGGCGGTTCGGCGCCCATGATGGCCGTACGGGCCGGAGGGCCCGGAGGCTGGCCCCGGGGCGGCCTCGGGCGGGACAGTTCCGCGCAACGGTATGCCCGGGTCGCGCCGGGCCAAGGCGACCCGTAGCGCCGGCAGGCGGGGAGCGGGGGTGGCGGAATCTGTCATTTTACCAGAGAAGGGGGGAGGCTGAAAGGGCCTGGCGGTTTAGCGGAGGTCTTGCGGGCCGTGCCTTTCGTAAGGGACCGGCGGGCGTCTCGACTGCGGTAAGGCCTCGGTCGCCGATAGATCTCGGGGCATGGTACCCGCACGCCGGGGCAAGGCAGGCGGCCGGATCGGCGCGGGAAGGGTAGGGACGGCGCGGGAAGGGTAGGGACGGCGCGGGAGGTATCCGGCGGGAGATTCGCGAGGGATTCCGTTGGTCCGACGGGTCGGGCTCCGGGCTGGAGTCAGGCTGGAATGCCGATGGGGCTACCCGTTCGCCTGCTGAGTCGGCCATGTCGCGGGCGGGATCGTCCGGGCGGGAGAGCGCCGTGCTTCGGCCGGCCTCAGAGGGCCCCGATTATCATGAGGAGATCGCCCAGCCCGGAGTCGGGCCCGGCGCCAGCGGTCTCGCCGTCCGGGGCCTTGAAGCTCAGTCCCTTGAAGGACGCCCTGACGTCCGAGAGTTTCCCTGCCTCAAGGGGTCCGGACAGCGCCAGGGATCCGAATGCGAGTTCCGCGCCCCGGGCCTCGGCACGGAACCCCTCGAACGATGCGGAATTTAGCGAAACGGGGTGCGCTGCGAGCCAGCCCGGGGAGAAGAGCTCGTCCAGGGCGAGGGTCGCGCCGGCGCGCCCCGAGACCGTCGCCGCGAGCTTCAGGGCGGGCCCGGTGGCGTTCGCGCCCTTCAGCGTGGCGGAGTCGAGCGCCAGGGTCATCGGCCGCGGGCCCGCCATGCCGACGGCGAGGCCGTCGAGGGAGCATTTCGAGGAGGCGGCCCAGCCTTGGGCGCCTTTTCGGGAATAGGAGTCGAGGGACGCCGAAAGCCGCGTGATCCCGCCGTCCAGCGGGAGCGCCAGGCTCAGGCCCGATGCCCGTTCGGAGCGGGTGGTCCGGGCCAGGAGGGCCTCCGCAAGCGCGCCTCCCGATCCCGGATGCCCCCCGAAGCCAGCTTTGCGGGCCTCGTAGGATTCTACCTTCAGGATGACGCCGGTCCTCGCGGTGACGAGGCTCAGGTTGGAGATGGCGACGCTGCCGAATTCCAGGGCGCGAGCGGACCCGGAGGTGGCGGGGAGCGCCTGGCGCAAGGCTATGTCTTTCAGGACTGCCGAATCCATCCTGAGCATGAACGTGGCGCAGCCGAGCCTGGCGGGGGCCGGCCGGGCATCGGCCGAATCGGCTTCGTCTGCGCTTGCGCCCTCCGGGCTTGCGATGTCGGTATTCGCGGGGTCGGCGCCTGATCCGACCGTGCCCGCGCCCGCGCCGGCCGTGCCCACGCCGTTTCTATCCGCATCGGTTGAGGCGGTCCGGCTTGCGCTTCCCCCGCTTGTGCCGCCGTCGCCCGCGCCCGTTCCGGCGCGGGCATCCGGCGAGCGGACGCAGCCGTCTCCTTCCCGGGGCGGATCGGTGAGGGCCAGGCCGCTGACTGCCATGAAGTCCGCGAGATCCGCGCCTTTCGGCCCCTGAGGGGACTGGGAGGAGAGCGCCGCCTCCAGGCGGTCGGCCTTGCCCAGTCCGACGAAGGTCACGGTGTCGGCAGAAAACCGCACCCGCCCCGCCTCGCTGAGCCCCGACGGCAGGAGCCACGGGAACGGGGCGGTAGACGTGAAGCCGCCATAGACGAGCGCGTCCTCGGAGTCCTCAAAGTAGACGGTGGAGGCGCTCCATTTGTCTGGGCCTCCCAGGGAGGCGTCGAGCAGGGCCTTGGCGGCGCGTTCGGCCTCAGCCCGGTCCAAGTCCCGCTGCCGGTCCCGGTCGCAGCCGGGGACGAAGGCCAGGGCGATGGCGGCCAGGATGGCCGAGGGCAGTCGGAGGGCTCTTCCCGTGATGCGCTGGCGCGTGGTCATGCGTGGCCCTTTCGTAGAGGCTGGACACTCCGGGATTGAGGGTGCTGACGGCCCGTTGGAGTCGGCGGGTTGGCCAGGACCGTCGCGTCCCGACGGGATCCGGCCTGTAATCTTGCGTGGACAGGCGTTTCGTGAATGGCATTCCAGGCATGCCTGGCGTAAACGGCATTCCTGATAGACTTGTCGACAATGTCTTGTCTGATAGGAGATTCGGAAAACGATGCGACGTAAATGCATGCCGTCAAAGGAGCAGGTGAGATATATTTTGAAAACGGCATGTATGAAAATCATACTAGGTAGAGGTATGCCTGGCAGGCGCTCCGTGAACGGCGAGACTTGCGGGCGCTCCGTCGACGGCGTGCCGGGCAGGGGGTTCGGGGAGCTTCAAGCGGGCGCCTTTGGCGCGATGCCGCGCGCGCGGCACAGCCCGGCCCTCGCGACGAGCGTCACGATCCGCTGGACATCCTGGGCTCAAGAACCGGTCAAAGTTCCGTCCGGGGCTAGAAGGGCGTCCCGCTTCCGTCCCGCGGCCGGGCGGTCACCACGCCCATCGGGGCCCTGCCGTTCACGGAGATCGTGAGGTTCATCTCCTCGAGCATGGCATACCCGAACGGAGCGGTGTCCTGGGGGTCAATCTCGCCGGAACCGGAGAAAAGTCCCGCCTTGGCCGCTGCGGAGCCCGGGAACCCGCGCTCCGGCTCCCAGCCGAAGGCGACGCTCACGGGATCGTCCAGGAAGAGCGCCACCTCCCCTTCAAGCGGGCCGAGGTTGACGATCCATTCGGGGTCCAGGTCGCGGATGAGGGGAAGCAACAGCTCCTTGAGCGCGTCCCCCGCGGGAGCCCCTTCGAAAAACGTTTCCGAGAGCACGGGGTAGAGCCTGGCCGCCGCGCCTCCGTCGACGTAATAGATCCCGCCCTGGGCTATCTGGGCTCCCAGGAGCGTCAGCGCCGTCTCCGGGAAGCCCGCTGCGAAGGAGGCCAGGCTGGGGAACCGCGAGACGTTCTGGACGACGGCAAGCTCCATGGCGCCATCCACGGAGATCCTCAGGTCGTAGAGGCGCACGCCCGGGCCCGGCGCGCCTCGCGCCGCGAAGTTCACGCTCCCGGAGGGCGCCGTCCCGAAGGCCGCCGCCAGAGCGCGGCCTTCGGGGGTCAGGAGCTCGTCCTCCATGATCCGTTCAAGATCCAGCCTTATCCCCGAGATTTCGATTTCCCGGCGCGGCGTTCCCGCGTCCGCCGTCCGGGTGTCGAGCCGGGCCGAACGGGCGTAAAAGGTTTCCCCGCCGACGCTTGCCAACGCGAGGTGATCCAGATCCAGGCTGTCCAGGGACTCGAAGATCGACAGCGCGAGGCCCGCAGGGTTCGTACGCTGCGGCAGGAAGAGGGTCCTCAGATCCACGCCCCCTGCCGTGAAGCCGTCCAGTTCCAGGGTCGCGCCGCGGGAGTTGTCCATCGCGAGGCCGCTCACGCTGATCCTGCCCGCGACCCCTCCGGACAGGCCAGCGAGCGAGAAGCCGTCCAGCCGGGCGTAGCCGCCGCCCTCGTTCTCCAGGGAGAGGCCCCCGATGCGGAGGACGTTCAGCTCCGCCGACTCCACGAGATCCCCGCCCGCCTCCGCGAAGCTCAGTCCCGAGGCGGAAAGGGTGTCCAGGCGTCCCGAAAGGGTCGCGCCGGTCGCGGCGCCGTCGTAGACGGCGCCCCTCGCGGTCACCTGGCCCTTGCCGGAGATGATAGCGAGGAAGCTGCCGCGGCCGAAGATCGCGGAAAGCACCGAAAGCGGATTCAGGCCCGACCCGGTGACGGACTCCACCGTGAGCGCGGCCGCATCCGAGCCCTCAGGAAAGAGGCTCAGTCCCTCCACCCTGAACCCTGTCAGAATCGGGTTTACCCTGACCTTTTCCGCGGAGGTCCTGCCCCACCCTGAGCCCGGTTCCAGATCGCGGTTCAGGGCCATACGCAGGAGGAACGTGGGGGCCACGATCAGAAGCAGGACCAGGATCACGGCAGCGGCCAGAAGGGCCAGCCTGATCTTGCCGAACACCGGACCTTTGCCGTCCTGATCCGTGCCGTTGGCATCGTACGCGTCGTCCTCGGCGTTGTCAGCGCCGGAGGTCGCTGTTGCCGAAGTGCCGTTGAAGCCGGTGGCGGATTCGTCGGGTTTTTCGAGGCCTGCGTAGGCGTTTTCGCTTTCGCCGGCGTTCCCGCTATCGTCGGCGGCAGGGCACGCGGCATCGCCGGGGCCGTCGGGAATTGTCTGGGACCCGGGATTGCCGGTATCGAAATGGCTTTCGGCACCGTGATCGCCGGGGCCTTTGGGAGGGAAGGCGTCCATTTTTTCGCAGTCCTGATGAATCGTGTTCGTGGCCTAGCGGTGCCCGAGACGTCCCGGAAAGGCGAGCCAGAGGTATTGGTGAGGCGCGTGAGGCTCAGGGCGGACTCAAGTCGCCGGACGGCGCGCCGCCAAGGGCCTCCGCCGGGACGAAAGGACGGGCGTGTCGTTATAGGTGCCTGGCTTGCGGGTTAAGGGGGATAGATTGTTAGGGACGGGATGTCCGCAAGGGATCGCGGCCGATTGCCTGTGCCCCGGGTGCCGTGCGAAGGTCCCGCAGGTCCGCAAGGGCAGGGCGAGGGCGGAGGCTCCTCCCGTCCTCCGGATACCGAGGCGGGCGGCGGCATTCGGATCAGATCGGGAAACCCGTGCTGACGCCCCCAGCTTCAATATAAACCTCCTGGCCATTCTCGTAAAGGGAGGTCGGCCTGACGCCCGGGTATGGAATCGAGGCGACGTTTCCGTTCACGGCCCACGGACGCTATGTCCCCAGGCGCTATTGACCCATGTCGTTTGAGGATTTTTGGGGGCCGTTGCGGACGACGCGTCGTCATCTGCCTGTGCCGGTCGCGTGCCGGGAGAGGAAAGCTCTTCGCCGAGATTCCGGATCAAGGCCTGAAGATTTCCTTCCGTCTGCTTTGCCGCGACGGGTCGTCTCTTTGCATGGAGCATTGCGCGGGATTGACTGTCCAGGCAGCGTTGCGGCCGCTGAAAGAGTGCGGCATTCCCCCGTCCGGCAGGGCTGATTTCCCGCGGACGCGCGCTTTTCGTCAAGGCAGGGACGGGAGGGTTCGATGCCATTCAGCCGGGATCGTTCTCCTTGGGTCCAGGAAAGCTTTTGGGGCCGCCTTCGCCGTGTCGGCAGCGGGCGTGACCCTGGGTGAGGGCCCCGGCACGGTGCTTCCGCGGAAGTCGCGAGAGCCGTTGGGGCTGGCCCCGGAATCCCTGCGGGCGGACCATGGGGATTCCGAAAGCATGGCTGAGGGAGCGTTTCCCATTAGTCCCATAAGGCAGGGCTCTGCCGGCCCTCTCTTCATCGCGCCGATCGTTCGAAAGCCCCTTGGGTGGCCTTCCTGCCGAGAGTAGCTTCGGTGGGTGCCTTCGCGGGATTCTCTTTCAGGCGAGGCTTGGCAGCGCCGCAGCTCGCGGTCTTGCCTATCGGCGGCCATTTGCCGGTCCCACCATATGCGGGTAACCCTTTCGGCTCCAGTTTCGCAGGATATCCCTTCGCGGGTGGGTCATCAGAGCGCGGCTTCGCGGAGCCGTCTCCCGGCCTGGCCTTACGGGGGAGATTTCTACAGGGTGCCTTTCGAGCGCGCCTATACCCGGCGTTGCTTCCGCACGGCCGTCTTCCAGGCCTGGGGTTCCGATGGATGTTTAGATGGGCCGTCTCGCGCCGGTCGACAATCCTGGTTCGGTTTAGCATGGCGTTCTTTCCAGGGCTGTTCCTCCTGGCGTGGCTTCTCCGGGCTGTCTCCATCGGGTTGCCCTCCGCCAACTGGCGTTCCGGGTTGCCCTTTGTCGCTATCCTGTTCACGGTTTCCTCCACACGTTTGTCGCCACGTCCCGCCGCCGGGGTTCGCCGAAGCAAGCCCTTTGTGAGTCGTGAAATCCGACAGGCTCAAGAAAACCAAGAGGTTCAACAATCCCGAGAAGCCCACCAGCCTGACAATCCAAGAAGCCCGATCAGCCCGATAAGCTTAAAAAATTTCGTAAGCTCTCCACTTGATTCTGACCGCGGGCAAGCGACTCTCCGCCCCTGAGCGGCGGACCAGAGCGGTCAGGAGGCTCGTCCGGGCCATCCTCGCCAAGGCGGAGTGCATCTCGGGCTGGGGTTCGCGAGCCCCCGCATCGGATCGATGCGACCCCGCACGGCGTGACCCTGCGGATGAGCAGTGCGCACTGGGTCTTCTGCGAATTCGCGGAGGAGTCACTGAAATGGAACGCCATCCTCACAGCGGTGCAGATGCTCGGCCGGATGACGTGTGCGGACGCTGTGGGGGACCGGAAGGGGATACCGTCGCGGCGTGTCACGCCGTATCGGCGTTCCTGACTTCGGCTAGCCACCGGCCGGCGCGTATCGTTGCCGGTTGTTCCGCGCGTTGGCCTACGGTAGGTCCAGGATGATTGAGTGGGTGACTGAGGGTGCCGGGACCGTTTCGCGGTCTCGGAATCCATAGCGTCAAAGGGCACCGAAGGGAGGCAGAATCTGGGGAGGACCTCGCAGTAGACCTGTGGATTACGGCAGTCAGCTCCCATCACACGAGCTGATGACCTCCACTGGGGGTGCTAGATGAAACTCGCGGCGGGGTTGGTAGGGGGTTGCCAGCCGTCCCACTGGGACGGCCTCTTCGAGGCAAGCATCGTCGTCAATCGCGCCTCCATGTTCGCAAGCCTGACCGGGAAGTGCCTGTCCGAAACATTCGGGCGGAAGTAGCTGGAGGACAGCCTCCTCTGAGCGGCGACAATCAAATCAGAGTATTGCTTCGCCCGGCTCAGGGACGGGGGAGCCCCCGTCATCGATGGAAACTAGACTGCGGGAAACGTGTCAAAAAATCGCTTTGGACGGGCGGTTCAACCCCGCGGGCGAGACTCTTCGACCTGAACTTGGCATGCATGAGGTACTTCGGGGGCATCTGCGAGGTCCGCAGGTCCGCCCCCGCCGACAACTCCCGTTCCCTGACGCCGCCCGGAACCCTGCTGGAGATCTCGATTGAGCTAACGGCAAGCGTATCGATCCGCATCCTGTCAGCGTTGAGCCTCTGAGGATAGGGCCAGACACCGAGGGTGATCGCCTGATTCATGACGGAACCGTAACAAATCGGAACGGTGACACGGGACTGGCAACGCCCCCTGGTCATTGGCCTCAAGGAGGCTGAAGATTAGGCAAAACGTACCAGTTATAGGGTCATGGCTGTCCAGCCGCCCTGTCAGGACCGCCGCCCCATCCGGTTCCTCAACATGAATCCCGCGCCGGTTTATTACGATGGCGTCATTTATGTCTAACCAGAACGCGCCCGAACCCCTCCTGATAATGCTTAATGCTGTTCAGGGGCCTGCCCGATGCGCCCCCGGGCGGGAAAATCGCCCAATAGTCCGACCGAGTGCCATCGATGGGGATCCATTATTGCTGCTCGATGGAAAGCCCCCGACCTTGGGTCCTGGCGTGCCTGCTTCCTCCACGTGCCGTCCATGGCAGAACTTCGATAATGGGCTATTGATAATCTGCGGATTGACATAGAATCCGTAAAGTTGTACAATAAAATCACGGTCGGGATAAGCTCGTGCCTGTCCGTGAAGACTGACATTTGTCGGGAGTATCCGATGACCCCACAATTGCCCACCCTTCCTGTTGGCTGGCAGCTGTTTGAAGAGTTGCGGCAGAAAAATGCCGTCTACGTTGATAAGACGCGGTATCTCCCGATGTTAAGAGAGGCGGGCGACTTCGTCTTTTGCGCCCGCCCTCGCCGGTTCGGCAAGACGCTTACGGTCCACGCCTTGGACGCCTACCACTCGGGCAGGGAGGAACTTTTCCGGGGACTCGCCGCTGAGGAGCATATGAGTTCCCCCGATTTCATCGCGCGACCGGTCATCCGCTTGGACATGAGCGCGGTGGCAGGCTCACGCAGCATTAGGATTCTGGGAAAAAAAATCAAGGGGCGTCTCGGGGTAAATGCCAAGCGGCACGAAGTTCACCTGACGGGTGCCGATTCAGCCGAAGCGTTTGTATGTCTTATTGAGGATGTCCACAGTTCAAGCGGAAATAAGGTTATCCTCCTGATTGATGAGTACGATGCACCGATCATCAAGCTTATCGAGAGGGAAAGGATCGTATACGATGAGCGTCTGCTTGCCGAAACGCGACTCGTCATCCGTGAATTTTATTCCCAGATTAAATCCGCCGAAGAGCATATAGAGTTCGCCTTCATCACGGGCGTTACAAAATTTTCCAGGATGGGCATGTTTTCCCTGCTCAATAATCTTGTTGATATTTCGGTCCGTCCAGAATTCGCTTCATTCATGGGGTACACCCAGGAAGAGTTGGAGACTAACTTCGCACCCTTCTTACGGAATATCGCTGTGAAGCTCGGAAAGAGCGAAAAGTATCTTTTGGATGCTATCCGTGACTATTACTACGGGTTTTCATTCGATGGGAAGAAGATGCTATATTGTCCGTTTTCGATACTCTCATTTTTAGCCGACGCTCAATCCTTCATTTCCAATGGACAATTCGCAAATTATTGGATGGAATCCGGGTCCAACACGCTCGTCAGGAAATTTATGAAAGACAAGGCCTTCACTTTCGACCAGTTCCAGGGTTACAAAGTCGATCTGGATTTCGTCAGAAATCCTGGAGAAATAGATAGCACTACACCGGCAGGATTTCTTTTCCAGGCAGGCTACTTGACCCTTAGGGTGGAGAGCGGCGAGGCGGCGGAGAGCGGCGAGGCGTTTGTTCTGCGCTATCCCAACCGCGAGGTCCGGTCGGCCGTTTCAGCACTCTTCCTCCAGAACATCAATCCCGGCTGGTCCGACATCAGCCAGTCAGGGCGAGATCTGAGGCAGCACCTCGCTAACGCAGATGTTCCCGGCATGGTCAACGTCTTCACGCGTGTTCTCGACGGAATAATCCACCTTGACCATGCTGACTCCAATCGTGAGCCTCGGGCGGAGAGCGTTGAAAACGCCATCATCGAGACGGCACCCGATGACTTTCCGGAGGAAATGCGATGGAAGTTGGCCGGGATTTTAACCGAGAGGCTGATGAGGGAGAAAGGTGAGAGCTTCTACCGTTCCATACTGCACGCCTGCCTTTGGATGGCCTGGGCCAAGGTGACTCCGGAGAAGCCGGAGAGCATCGGCGACCTCGACCTGGAGGCGACTTACGGCGACAAGGAGTACGTCATAGAGCTTAAAAGGCGGAGGATGCCAAGGGTGCCGACGCGGCCGTCCGGGCGGGAATGCGCCAGATGCTCGGAAAAGGCTACGGTCGTAGCCTGGACAACCCAATTCTGGTCACGCTGGTCATCGGCAGGAAGGAAAGGAATATCGTTGCCTGCCGCTTCAAGAAGGACGGAAGCGAGACGGACGTCGAGATCAGGATCAAGGGGCAGACGATCTCACTTGACTCTCGGCGTGAAATCCGAGAATAGCTTTCCCTGAAACCCGATAGCCGATGGCCGGACCAGGATCACGTCAGTCTTAAGGCTTGCCGGTCGCGGTCAGGGGCAATCGCGACGCGCCGAGGCACCTGCGGCCTCGCAATGTGCGGTACACCGTTCCATGACTTGTTGCCATCCGCGGATGGACGACTTACAATTATCCTTCACGGACCGTTGCTGGTTCGCCGCCGCCACGGCCGGATTCGGGCCGGTCGTCGGCGTCTCAAGCCATGCAACCGCCGGTCGGCGGCAGGGTTGCTGATACGGCCCCGCCAAAGCCATCCGGGCTCTCCCGGCTCCGATGGAGGATGGCGCATCCGCCATAGGAGGTGCCGGGGTTCCATACGGCTGCCTGCAGGGGAGTGGACGCGGGGAACCGAAGGGATCCGACAGATTCGGTTGCCTCCGCCGAGCCTGTCGGCATGCTCCGGCTCACGTGGCTGCTTGCCGGTGAATTTCAGGTAAGACAAGGCGTAAACGCAAGACGGACCCGCTTCGGCCCGCGTCCGGCCGGATCTTCCGCTCAGGGCTTGAACCTGCGCCATGGCCCCGGTCCCGTGCCTCCTGACCGCCCGCTTTAGGACCTTCGCGTGGTGGA
>JAISFS010000161.1 GCA_031263485.1 Deltaproteobacteria bacterium | reverse complement strand
GTGATGGCCTTGTCTTTCAGGAATTTTCTGACGAGCGTGTTGGAACCGGATTCCATCCAATAATTTGCGAATTGCCCATTGGAAATGAATGATTGAGCATCGGCGAAAAATGAGAGTATCGAAAACGTGCAGTACAGCATCGTTTTCCCATCGAATGAAAACCCGTCGTAATAGTCACGGATGGCATCCAGGAGATACTTTTCGCTCTTCCCGCGCTCCAAAGCGATACTACGTATAAAAGGTGCGAAAACATCCTCCAGCTCCTCCTGAGTGTACCCCATGAAAGAGGCGAATTCAGGACGGATCGAGATATCGACCAGGTTATTGATCAAGGAAAACATGCCCATCCTGGAAAATTTTGTGACTCCTGTGATGAAGGCGAACTCGATGTGCTCTTCTGCGGATTTGATTTGGGAATAAAATTCACGTATTACGAGTCGCGTATCGGCAAGGAGACGCTCATCGTACACGATCCTTTCCCTCTCGATAAGCTTGATGATCGGCGCATCGTATTCATCGATCAGGAGAACAACTTTTTTTCCGTTTGCTTCATGGACATCCCTTAAAATGGAAAAAAATAACCCTGCGGAATCGGCCCCGTTAAGAGCGACACTATGCCGTTTCGCGTTATCTCCAAGAACATCGTTGATTTTCCCTTCCAAAATATCCAAGTTGCGGCTACCCGCTACCCTGTTCATGTCCAGTCTGATGACCGGTCGCGAAGTGAAAACGTTGGAGCTCATGTGCTCCTCTGCCGCGAGTCCCCGGAAAAGTTCCCTCCTGCCCGAGTGGTAGGCGTCCAAGGCGTGGACCGTAAGCGTCTTGCCGAAACGGCGAGGCCGGGCACAGAAGACGAACTTGCCCGACTTCCGCAACATCGGAAGATACATCGTCTTATCGACGTAGACGGCGTTATTGAGCCTTAGTTCTTCAAAAAGCTGCCAGCCGACGGGGAGGGTGGGCAATTGTAAGTTCATCGGGTCCTCCTATCGGCTGTAACTCTCCATAAAATGACACGTGTACATCCAAGCACCTTACGTATTCTACAACTTTTCGGGTTCTGGGTCAATCCGCGCAATATTAGGTTTTTGCCATGGACTGCATGGGAAAGAAGCAGGCATTCCATGACTTTAACCCAGACGGGCTCGTAGGGATCGCATGACCACCGCCGTCAGGATGACGCGGTCGGCCACCGCCCTTCTGGCCAGCCTCCTCCCCCTGGGCTCGAGGCAGGTGACCTCGGCCACCCCCCAGGGAGCCTTTTCATGGGAGCTCAGGGCCACATAGAACCCCGGATCGCCGTGGCGGACCACGGGGGCCACGGAGAGGTAGGTGAGATCCCCGTTCATGAGGCCGTGCTGAACCACCGCGTACTGACCTATGTCTTCAGGGATGACCACCCCGCGGCTGAGCCTGGGCTCCTTCCGGAGATATGCGCGAGCCTCGTGGGAGTATGGGGCCCAGGCCCCCCGCGACGCCACCTTGGCGCAGAGGTAAGAAAAGATCAGAAACTCCGCTATCCAGACGCACAGGAGCGGTATCCCGCTCACGCGGCCGACCATGGCGACGCTCCAGGCACCCTGGCCGTTCGCAACGATCGCGGCTTCCAGAAACTCCCTCGGATGCAGGGCGAGTTCGTTCCATAAGGGGGGAATCATAAGAAAATCAAGGACGGCCCTGTAGTCCGGAGACACCGTCCCGCCGAAGTTCCGGATGAGCGAGAGCCACGCGCTCCAGGACAGGATGAAGCCGACCCATCCCCCCAACATCGCGAGACCTCCCGCCAGAGGCGGATTCAGGGTTCGGGTCAGCTTTGCCGCCATGCCTCCGGCAAGCCCCGTGAGGGTGCCGTAGCAGACGAGCGCGATGGCGTTGACGTACACGATCGGCGAGTACAAGAGAACAGTGGCGTACAGGGGCGCGAGGACGTAGCCGGTCGATGCCGATGCCAAGGCGATCAGAATCGAGAACGGTGATTTGCTGCCTACGGGCCTGTAAAAGTCCAGCATGAGTCGCATCCTGCGGGCTGGGTGCAGAATCAGGGATAACGGGCGGGGTACGAGCCGCATGACCAGTCTGGCAAGGTCGGCCAGTAAGGCTAAAAGATGCCGACGAGGGCGTGTCTCCCGCATGGCGCATTGTGTGTGAACCCGGGCATTCTAGACTAAAAGCGAACCGGCCGCAACACCAGCTCTCTCGTGCGGCATGGCGGACACGATTTGCCGATGCTATCACCCCATTCCCCTGCCGGATAAGCATTCCTGCTGCGGATGCAACGTTTCACCCATCCTTAAAAGATTTTCCGGCAACGACACATAAATCGGTTTTTTTTGTAAGGCTTTCCCTACCAGTCGCAACGAATTCCTTGTAGATACAAGCTTTATCTTTGCAATCGTAAATCAAATCATATATTTTAAAAGCTTTAGATGTGACAGTCTCAATCATCCTGATTTACAAGGTCTTCCGATGTGATGCATGGCACATACAATGCCTGTCCTGAATTTCCAGCACCGCTACAACAGTTCCCCGGCGGATACCCTTCCCGGGAAGGCATCCCCCCGGAGGACACTCTTCCCGGTGTGGCATCGCGCCCCCAGAAGGACAGTCTTCCCGGAGTGGCATCGCCCCCACGGAGGACTGTCTTCCCGGAGTGGCCTCGCTCCAACGGAGGGCACTCTTCCCGGAGAAGAATCGCTCTCCCGGAGGACACTCCTTCCAGCGCTTCCTCAGCTTCTTATGTGAAGAGGGATGATGGTGGCGTGAAATCTGCGGATAGCCCGCCCGATCCCTGAGGACGACAGGGACTGGGGCAGATTTTTCCTTCGGACTCTAAAACGCGGCATCGAAACGGCTTCGATATGCCGCTCAGGAGGAGGAGCCCGGAAAGGTCAGTACTTGAGCCCGGTCTTCTCGCGGACGACGTCCATGGTGACCGAGGCCACCTCCCTGGCCTTCCTGGCTCCTTCGGTCAGCACATCGCGGACGTAGCCGGGGCGGGAGGCAAGATCCTCTCGCCTGTCACGGTAGGGAGCGAAGTAGTCCCAGACGGTCTCCACAAGCTCCTGCTTCACCTCGCCGTACTTGAGCCCGGGCAGCAGATAGCGGGCGCGCAGCTCGCTTTCGGCTTCCGCGTCCAGAAACAGCCGGGCTATGGCGAACAGGTTGCACGCGTCCGGATCCTTCACGTCCTCCACCGCCCGGGCATCGGTCTTGATGGCCATCACGCGCTTCTTGAGCGTGGGCTTGTCCGTGAAGATGTCAATCGCGTTGTTGTAGCTCTTGCTCATCTTCTGGCCGTCTATGCCTGGCACTGTGGCGAGATCCGGGTCTATCGCGGCATCGGGCAGCTTGAAGACGGGCCCGTAGACGTGGTTGAAGGTCCCCGCTATGTCGCGGGTGATCTCCAGGTGCTGCTTCTGGTCCTTGCCCACCGGCACCAGGTCCGCCTGGTAGAGGAGGATGTCGGCGGCCATCAGCACGGGGTAGGAGAAGAGCCCGTGGTGCGGTGTCTCGCGACGGGCGGCCTTGTCCTTGAAGGAGTGGCTCCGCTCCAGAAGCCCCATCGAGGTGTGGTTGTGGAGGATCCAGGTCAGCTCGCAGTGTTCCGGCACGTCCCCCTGCACCCAGAAGCGGGCCCTGTCCGGGTCCAGCCCCAGGGCCAGGAAGTCGGTGGCCGCCTCCAGTGTGTTGGCGGCCAAGATCTTCCCGTCCGTGAGCGAGGTGAGCGCGTGAAGGTTCACGATGAAGCAGAAGAGCTCGCTTCTCTCCTGCCAGCCTATCATGGACCTCATCATGCCGAAGTAGTTGCCGATATGCAGCCTGCCCGAAGGCTGGATGCCCGAAAGGACTCGCAAGGTGACCTCGCCGTTTCGCCGGATTTCGCCCGCCGGAAGGCGGGCCGCCTGTATCACCCTGGCCTCGGAGCTGGAGGCCTGCGGCCCTGGAGGGTCCGGGACAGGAGTAAAGGCGGGGCAATTATATCACACCCGGTCTCTCCGTGATGAGCCGGGCCCCTGTTTGCGTCAGGCGGGACAGGGGCCATGCCCGCTCGCGTCCCTTGACCGACGGAGGGGCACCCGTGACTGATGTCCGGCTGGAAGCTCAGTCCGAGTGCGCAACGGTATACGCCGATTGGGCGGTCGAGCGGTTCCTGCGGCATCCCTGCCGGTTACGGGCACGGCAGACGGGCGACCGCGTTTAAAGGCGAGCAATCATTCAAGAAACCAGAATGGGAGGAAAGAGGGAATGAGGGAAAGACCGAATGAGGGAATGATGAAATGAGGGAAGGTGAGCAGGTCTGCAATCGAAAGTCTGGCAGGTTGGCAGTCATCTGGGATGCCACCTTGATCCGGCGGTGAGGACCGGGCACCTGGCGGGGAGGTGCCTTGTCGGATCGGCGCACCTGGTTCGTAGGACAAACGTGGCCAGGATCGGCATCATCGGGCTAAAAAGCGATTGGCGGAAAAACCGATCGTGCGACAGGCCTACCCAGGTGGCGGGAGGCGGTTCAGCGGCTTCTTGAGACTTTGGGCGTGTGCCCGGACTTCAGCGCCACATCGGCTACGGTCCTGCCCGTCTTATCCGAAAGACCCCAACGGTCGAACCCGGCGGGAAGAATGCCTTGTTGAGCGGCCTCGTGTGCCACCGTCCAACCGGTGTTGGTGGCGATTTCCCAGCGATCGAACCCTGGGGGAAGGAGGCGTCTCGAAGCCGCCTCGTGCGCCACCGTCCAGCTGTGGCGGTTGGCGATGTGCCAGTGGCAGAACCCCGGCGGAAGGGTGCCGCGCGCGGCCAACATATGGGCCACGGTGCGACCGGGCCTGTCCTCGAGCCCCCAGCGGTCGAAGTCCGGGGGCAACCGGTCGTGCATGGCCGCCACGTGGGCTACGGACTGGTGGTCGACGTCCATGAGTTCCCAGCGGTCGAATCCCTCGGGCAGGGGCCCGAATGAAGCGGCGACGTGCGCGACGGTGATGTTGTAGTAGCCCTTGATCTGCCAGCGGCAAAAGCCATCCGGTAGCCGTCCTTCCCGCGCCAGATCGAAGATCTCGTCCCGGGACATGTTCTCCGTCGCCCGTTCGACGATCCTGGGCGGCGAGCCGGGCGCCGGGGGGAGGGGCGGGCGTCCCGCCGCCTGCGCCACTGTCACTCCGTCCCTGTCTTCTAGGTCCCAGAGATCGAAGGAGACGGGGAGGCACCCCTCCTCTGCGGCCACATGAGCCACGGTTTGGCCCCAATCGTCGGCGAGCTCCCAGCGGCCGAAGCCTGGAGGGAGCTTCCAGTATCTTGCCGCCTTATGGGCAGGCGTTCGCCCACCCTTGTCCCGGATCTCCCAGCGGTCGTACCCGATCGGCAGGTGCCCGTAGTCTGCCGCGACATGGGCGACCGACTCTCCGTACTTATTGGCCAGGTCCCAGCGATCGAAACCAGGGGGCAGGCAACCCTCCTGGGCTGCGGAGTGGGCGACGGTCCAGCCGCCATGGTCCGCCAGATCCCACATATCGAAGTCGTCGGGCAACATGCCAGCCGCGGCGGCCGCATGGGCGACCGTACGCCCACGCCTGTCAGCGATCTCCCAGCCCCGGAAACCGTCGGGAAGGATGCCCGCCGATGCCGCCTCGTGCGCGACCGTCGTGCCTTCCTCGTCCGCAAGCTCCCACATGCAGAAACCCACCGGCAACTGTCCGGCCCCGGCGGCCTCATGGGCAACCGTACGGTATTTCTCGTCAGCAAGGTCCCAGAGCGAAAACCCGACAGGCAGACGGCCCTCGCGGGCGAGTCTGAAAACGATGTCGACGGGAACGCATTCCGGGGAAAGCTCGAGGCGCTTGTCGGGCACCTTGCCGACAGGTTCCCCGGGCTCTGACGGCTTCGCGAGGAATGAGGCGGCCACATCGGGAGGCACGGGCGGCCAGGCGTCCCTGATCACTTCGGCGACCCAGGCCCTGTTGAGCTCCTCCGCGACAAGCACGTCGGGGGACTGCCGCTCAAGGGGGCCGGCGTGTCCCTTCTCCCCCGCGTCCTCGGAATTGGATGAACCGGGGAGTCCATACGCCTGCGTCGCCGCGATGCCTCCGGCACCGGCAAGTCCCCGGAAGTCGAAGTCGGCGGGGAGATGGCCTGCGGACGCCGCCGCATGCGCCACCGTCCAGCCGCGGGCGTCCGCGATCCCCCAGGCCCCGAATTTCTCCGGAAGCGTGCCCGCCAATGCCGCGAAGTGGGCCACGCTAATGCCGTCCTGGTCCGCAAGATCCCATTCGGCGAAGCCATCCGGCAGATTGCCGTTTGACGCTGCCGCGTGGGCTACCGTCCTACCGCGAACGTCCGCTAGCCCCCAGAGTACGAATCCTTCGGGCAAATTCCCTTGCTCTGCCGCAAAGTGCGCCACTGTAGTGCCGTCGAAGGCGGAGAGTTCCCAGGCGTCGAATCCATCCGGCAACTCGCCGGCCCAAGCCGCCGCGTGCGCGACCGTGAACCCCAGCCTGTCCGCGGTCCTCCAGCCCTCGAAGCCGTCCGCAAGGATTCCGGCGCCGGCCGCAGAGTGCGCCACTGTCCACCCGTTGCGGTCGGAAATCTCCCAACGGCGGAAGTCTTCCGGCAACTCGCCCGCCTTGGCCGCGGCGTGCGCCACCGACCAGCCTTTCCCGTCGCGGAGTTCCCAAAGGTCGAAGCCTGCCGGCAGGGCTCCCAGGACGGCGGCGCCATGCGCGACCGTCCACCCTCTCCTGTCCGTGAGTTCCCAGCGATCGAAACCCGGCGGCAGGAATCCGTTCTTAGAGAGCTGCAGGTGCGCCAGGGTCCTGCCGAGCCAGTCGTCACCGTCGTCCAGCATGTCCCAGCGATCGAACCCTTCGGGCAGCTTGCCCGCTTCGGCAGCTGCCTGCGCCACGGTGGAACACCTACTGTCCTTGAGATCCCACCTATCGAATCCCTCCGGAAGTGTGCCATTTTCCGCGGCCAGATGCGCCACCGTAACGCCGTTGTCGTTCACGAGGTCCCAGCGTGAAAATCCTTCGGGGAGTTTTCCGGACTCCGCGGCGGCATGGGCCACGGTATCGCCAAGGCGGGAATCCTTAATTTCCCAGCGGTCGAAGCCATCGGGGAGACACCCGGCGCTGGCGGCGGAGTGGGCAACGCTCCAACCTTCCAGATCCGCGAGTTCCCAGCGGTCGAAGCCTTCGGGTAAGGAGCCTTTATGCGCGGCGACGTGAGCCACTGTGAAGCCCCGGTGATCGGCGAGCTCCCAGCGCTCGAAGCCGTCCGGTAGGCATCCGACGGCAGCTGCGACATGTGCCACCGTCCTGCCCGAGATATCCGACAGCCCCCAGCGGGTGAACCTCTCCGGAAGGCACCCGGCTAGGGCCGCCTCGTGAGCTACCGTGTGAAACTCTTTATCAGACATCTCCCAGCGGTCGAAGCTCTCGGGCAGGCTCCAGTTTTTCGCCGCGACGTGCGCCACGGTCCTCCCTAGCCGGTCGACAAGTTCCCAGCGGTCGAAGCTCTCTGGTAGGATCCGTTTCCACGCCGCGAAGTGCGCCACGGTCCGGCCCTTGCCGTCCTCGATTTCCCAGCGGTCGAAGCCGGCGGGCAACGTCCCCCTTCCCGCCGCGAAGTGCGCCACGGTCCGGCCCTTGCCGTCGTCGATTTCCCAGCGGTCGAAGCCGGCGGGCAACGTCCCCCTTTCCGCCGCGGCGAGCGCCACGGTCCGACCCTTGCCGTCCTCGATTTCCCAGCGGTCGAAGCCGTCCGGCAGCGTCCCCCTTTCCGCTGCGGCGTGCGCCACGGTGTAACCGTTCCGGTCCGCCAGTTCCCAGCGGTCGAAACCGGTCGGCAGGTGCCCCCCCCTGGCCGCTGCGTGGAAAGGGGTACGCCCGCGCCCGTCCGAGATCCCCCAGCCGCGAAAGCCCTCGGGAAGGTGCCCCTGCTCCGCAGCCACGTGCGCGACGCTCCAGCCGCTCCGGGTCTTGAGCTCCCAGTGGGAAAAGTCCTGCGGCATGTGGCCCCAGCGGGCAGCCTCATGTGCCACTGTCCACCCGATGCGGTCCGCGAGCTTCCAGAGCCCATAGCCGAGAGGCAACATTCCGGAGCGAGCGGCCTGGTGAGCCACCGTCCAGCCATCGATGGCCGCTATCTCCCAGCGCCAGAAGCCTTCAGGGAGCGAGCCCGCCTTCGCGGCCGCGTGCGCCACGCTCCAGCCGCCGAGGCTAGTCAACTCCCAGCGGTCGAACCCCAAGGGAAGGCATCCGCACGTGGCCGCCGTGTGCGCGACGGTGATGCCGCAGCCATATGAGAGCTCCCATAATTCGAAACCGTCGGGGAGCGAGCCCGAACCGGCGGCCGCGTGAGCCACGGTCCGGCCATGGCGGTCACGGATGCCCCAATCCTTGAAACCCGTAGGCAGACGACCGGCCTCCGCCGCGGCATGGGCCACGGAGCGCCCCACGCGGTCGCGGGTCCTCCAGCCGTCGAATGACGCGGGAAGGCCTCCCAACCGGGCCAACCGAAAAAGCTCCCCTAATGAGGGTCTTTCCTTCATCCCTGGTCCCCCGTCCCGGTACGGTCGCCCGGTACGCTCGCCGACAGCCGTCCGCCCCGTATGAGCCGCCGACTCTACCCCGGCCAAGGTCGAAATCAAAAATGAGCAAGCTTTTCAGGACCCGCGAACCGGCCCTTGCCGCCGTAACGGGCCCCGACCATGCAGACAATTATACGCTAAACGGCCTGTATGGTCATTCAGAATAATCCTTTGATCTTACACTATACAGCAGCCTGAAAATCCTCCCTGTTCACACGGTGATTCCGAAAAACACTCTTTAGGTAAAACTGCTGATTTTACCCCGTCGACTGCCCAAGTACCTCTTGGTGCCTGAACATCCACGCAACTCCGATCCCTTCTGCTGTCCTGAACCCGCCCGATGTTCAGGAAGCATCTGCCGCACCGAGCCCTATTCCGCCAGGAATCATGCCGCCAAGAGCCACACATCCGGCATAAAAACTTATCACTACCGTGCCCGCCGTTACAATGCACCCTGTTGGAATGCTCCGTCGCCACTGATCTGTCAATCCAGCAACGACCTGGAGGGGAGTCCCGCCTTTGACGGAATTCCCGAAGACATCATACTGTTTCTGCCCCGAGACCTTAGCCGATTCCCGGTGGAGGCGCTCTGCCTGAACCGGGCTATAGAAAGCCTTATGCGGGAGATTCTGACAGCCCTACAGATGCCCACCTGTCGAAAATGACAAGACTGTGGCGCTGTCCTTTGCTCACGCTTCGGAAGAGCATCCTCCCTGAGGCCGACGGCGCTGGCCGTTGCTCGCCAAATCGCCGAGGTCGCTGGCAATCGGGGGAAAACTTGCGGGCCAGGAACCGGTGTGTTAACTTGTACGCCGTCTTACGGCATCTCGGTCATCTGTCGAAACGGCCTCACGCATCGATGGGAGATTGATCGATCCCCGAGCCGCCCCGACGTTGGGCAGGGACTGAGCCTGCCCGGAGCCGCTAGGGTCAGATCTTCGCCGTTTCGATGCCACCGCGCGGGCGACCCCGCCTGTAAACCATTACGGCCATCCATAATCTGAACCCTGATGATGGAATGATGTTAAAGACGGGACGATGGGCGATGGATGATGGGATGACGGCTCCAAATCGGGCCGGGCAGACCGAAGGAGGTTGGAAGAGGTGCTTCTCACGATAACCTACGAGGGCGAGAACGCTGCTGACCTTGGATATCTCCTTCACAAGAATCCTTACCGGCCACAAGAATTCAAAGTGAGCCACGGCAGGGCCTACGTCTTCTATCCGGAGCTCTCCGAGCGCCGCGCCACGGCGGCGTTGCTCCTGGACATCGACCCGATCGGGCTTGTCCGGGGCAAGGACGGGGCCAGAGGCGGCGGGCTGTTCGACTACGTGAACGATCGCCCCTACGCGTCGTCGTCGTTCATGAGCGTGGCCATCTCGCAGGTCTACGGCACGGCGATGTCGGGCCGCTCCGAATCCCGACAGGAGCTCGCGGACTCTCCCCTGGACCTGACCGCCAAGGTCGTCATGCAGCCGTGCCGGGACGGGCGAACGATGCTCGAGCGGGTTTTCGGGCCGCTGGGATACGAGATCTCCTGCGAGACCTTCCCGGCCGACGAGAGCTTCCCCGCCTGGGGCGAAAGCGGCCACGTGAACCTGACCCTCCGCGGCAGGAAACGCCTGCGCGATCTGCTCCGCCACCTCTACGTGCTCATCCCGGTATTCGACAGGCAGAAGCACTACTGGGTCGGCGCCGACGAGGTCGACAAGCTCGTCCGCCTCGGCGAGGACTGGCTCCCGGACCACCCGGAGAAGGGATTCATCGCTCGCCGCTTCCTGAAGCGCCAGCGCCCGCTCGTGAACATGGCCCTGGAAAGGCTCGCGGAGGCAAACGCCACGGACGGGGAAATCCTTCCTGTCTGCCCGACCGGGGAGCCGACGGCGGCACTCGACCTGAACGCGCGGAGGCTTGAGCGGGTGGCGCGGGAACTCAAGGCCCGGAACGTCAAAAAGGCGATCGACCTCGGTTGCGGGGACGGTCGCCTCATGGCCCAGCTCGCGAAGGATCCGCAGTTCACGCTCATCGTCGGCATGGACGCCTCCCACGCCGCCCTCGCCAGGGCCGAGGAGAGGCTCAGGCTCAAGGACGCCGGTGACGCCCTGCGCGAGCGGGTGCGGCTGTTCCAGGGCGGGCTCACGTACCGCGACTCCCGGCTGGAGGGCTTCGATGCCGCCTGCGCCGTGGAGGTGATAGAGCATCTGGACCCTCCCCGGCTGGAGGCTTTCGCCGGGGTCGTCTTCGGGAAGGCGAGGCCCCGCGTCATCGTCCTGACCACCCCCAACAGGGAGTACAACGCGAATTATCCCGGCCTCCCGCCGGGCGCCCTGCGTCACCCTGACCACCGCTTCGAATGGACCCGCGCGGAGTTCCGCGACTGGGTCACAAAGATCTCTGAGCGCTTCGGCTACGGGTGCGAGTTCGGCGACATAGGCGACTCTGACCCCGATCACGGAACGCCGACGCAGATGGCGGTTTTCACGATATCTTGAAAGTGACCTCCAGAACCATACCGACTGAGATACCCGAACCGTGCCGACTGAGATACCCGCACCGTGCCGATAGAGATCCCCGAACCGTGCCGCTAGAGATCCCCGAACCATGCTGATAGATATCCCCGAACTGGCCGTAGTCGCCCTCGTCGGCGCGTCCGGAAGCGGAAAGTCCACCTTCGCCAGGAAACACTTCCTCCCCACCGAGGTGTTGTCATCGGACTTTTTCCGAGGCCTTATCGCGGACGACGAGACGGACCAGAAGGTCACCCCGCAGGCCTTCGAGACTCTCTATTTCATCGCCAACAAGCGGCTGGACTTGGGGCGGCTTACCGTAGTGGACGCTACCAACGTCCAGCGGGACGCGAGGGCGGCGGTCCTGAAGCTCGCAAAGGATCAGGACTGCCACGCCGCAGCCATCGTTCTTGACCTGCCGGAGAGGCTCTGCCAGGAGCGTAACTCCGAACGCGCCGATCGGACGGTGCCCGCAGCCGTGGTCAAACGCCAGTGCGACCAGCTCCGGCGCTCGGTCCGCTCGCTCCGCGCGGAAGGGTTCCGCTTCGTGTCCGTCCTGAAGACCCCGGAGGAGGTCGAGTCCGCCAGGATCGAACGCCGGCCCCTGTGGAACGACAAGCGCGGCGAAGCCGGCCCGTTCGACATAATCGGGGACGTGCACGGTTGCTACGGCGAGCTCTGCGAACTTCTCGCCAGGCTCGGGTACTCGGTCGACCCGGAGGCCTGCGCCGCGTCCCCTCCCTTCGGCCGCAAGGCCGTGTTTCTGGGGGATCTGTGCGACAGGGGTCCCGAAAACGTCCGTGTCCTCCGCCTCGCGATGGGCATGGCCCGGGCCGGGACCGCGCTGTGCGTCCCGGGAAACCATGACGTGAAGCTTTTGAGGAAACTCGGCGGCGGGGAGGTGAAGCCCACCCACGGATTCACGAAGACGCTCCACGAGCTGGAGTCGCAGGACGCGCCGTTCGTCTCGGAGGTCAAAGGTTTCCTCGGCGGCCTCGTCAGCCATTACGTGCTGGACGGCGGGAAGCTCGTGGTGGCGCACGCCGGCCTCAAGGAGAAGTACCAGGGGCGGGCCAGCGCCCGCGTCCGCGATTTCTGCATCTACGGCGAGACCACGGGCGAGACCGACGAGTTCGGGTTCCCCGTGCGCCTGCCGTGGGCCGACGAATACCGAGGGAAGGCGCTGGTGGTTTACGGCCATACCGCGGTGCCAGAGCCGGAGAAAGTCAACAACACCATCTGCGTGGACACGGGCTGCGTGTTCGGGGGCAAGCTCACAGCCTATCGGTACCCCGAGGACTCCTTCGAGCAGGTCACCGCCAAGGCCGTCTACCACCAGCCTGTCAAACCGCTCCTGGCCAGTCGCCCTGCCGAGGACGGCATGCTCCGCGTGGACGATGTCCTGGGGCAGATGCGCATTGCCACCCGTCTGCGCCGGGAAGTGAAGATCGGCGCCGAAAGCTCCGCCGCGGCGCTTGAGGTCATGAGCCGCTTCGCCGCAGATCCCCACTGGCTCATCTACCTGCCGCCCACGATGTCCCCGTGCGAGGCCAGCCCTCTTCCGGATTTTCTGGAGCACCCTGCCGAGGCTTTCGCCTACTACAGGTCCAGGGGGGCGGCCGCGGTCGTCTGCGAGGAGAAGCACATGGGTTCGCGGGCGGTGATCGTGACGTGCCGGGACGCCGCTATCGCCGCCAAGCGCTTCGGCGTCACCGACGGGAGTTCCGGCATCATCTACACCCGGACGGGGAGGCGATTCTTCGAGGGCGGCTCCGAAGGTGGCGGGGCAGAAGAGGGCGCTCTCCTCTCTCGGCTCCGGGCGGTACTGGACGCATCCGACTTCTGGGAACGGTTCGCTACCGGCTGGGTCTGCCTGGACTGCGAGCTGATGCCTTGGTCCGCCAAGGCCCGAAAACTCATCGAGGACCAGTACGCCGCCGTCGGCCGCGCCGGACGCACGGGACTCGTGGCCGCGACCGATGCCATCCGGGACGCGGCGGCCGCCCTCAAGGGCGCCGCGCCCTCAGACACTCCGGAGGCGAAGGTCGACCTGGACGGGCTCCTCGAGCGTTTCGAGTCCCGCCTGGATGCCCTGGAATCGTATGCCGCCGCCTACCGCCGCTACTGCTGGGATGTCAAGAGTCCGGACGGCTACCGCATAGCGCCTTTCCACGTGCTCGCCACCGAAGGCAAGGCCTGGAACTCCGAGAGCCACCTCTGGCACATGAAGACCGTCTCGGAATTCATCGCGGGAAAAGACCCGGTCTTCGTTTCGACCGACTGCCGGCTCGTCGATCTGGCCAACGACGCCTCCGCGGCCGAAGCAGTCGCGTGGTGGGAAACCCTTACCGGATCGGGCGGGGAGGGCATGGTCGTAAAGCCCCTCGACTTCATTCCCACGAAAGGCCGCGATCTCGTCCAGCCTGCAGTCAAGTGCCGCGGGCGGGAGTACCTCAGGATAATCTACGGCCCTGAGTACATGCTGGCGAACGGGATTGACCGTCTCAAACAGCGCAACCTGGCCAGGAAACGAAGCCTGGCATTAAACGAGTTCGCCCTCGGCATGGAGTCCCTGGAACGTTTCGTAGGCAACCAGCCGCTCCATCGCGTCCACGAGTGCGTGTTCGGAGTGCTCGCCCTGGAAAGCGAGCCTGTGGATCCGAGGCTGTAGGACTCTAGCCCTTAATTCCGGGACCCCATGTCAGGAATCTGCATGAGCCGAAGCCAGGCCTCACGCCCAACGAGGTCTCGGATAATTCATCCTCTCCTTATTCATCCTCTCATTCCGGGGATCCGACAACGTAAGCTTGCGGGAAACTCTCAGCCCTGACAACGAGAGCGCTTGGATGACTCGGCATACCCCTCCATATCCTTGCTCGATCAGTAGCGTCCATTCCCCATGTATGACGGAACCGTAATCAGTCTGAACGACAACCCGAAGCAGGCGACTTCACCTGGACATCGACTTGATGTCAGCCTAAAAGTTGGCAAAACATACCAGCAATAGGGGTATGACTGCCCAGTCTGACCGATTGGACCACCGCCGTCCCATCCGTCTCTTCATCATGAATCCCTCGCCGACTAATTTCCTGGAGTCATGTATTCGACAACTCAGCTGTTTTGAAAAAACCTCCATTTTCGGAACTCCGCCTCCATGGATATGCCTCCCGGATCGCACGTGTCTTTCAGAGCTACCCGACTTCCACAACGGGGATATAAATGACGGAATCGTAATCAGTCGGAACAGCTACCCGATACAGTCAACGCCACCTGGTCACAGGCTTCCGAAAAGCATAAATATTGATAAATCTTGCCACTTATAAGGTTTTGACTGCCAAATTTACCTGATTGAACCGGAGCTGTCCCATCCGTTTCTTCATCCAGAAACCCTCGCCGAATTATAACGGTGGCATCGTAAATCCCGGTCCCGCAAGCTCTTGCGAACCACTTCCCTTCAGGCAACGATGTGGAAACGAGTCAGTCGATAACTTCCTGAAGCACCATCCCAAAATTATGCATGAAACAACCTCCTGTCGCTCCGTGAAAACCAGTTGTAAAAGCCTGCATATTGACACCAAAACCGGGATTTATCCACAGCCAAGGAAATATGGCAGATTGCCGCCCAGCGACCTCAATGGGCGTGGTTGGCGTTGCCATCTGTCGAAAGTCTTCTTACACCCACAAGAACTATGCCAGACAGTCAAATATCCGCCTGGCATACGTCAGTAATTTTGTGTTGACATGAACTCCATATTATGATAAATATATATAGTTTCTGTGTTTTTAAGCTCCAGAAAGTTCGGCAATCCATCAGACACGATGGTTGACAAAGGGAACTTCCAGATCTTGAGTAAACGATTTTAGATTGGTTCAATGAGTTAGAGGATTAGAGGACAATCTTGCAAGGATAACCGCAAAAATGATCAAAATAGACTCCAGACCCAGCTTGCCGTCTTTGCCAACTTCTCTCGGGTCATTTCCAAAATTACGCACCGAGGGGCACGTCTATATCGACAAGACGCCTATTATCCGCCAGCTACTCATGGAGAACGCTTCAAAAGCGGTTTTTCTTTCTCGTCCGAGAAGATTCGGCAAAACCCTTTTACTCAGCACCATCGAGGCCATTCTTCAGGGAAGAGAGAATCTTTTCCAGGGCTTGGACATTTGCAACCCAGGCTTCGGCTTCCATTGGAAAAAATCCCATGTGATCAGACTGAATCTTGCTGAAAGTTATAACAAAAATCTGGATTTCGAAGAAAGCCTTACCGCATACCTCATACGAACGGCTAAAAGACTCGGCGTAAGCCTTGCCTCCAGAAACAGCAAAGACGCCATAACCGAACTGATTGACACGCTTCACGACTCGTACGGCGACATCTATTTGATGAGTAATGGGAAAAAGGTACTTATCAACGGATTGGAGACAACCGCCGATCACCAGGGCATCTCAATACTTATAGATGAATCTGACTTTCCTCTGCTGATCAATTTTAATTACCGCAAAAAACTCAAATCCGTCCAGGACTCCCTTTCCGGTTTTTACACAGCTCTGAAAAGCGCTCACGACGACGGTACTGTTGACATTCTCATGGTCACTGGCATCACCAGATTTAAGGAACTGTTTGCGGATTCCGGTATGAACATCCTTAAAGACATCACTTTTTCCCCTGCCTACTCGCAAATTTGTGGATTTACGGTTGATGAAATCTCTACGACATTAGGCAAACATCTCATAGACGTTTTTGAAGCAAGAAAATCAATACCGGATGAAACAATTCATTCCTCGGTAGATGATCTTTTTTTGGAACTAAAGGATTGGTACGATGGCTATAGCTGGGATGGCGGATTAACGGAGGTCCTCAACCCTCATTCGGTATTTCAGTTTTTAGAAAACAAAACATTTGGACGGTATTGGTACGACACCGGAGCTCCAGGATTTCTACGGATGTTGGACATTCAGGACATTGATTATTTCAAACTCTACGCCAAAAATACCGTAAGCGAGGATGTGATTAGAGAGGGTGATTTACTCACTATATCTGCTCCGACCGCCCTGTTGATGACAGGGTATCTGAGTGTCAACAAAATCGACAAGACTCGCGATGTCGAAGGAAAAATTCTCTATCATCTTACCATTCCTAACAAAGAAGTCAAGTTGTCATTCGCAAATGATCATCTTGTTGACAGGTTGTATCCCGGAGCCACTGAAAGCGATGCGGATAAGATTTCAGCCTTATACATTAAATTTGGCACATCATTTTCTGACTTAGATGTAGATTTTGCCGCAAAAATTTTTTCCACGATACTCTCAAAATATCCAAGTTATCATATAAGAGCAGATGAACGATTTTTTCAACTTGAGTTATCCAGAGCCTTAAGATTCGCAGACGGCACCATGCTATCTGAGCCGAACACAACCGACGGCAGACCAGATTTTACGTTTAGATTGCGCTCTAAAACCATGCTCGTCATCGAAGTTAAATACAACAAAACCAGAGATTATTCCTCTATCCTCAAAAATCTACAGACACCACCACAATCAGACGACAGCAACTCCGAGATACCAACAGCACAATCCTCGAAAGATCCGGAAAAAGCCTCAATTTTTGAGGTATTGTCTCATGCTCCGGGCAACGGCAAAAATCAGCCTAGGCGCAAGAGGCACATTAAAATTGATTCTTATGCTGACCGAATCAGGAAGTGTCTGGATATTGGCATACAGGAAGCTTTCAATCAAATATATCATCGAGGATACGCTCGGGAATTTCTTTTTCAGGATGAAATTGTTTACGCCGTTGCCGTGTCAATAGCGGACAGGAGGGAAGTAAAGATCGACTTCAAAGAGGTTACGGACGGTGACTGGCGCGATGATTCCCGTCCCGCGCTATCGGTTTTCACGACCGGTTCCAGCCCGGACAAGACATCCTGAATTGGCAACCGGACAGACGCGCCCCCCCCCCTGCATACGCCCCGAATTCTAAGCCAGCGGACATGGCCGCGCTAACCGTCATCTGTACCATCTCACCATTCGAAACTCTCTGACGCCTCCCTTTGTCCTTTCCAGTCCAATGTCAACAACTTATGGTAGAAAGCTTCGTTTAGTCGATGGAAAAGCAAATGTCATCGAGGTATTAGCCATCTTCAGCTACCAAAAATTGTTGACATTGTTTCCTAATCTTTCTGCGGCAATACTAGTTTAATTTTCTATTCCTCCCTAAACCTACAGCTGTCCAAGATAGCCCGGAATGGGGGGGCCGATCCCCGATCCCCGAGGGAAACACTACCCCATCATCGCCCAAAATCGGCGATCCCGCCCCCCCGCCCCCGCCCGGGCCGGACCGAATATCATGCCGCATAAAGCGTGGGGGCTGTCCAAGATATCCCCCGGCCGGACAGGTGTTCCGGTCTGGCGGCACTTGCCATTTGTCTATGCTACATAAGGGTTTCAGTGGCTCATTGTCTTCCCGTCTCCTGCGGCTCCTTGCCGCATTTGCCTGATCCGCTGTCCGGCCGCGCGCCGCGGTCATGCCGCCTCCTTCGGCACCGCGCCGCATATGGTTGGCGCCACCGTCAGGCTCATTCCAACTAGCGTCGGTGCCAATCAAACAACGAGCTGGTAAACGGCCCCTCCCGGTGGCGGAGGCGGCTTTCCGCCGTCCAGGTGCTTCAGAAGGCGAATGAGGTCGTAATGGCAGTGGAGGCGCAGGCGGGTCTGGACTATGGCGTCGGACAGGCCCATGCCGGTCTCGTACAGGAACTTGATGTACCGGAGCATCTGCATGACGATCAGGGATACCCATACCTGAATTGATGCAAAGTGAAAAATTATGTTAATTACAGCAAAAAATCCCTCAAATATAAGAGCAAACACAATTTTTACTTGACATAAGCAAATCCTATGAGAACTCATTCTGTTTCGAATTACTTCTGTGAATTTTAAGATCTTGCAACTATGTTGACTCCTAACCAGCTATCTGGCTCCGTCGCCCTGGGTGGATCCGTGGCTGCTTAACAACCACCGTTAACTAATCCCCCGCTAACTCATAAAGGTTTTGTAAAATAAACCTTCATGCCAGATCAGTCTCTTCCTCAATAAAAGTGGTTAACTTAAAACCAATTTTTCCTTTACATAAATCCAGTTATGTAAAGCTTGACATAACTGAATGGTCACCGCGTTTTGAGAGGTGCCGTAGAACGACTTGAACGTGAGGTTCTGCTTCAGGTCCTTGAAGAACAATTCCACGAACCATCTGGCATTGTCAAGATCGGCGACGGTCTGCGCCGAGAGCCTGACGTTGTTGGTGAGGAACGTGAACGTGCGCTTGCTGACCGCATCGTAATACTTGACCTGCCTCAACTGGTGCGGGCACTTCCTGGACGACTCGCGGTCGGTCAGCTCTATGGTCTTGTCGGAGCGGACGCGCCCCCTGAACTCCATCTTCCTGCCGACGTGGCGCGGGACGGGACGGTTCTCGACGACCCTGTATGCCATGTTGCTCTTGACCCAGGTGACGAAGAAGACGCCCTGCCCGATCCAGTGGGCGAAGCGGTCGAAGTCGATGTATCCCTTGTCAATGTTCGCAAAGCCCACCTTCTACATGATGCCCTTCGCGTCGAGGTGCCTGATAGCCTTGGTGTCTGGCGTCATGCCGCTATGGACGACTGCGAAGCACGGCAGGTGGTCCTGGTCCTGGAGCTCAATGGCGATCGACACCTTGATGGCTCCCTTGGTGCTCATGTACTGGGCGAAGTCGAACACCGAGAGCTAGAGTGACATGAGGGCCGCGTCGAAAGCATGGAAGACCCTGTTGTGCTCCATGAACCTCCCGAAGGCGCTCCGGGCTTCGCCGCCAGAGTCCCTGGCCTGTCCATCTGACCCTTGACGAATTCGAAAAACCTGTAGAAGAGCTTCTCGTACATCTCGGGTGACCTTGTCTTGTGACATAAGCGATGGTCAACCTCGCCGAGGCCTTCGGGTTCTCCAGGTGCTGGAGCGCACCCAAAAAAGACCTCATGCCGTGCTCGATCCAGCGCAGGGAAAAGGCTCCGGAAATCATGAAGTAAATCATGGCGACCAGGTGATCCCATGACGAGAAGCCCTTGAGGTGCCTGTCGTCCCCGCACTCCCTGGCAATGCCGTCGAAGTCGACCATCTTGATAAACTTAAGTATCTGGCGAAGCAGGAAGTCGGCGATCTGAAGTCGGCCGCTTTCGACCGGTAGGAATTGGATACTGCAATTCAGCCTCCTTTTACGCGGTTCCGTGTCCCGTGAGAGGGAACGGTCGTTTAAAGGCATGCCGGTCACGGGATGGCAGGCCAGGCGGCTTCGGAGACCGCCCTGTTTCTGGTGTGACCGAGTCACCGTACCGACTGATTCAGTCATAGGTTAGATGCCTACGTCAAGCCAGATCTGACCGTTCCGTAAACGAACAAAGGGGAATATCGACGTCTACTTTTCAAAATGCTTATAACATTATAACCAAGATACCAATATTTTCAAGTCAAAATAGGCTGTCCAGAGATTTTTGCCATAATGACTTGCGCAGTATGACAAATACTAATATCAACACTTTTAAATGTAATCTCATGACAGTGTTAAATTACATGGCAAATTCAGATCATTACAATTTTGTAAGACATGATAATGCTACCACTTTTAATTGGTCAACATACTCTGTCAATCCGAATTAAGAAGATGATGACGGAAATTAGGTCTCAAAAAGAGTGTCTGTCATCGAAAGATCTCTTATTTTACTTATTATATGTATATTGCCGGCGCATTAAATCATTTACCTTCCGGAAACGCATGCGAATAGTGGATTTTATCTTGACCAGCTGTGGGTCCCGCCAGCTCTTTCGAACCACTTCCCTTCAGGCAACGATGTGGAACCGTGTCAGTGGATTACTTCCAGAAGCATCGTCCCAAAATGAAGCAGGAGACAACCGTCTTTCGCTCCGTGAATACCATCCGTTAAATCCTGCATATGTACACGAAAACCTGGATTTATCTGTAGCTGAAGAAATATGGCATATTGCCGCACAGCGACCCCATGGGCGTGGTTGGCGTTGCCATCTGGCGTAAGTCTTCTTGCTCACCCACAAGAACTATGCCAGACAGTCAGATATCTGCCGGACATAAGTCAGACATTTTTTGTTGACATGAACACTAAGTTATGATAAGAATAATCTGTCTCTATGTCTCTAAGCCTTAGAAAGGTCGGCAATCAGTCAGACATGAAGGTTGACATAGGGAACTTCCAGATCTTGAGCGACCGATTTTCGCTTGGTTCAAACGAGTCAGAGAATTAGAGGACAATCTTGCAAGGACAACCGCCAAAACTAAATAGTTCACTCTCCAAGGCCAAGCTACAGTCTTTGCCGACTTCTCTCGGTTCATTCCCGAAATTACGCACCGCAGGTCACATATACATCGACAAAACGCATATTATCAGCCAACTACTCATGGAGAACGCCTTAAAAGCAGTTTTCCTTTCACGTCCGAGAAGATTCGGCAAAACCCTTTTACTCAGCACGATCGAGGCTATTCTTCAGGGAAGAGAAGATCTTTTCCAGGGATTGGACATTTGCCGCCCTTCTGTCGGCTTCAACTGGAAAAAATCCCATGTGATCCAACTAAATCTTGCACAAAGCTATACTAAAAAACTTGATTATGAAGACAGTCTTACCGCATACCTGATTCGGACAGCCAAAAGACTCGGTATTAGCCTTGCCTCCACAAACATCAAAGATGCCATAACCGATCTGATTGACACGCTCCACGGGTCCTACGGCGACATCTGTTTGATGAGCAAAGGGGAAAGGGTACTTATAAACGGCTCTGAAGCAACTGCCGATCACAAAGGTGTCTCGATACTTATTGATGAGTCCGACTTTCCCCTGTTGATCAATTGCAATAACAAGGAAAAACTCAGATCCGTTCAGGACTCCCTTTCCGAATTTTACACAGCCCTGAAAGGCGCTCACGATGATGGCATTGTTGACCTTATTATGGTCACTGGCATCACCAGATTCAAAGAGCTGTTCGCGGATTCCGGCATGAACATCCTTAAAGATATCACATTTTCCCCTGCCTACTCCCTGATATGTGGATTTACAGCCGATGAAATCGCATTTACGCTGAAACACCATCTCGAAGACGTTTTTGAAGAAAGAAAATCAATTCCGGGCGAAAAATCCCATTCCTCAGTAGATGATCTTTTTTTGGAACTCAAGGATTGGTACGATGGCTACAGTTGGGACGGTGGGGCTACGGAGGTGCTCAACCCCCATTCTGTATTTCAGTTTTTGGAAAACAAAACATTTGGTCGTTACTGGTACGACACTGGCGCTCCGAGCTTTCTCCGTATGTTGGACATTCAGGATATTGATTATTTCAAACTCTACGCCAAGAATACCGCTAGCGAGGATGTGATCAGCGATGGTGATTTGGCCACGATATCAGCTCCCACTGCCCTATTGATGACAGGATATCTGAGTGTCAGTAAAATTGACAAGACCCGCGATATCGAAGGGAAGGTACTCTATCATCTTGCAATTCCCAACAAAGAAGTCAAGATGTCATTCGCCAAGGATCACCTTGTTGACAGGTTGTATCCTGGAGCAACTGAAAATGATGCAGATAAGATTTCAGACTTATACACTAAATTTGGCACATCGTTTTCTGATTTGAATGTCGATATCGCTGCAAAAATTTTTTCAACCATACTCTCAAAATATCCAAGTTATTATATAAGATCCGATGAAAAGTTTTTCCAACTTGAATTATCCAGAGCATTGAGATTCGCAGACGGCAATATGCTAGCTGAACCGAACTCAATCGATGGCAGACCGGATTTTATATTCAGACTGCGTTCTAACACCGTTCTCGTCATAGAAGTTAAATATAATAAAACTATTGATTATGTTAACGAATTGAAAAGTCGCCAGATCACATCGCATACCGATGACGACAACAATGAGATATCAATGTCATCCGAACGATCCGCTAATGGCCCGAAGGATACCAGCCCTAATGAAATATTGCCTCATTCTCCACATGACATCAAAAAGCAACCTGGACACAAGAAAAATTTAAAAACCGAATCTTATGATGAACGAATCCGAAAGCGTCTTGATGTTGGCATAAAGGAAGGCTTCAATCAAATATATAATCGCGGTTATGCGCGTGAGTTCCTATGGCAAAATGAAACCGTTTACGCCATAGCAGTTTCAATAGTGGACAGGAGAGAAGTGAAGATCGACTTCAAGGAAGTCACTGACGGTGATTGGCGTAATGTTCCGCGTCCCTCGCTGCAGACGGTCACGATCATTTCCGAAGCGGACAAGACCACCTGAACCTGCCAGCCTTCGGGAAACTATCCTGCATTTCCGCATAGAACACAGTATCTTCTACATGGCCACGCTGACCAGAGCCACAGCACTTTCTAATCGTTCGATATATGGCATGGCATCACCTTCATTTACTGTCCCATACGCTAGGCAAGGCGATTTGGCATTCCTGCGCATCCACATTCCAGATCTCAACCAGATTGTTTTTCAGACTTGCCAGGGGTCTTTCGGACACCATCCTTAGGGTCCGGCAACCCAATGGATCCCAGAAGCGCCACTTGTGCATGTGCGTATCTGAGCCTCAAGAATGGTTCATGGTGGCCACTACCCAACCGCCTTAAGCCATCAGCGCACAGGCCCGTCCTTCCCGATCGCAAGGAATGTTTCACGAACCCTTTCCAATATCGATCTTCCGCAGGTTGAACCAATATCCATACGCCCGGGCTCAAGTCCGACGGAAACTGTACCCGCGCTTCTTGGCGATAATCACGGCTTTCTTGCCGTATCCGGAAGTCATCTCCTGGACGGACAGACCTGCGGGAAGGTGCCCTTTATCCGCCGCGATGGCGGCTACAGTCCAGCCATTCTTGTCAACGAGCTCCCAGTCATCGAAGCCCGGCGGGAGAGTCCCGTTCTCGGCCGCCTCATGTGCCACAGTCCAGCCGAACTTGTCCGCCAATTCCCACCGGTCAAAGCCTTCCGGAAGGTTCCCGTTATAGGCCGCCGAGTGGGCTACCGTCCAGCCCTCGCCGTTGGCGAGGGTCCACAGCCGAAAGCCTGGCGGTAGTCTTCCGTTCGAGACCGCCGTATGCGCGACCGTCCAGCCTTCTCCGTCCAACAATTCCCAGCGGCTGAAGCCGTAGGGCAAAAATCCGCTCTCCGCGGCCGTATGCGCCACCGTCGTGCCCTCGTCATCCGTCAGCTCCCAGCGGTCGAACCCTTCCGGAAGATGCCCGCCGTCTCCCGCGGCGTGCGCGACGGTGTAGCCATCCTTATCCGCAAGGTCCCACCTTGAAAACCCGGGCGGAAGGTGCCCCTCCCCGGCGGCTACGTGGGCTACGGTCCATCCGTCATTGTCAGCAAGGTCCCACCTTGAAAACCCGACCGGAAGATGTCCATTTCCAGCGGCCGAGTGGGCTACGGTCCATCCGTCATTGTCAGCAAGGTCCCACTCCCTGAAATTTTTCGGGAGAACCCCCTTCTTGGAGGCCGAGTGGGCGACCGTCCATCCTGTCGCGTCCGCGAGGTTCCAGTCCTTGAAGCCTTTGGGGAGACGTCCATACATGGCTGCCGTGTGGGCTACAGTCCAGCCTTCCCCATCGCTCAGATCCCAGCGCCCGAAACCTTCGGGGAGACATCCGTACGTGACCGCTACATGGGCGAAAGTCACGCCTTCGAGGTCCTTTCCATCCCAGCAATCGAAGCCATCGGGAACCTCGCCGTTGCTGAACGCCGCCCTTGCCACAGTCCATCCGTTGTCATCAGTCATTTCCCAGTCGCTGAAACCGTCAGGCAGATAACCTCTCGTCGCCGCGGCATGGGCCACGGTCCAGCCGTAACAGTTTGCCAGATCCCAATCATCGAAATCGTCGGGCAAGAAGCCCTTTTCGGCCGCCACATGCGCGACCGTCACCTGGTCCTTGTCTGCCAGCTTCCATCGGTCGAACCCGTGAGGAAGCCTGCCATTTTTTGCCGCAACGTGGGCAACGGTCGTCCCGTCCCTGTCGGCGATCTCCCAGCGGTCGAATCCGTCCGGAAGATTCACGTTTTCTGCCGCCTCATGTGCAACAGTCCATCCGTCCCGGTCCGCTATCTCCCAACGGTCGAAGCCGTCCGGAAGATTTCCTGTTTCAGCCGCAGCATGCGCGACCGTCCTGCCGTCCCGGTCCGCGATCTCCCAGCGGTCGAAGCCATCGGGCAGCTTGTCTTTTTCCGCCGCCTCGTGGGCGACTGAAAAGCCTTTCCGGTCCGCTATCTCCCAACATGAGAACCCCTCCGGTAATTTGTCGAACCTGGCCGCATCGTGGGCCACGCTCCAACCTCCGGGCCTTGCCAGAGCCCAGCCATCGAAGCCCTCCGGCAACTTGCCTTCGCGGGCCATCCTTATTGTCCTGTCTATCTCGTCTTTTGTCGTCATGATCGCCTCCCATGCCCTTGAGCCGATAAGCAGAGGTACCTCCTCTGCCTGTCCGTCCGGGGTTGTCATCCCTGCAAAGTCCGCCCGGCCCATCGTCCTGAGTTGTCGGCCCGATCTTGTCGTCACAAGGTTGTCGGCCCGGCATTGGTACGCCCGGCATTGTCGGTATGGGATCATCGGCACGGGATTTTCGACGGGCGCGGCGCGGACCAGATAATGCTTTCCTGATATCGAGTTAAGTTATCACGTTCTCCTGATGTCTTCAAGTCCCGGACATCCCCAAGGACTGCGCATCTATTCCGACAGTCCCCACTTCTCACCGAGATCCCTCATCCGCAGACGGAACGCGGGCCGACCGCCCCGCTTGCCGCGCCTCAGCGCCCCGGTAGGCCGGACAGCCGAGCGGACCGGGTTGGTCAACCGACGGGAAACGTTCAGGTGTGCCCGTGGCCGCCAACGACCAGCCGGATCGCGGGGCGGCGGAAGCGGTAACCGTGGTAAGAGGCGACGTTGGCGATGGTGCCCCCGAAGCGGTCACTCATCTCGGGGCGTGACATGCCTTCGGGTAGCCCGCCCGCCTCGGCGGCGACCCGTGCCACCGTCCTGCCTTCCCCGTCCAGGAGTTCCCATCGCTTGAAGCCCTCGGGAAGGGTCCTCCATCTGGCGGCCTCATGCGCCACGGTGTTCCCCTTGGCGTCCGCAAGCTCCCAGCGATCGAAGCCCCCGGGCAGGATCCCGGAGGCGGCGGCGCAGTGCGCCACGGTGAACCCCTTGGCGTTGGCGAGCTCCCAGCGGGCGAAGCCTCCGGGAAGCCGGCCGGCCGATGCCGCCTCGTGCGCGACAGTATTCCCTTCAGAGTCCGCGAGTTCCCAGCGGTCGAAGCCGTCGGGGAGCGAGCCACCCCGACCGGCGTAATGATAGAGGGTGAGGCCGTCGCGGTCCGCCGCAAGCCAGTCCCAGACGCCGTTGGGGATGCGTCCCCCCCAGGCTGCCGCGTGCAGGACTGTCGTGCCGTCCCGGTCGGCGAGATCCCAAAGCTCCACGTCGGCGGGAAGCCGACCGGCCTTGGCGGCCTCGTGTGCCACCGTCCAGCCCTCGCCGTCCGCGAGCCTCCAGAGCCTGAAACCAAGGGGCAGGCACCCCACGTACGCCGCGCCGTGGGCGACCGTCTGCCCTTCCGGGCCGGTAAGATCCCAGCCGCCGAAGCCAGAGGGCAGGCACCATCCCGACGAGGCAGCGTGGGCAACGGTCCAGCCCTCTCCGTCCCGCATATCCCACATCCCGAAGCCGTCCGGAAGGAACCCGGCCCAGGCGGCGGCGTGGGCGACCGTAATGCCGTCGGAGTCCGTCAGATCCCAGAGCGCGAAGCCCTCGGGGAGGCGTCCCTCCGAGGCCGCAGCGTGGGCTACCGTCCAGCCATCATCGTCCTCCGTCCGCCAGAGGTCCAGCCAGGCGGGGAGGCACCCCGTCTCGGCGGCCTCGTGGGCTACCGTGCGTCCGCTTTCGTCCGCGAGTTTCCAGCGGTGGAAGCCTTCCGGGAGACGCCCGGCCTCAGCCGCGGCGTGGGCGACGGTCCTGCCCATGGAGTCCGCCGTCTCCCAGCCATCGAAACCCGCTGGCAGGCAACCGCCCCGGGCGGCGCTATGCCATACGGTCAGCCCTTCGCTGTCGGCCATATCCCAGAGGGAGAAGCCCTTGGGAAGGGCACCCGACTCGGCCGCCATGTGGGCGACCGTCCTGCCGTCGCGATCGGAAAGCCTGTAAAGGTCCAGTCCGGCGGGCAACAGCCCCGCCTCGGCGGCGGAATGCGCGACGGTCCTGCCGTTGGCGTCGGCAAGCTCCCAGCGGTCGAATCCGGCGGGGAGGCAACCGCCGAAGGCGGCACAATGCCAGACGCTGAAGCCGTCCTTGTCGGCAAGCTCCCAGCCGTCGAAGCCCTCCGGGAGGCGGCCCGCCTGCGCCGCGGCGTGTGCCACCGTCCAGCCGTCGTTGTCCGCGAGATCCCAGCGGTCGAAGCCGTCCGGCAGGCATCCGGAGCCGGCCGCAAGGTGGCAGACGGTCAAGCCGTCGTTGTCGGACAGTTCCCACCCGGAGAAACCTTCCGGAAGGCGTCCGCTCCTGGCGGCCGCGTGGGCCACCGTCCTCCCGTAGCTGTCCGCCAGGTCCCAGCGGTCGAAGCCGGCGGGAAGGCAGCCGCCGGCGGCGGCGCTGTGGTACATGGTCCAGCCGGTACGGTTTCTCCTCTCCCAGCACGCGTATCCCCCCGGCAAGCTGCCGCCCTCCGCGACCGCGTGCCGCACGGTCCTCCCGCTGCCGGTCTCAAGCTCCCACATGTCAAAGCCGGAGGGGAGCTTGCCCGCCCTTGCGGCCTCATGAGCCACGCTCCAGCCCGCGCCGACCGCCGGCCAGCGCTTGTAGTCGGGCAATTCCGAGTGCCCGCTCCAGGCAATCGTCCAGCCGCGGAAGCCTTCCGGCAGACGGCCTTCCCGGGCCAGCTCGAAAAGCTTCTCCTTTTCACGCCTCATGGGCATCGGCACCTCCCCAGCCCCCGCGCTCCCCGCCTCGGGCAGGGCGGACCGCCCCCCAACGGGAGGGAACGGGTCTGGCGGAGGCGAAATCGGGTGCAAGCGGTCACTTTAACATGCCGGGCGGCGGCCCGCAATATCGCCCATAAGCTTCGCCACGCCGGTTTTCGGCCACTTTCGGCATCAGTCAGCGAACGGTTTCGGCCGGTTGCCGCAAGCCCTTTCGTCAGTACAGCGAACTGCCCCTCAAGGCGCAAGTTCCTTCCGTCCGTCCACTCGCCCTGCGACCGGCACCGTTCGCGCCGTCCCGGTCGCAATCGGCCGTCCTCGCCCGCAACCGCAGGTCCGCGCCTGAAGGGCCCCGGCAGGTATCCGCTGGGCCAGGCTGAGCCGCCGGCCGGGGGACCGAGAATACGGTCATACAAACCCAGGCGGAGGCCTATTAGGCGGCAAGACGGCTAAGGCAACGATCCGCGGCGGCGAACGGCGGCGAAAGCAATGGCTACGGCGCCTACGAAGGCATGCCGGACACGGAGGCGGAGGAGGCGGCGGGACAATGTCTCGGCGCGTAAGGACGTGAAGGCTTAGGGAAGATTTGACCGGTCGGAACTGGCGCTCCCTCAGGGAAAAGCTCCGTCCATGACCGGAAGAGGCCAGAAGACCCTGCGGCTTTCCGGAGCCGTGCCCGCCGTCTGCCCTCAGCCTCCGGATTCAGGAAGCCGGTCGGCGGCATCGGCGGTACCCAGCTTCTGAACATGGAAGCCATACCCTTGGGACTTGGCGATGGAGACGATTTCCCTGCCGAACCTCGCCAGCATCTCGTCTTCAGAAAGCCCGCGGGGAAGATTGCCGTTCTCGGCGGCCGCCCTGGCCACGGTCCTGCCGGAAGAATCGGGAAGCTCCCAAGGCCCGAACCCGTCGGGCAGGGCGCCCTTTTCGGCGGCGGCGTGGGCCACGGTGCGCCCGCAGCTGTCCGCAAGCCCCCATTTGAGGAACCCGGAAGGTAGATGGCCATGTTCCGCCGCGACGTGCGCTACGGTGAACCCGTCGCCGTCTACCAGCTCCCACATATCGAATCCGTCCGGCAGATGGCCGCCGACTGCCGCGGCGTGGGCCACGCTCCAGCCGTCGGCGTCCGCCAAGCTCCAGCCGCCGAAGCCTTCCGGCAGGAATCCGTTCGCGGCGGCGGAGTGGGCGACCGTCCAGCCGTCCTCGTTCGCGATATGCCACAGATCGAAGCCTTCCGGAAGAAGGCCGTTCACTGCAGCAACATGGGCCACGGTACGACCCTCGCAGTCGCTCGTCTCCCAGCCCCCGAACCCACCGGGCAGATGCCCGTACGCCGCGGCGGAATGCGCGACGGTCCAGCCGTCGGGGTTTGCCGTTTCCCACCGGGAGAATCCGGCAGGGAGGCACCCTGAAACGGCGGCATCGTGCGCGACCGTGTTCCCGTTCCCGTCCGCGAGTTCCCAGAGGCAGAACCCGGGGGGCAGGCACCACCCTTCGGCCGCGGCGTGGGCCACCGTCCGACCGGAGAAGTCCGCCATGGCCCATGTCCCGAAACCATCGGGAAGCCAGCCGGCCAGGGCCGATTCGTGGGCCGCCGTCCAGCCCGACCGATCGGAGAGCTCCCAACGATCGAAGCCCTCGGGCAAACCGCCTGCCTTGGCGGCGGCATGTGCCACGGTACGGCCTTCACGGTCAGCCAGCTCCCAGAGGCTGAAGCCCTCGGGAAGAAGCCCGGCTTCGGCGGCGACGTGAGCCACCGTCACTCCCCTCGAGTCCGCGAGCGACCAGTCGCTGAAGCCCTCCGGAAGTTTTTCGCCCCGGGCCGCCGAGTGCCAGACCGTCCATCTTTTCAGGTCCCGAAGCCCCCAGTCCGCGTACCCCTCCGGCAGGAAGCCGCTTTCCGCCGCTTCGTGGGCCACGGTCCTGCCTGAGCTGTCCGCGAGCTCCCACCGAGTAAAGCCGGAAGGCAACCGACCTGCCCTGGCGGCGGCGTGGTAGGGTGTCCTGCCGACGTTGTCGGTCAGGTCCCAGCCCGGGGACCCTTCCGGCAGGATTCCGGTCTCCGCCGCGTCGTGAGCCACAGTCCGCCCGAAAACGTCCGCGAGCCCCCACTGGGCGAAACCCGGAGGCAGGCGACCGGCCTTGGCGGACACGTGCGCCACTGTGCGGCCCCGGCGATCGGCTAGCCCCCATTCCCCGAAGCCTTCGGGAAGGAGCCCTGACTCGGCCGCGCAGTGGGCCACTGTGTTTCCGGAATCGTCAGCCAGCTCCCAGTCGCAGAAGCCGACAGGCAGGAATCCTCCCTTGGCGGACGCGTGCCAGACGGTGTATCCCTGCCGATCCTGGATTTCCCAGCGGCCGAAGCCTTCAGGGAGATGCCCCGCCTCCGCCGCGAAGTGCGCGACGCTCCGCCCGAAAGCGTCCCTCACGTCCCAACCCGTGAAACCCTTCGGGAGGCATCCGCCTCTGGCGGCACAATGCCATACCGTCACGCCGCGGCGGTCCGCGAGCCTCCAGCCCGCAAAATCGGGCGGGAGCCGGCCGCCCTCCGCGGCCGCGTGATACACCGTGGCGTTCACGGCGTCCCTGATGTCCCAGCTATCGAACCCCTCGGGGAGTCTTCCCGCCCTCGCGGCCTCGTGCGCCAGGCTCCAGCCGCCGGGCCTCGCCAGCGTCCAGCCGTTGAAACCCTCCGGCAGGCGACCTTCACGGGCCTTCCTGAAGAGCCCCTCCTTCTCGGCGAATGTCGGCAAGACGCCCTCCCCCGCCCCAGGGGGCAACACCGTGGCGGCAGTATCACATCTGCCGGACGAAGCGCGACATCGGGGCGAATGAGGCACGTTAACACGCCTCATCAGGACTCGCAAGCTCCAAACCCCGGTCCATGACACACGGAAGAGTTGCCGAGGACGAGTCGAACGGATGGCTGATCGACCGCGGCAAACAGAAATCATCGCTTTTCCTCTGACATGATGGCCATCACATAAACCGGCGTGGCTCGCCCACCCGGCCATCCCCCCTCCGAACTCCTGACTCCGGACTCCGCCCTCCGAACTCCTGCCGCCGGGAACCTTGCGCCGGAACTGATCCCACGGCATGATGGCTCGCGGGAATATGCACCCGCCGTAACCTTTCCCAGGACTCACTGACGACCCCCTCCCCTGCCGCAGTCAAGAACCCAGAACCGTCCCGAACCTGAACCCGAAAACCGCTGGCGACATCCCGAATAGTCCGCATATTCCGCCGTTCAATACTTCCCGTAACGCCCATGTCACGATTTGCTCAAGCTCTCCGACAAAATAGTCCCAGGATTTTGGGAGGAAACGCTTTGCAAACGGCATGCCGCTCTAACGAGACGAATCGGCCTGAAATGCTGCTTTATGCCGTCACTATAGGGCTTTCTGACCAAAGATGCCATGTTATCGCAAAAAAAGAATTTTGTCCGGAAATATAGTTTGCCGAGAACAGACTTTGAAGAGAATCATCATCTAATCCGAAATGATGCCATATTGTAATATATTGAAATTGATATTTATCATCATGAATTGCTATACGAATCAATGAACAATTAGACAAATTTTTATTGGAATCCCATGTCATACAGCGTTAAAATAATGAATTATATTATTTCCTGAAATTTTCAAGGTATGTGAAAAAGGCGTGAATTGAACTTGGCAGAGACAATGCTCATCTTCATTCGGACAATGCGTCTAACGCATCAGCCTTGGCCACAGAGCAGATATTCCTCCCAATCCGACCTTGGAGAGTTCGGCTTGATCGGGTGGCATGCGCCTTTGCCACCCTCCTCCATTCAGGCTTGGAAGTGATTTTTTACAGATTTCATTTTCATTTCTGTTTTTATAGGACATACATCATTTGAAATAATTTACTAACTCATATTCTATAAATGCCCTATGAATGTATTCTGCTCGAATAGCTTGAAAAAAAAATATATATATATTTTACGGACATGCGTTTTCCATATGATCTCTAAACAATTCAGGATATCAGGCAGTTCCGGCATGAATGCTTAGACACCATGAATGAGAGCCACTGCATCAAAGCTTCTAGCAATACGCCTCATTCCGGTGTCTCTGGAACTCCAAAATGTCTATGCCAATCTCTATTACATCGTTCACGGAAACCGTTGCCATTGCCAATATACTCCGTGAGGAAGGGGCGCGGTTAGATGGGATCATAAAATCATGCGTCAGTTCGTATATTATAAGGATGATATCGATAAATTTGCAACGATTTGTGTAGCCAATTGAGACGGCTATATGTTCGGCGCTAAGCATATCGGCGTTGTCTGACGCTTAGGAACCGCGGAGAACTACACGGTCCACATTCTGCATGGCACCGCGAACCTTTTCTGCGCAATATCCAACCTCCCGTCTGACGGCATCGATTCTTTCAACTTTTTCAGATCTTTCAGCCGTTCGTAAACATCAATCCTTAATTCAAGCAATATCCCCGTTTCTTCCTGATCAAACATTCTTTCCAACAGGACCCCTGAATCAGGATAACGATTTGCTGAAACAGACGACTAACCGTCAAGCAATGACAACGTAAACTCCGACGACATAGCCTCCAGTCTGCCTTCGATACGTTAAACGATGATTGATGTATTATGATTTTTATGATTTGTTCGAAGCCAAAAAGATTTCCGTATATTTATTTCTTCATTTTTTCCAATGAACATATGGCAAGTTATAGCCGCATTCGTCCTGTCGCCGCTCTTGAAAAGGCTGCGTGCAACAGTCACATCACTTTGTGAGCTTTGTAGCCATTGTCGGAACAGTTTTTCGTCTTCTTCAATAAGCTACCGAATTTCTTTTCTCTGCCCTCCAATCCGTACATACTACGGATTCCTCCATGCAATACATGTTATCTCATAGCGAAAACTAAAATAATCGAGCTTGCCGTGTCATTTTGCCAGCATTGGCTTCAGCGATTTCATGCAAAGCGGTCGGTACCGCGTTGGCCGTTCACTCGGCTACCAAAGGTCATAATTCCCTCCGGAGAAAAACGTGCCATCGCCTCCGGAGTCGTATCCGGCCCGTTGGCGATCATAGTTCGAAAATATAAAATGACAGATGCAACAGCAACAGGCCTTTTCCAGTATCCCCTCAGTATTCTTAACATGGGGCAGAGGAGGCACCTCGCATGGTCAGGCCGTCGTTAAAGGGTTGGCAGGAGAGGCGGCTCCGGGAGGACGCAACGAGACTGCGGGAGGTCGCAACAAGGTGTCTCGGCGGGAGAGTCTGCGCCGGAGAACGGACTCCAGTGCCTCTGGCAACCCATAAATTCTGGAATCGCAAGGCGCACATCCGGATGATGAGGGTTGGATGATTACTGCTACCCGAATTGACCTGAATCGCAAGACGCTTTCTTGTGCATCGCATCCGTGGATCCGACCCCGCGTCTAATGCTCCAGACCCCTCCTGGCCGCCGTAGGTCCTGTGCCCAGAAATATCTCGGGACGCCCCTCGGGGCCGTCCGGCACGCTGCCCTCGCTCAGGAGCCCTCCGGGACGGTCCACGTCCAGGCCCCTCAGCTGACCCAAGGCGCATGCCAGGAGCTGGAGGGGCATGAGCGCCGTGAGCGGCCTCAGGCGCGGCGGCGCGGGAGGCAGGAGCACTGCGCAGTCGGCCAGCTTCAGGAGCTCCGGGTCCTTGCGGGGGCCGTCCTCGGCGAAGAGGACGAGCGGGGCCCCGCGGCTTCTGAGGGCCCTGGCCAGCTCGGTGAAGGAGCCGTGGCCGTTGTGACTGTCGCTGAAGGCCATGAGCGCCACCGGGGTGTCGGGGCTGGCGAGCGCCAGGGGGCCGTGCCCGAACTCGCCGGCTGAGTAGCCTTCGGCATGGAAGCGGGCCACCTCCTTGAGCTTCAGGGCACCCTCGTAGACCATGGGCAGGAGGTTGCCCTTGGCGAGGATGAAGACCCGCGAGTGGGAGGAAAGGAGCCTCGCCACGGGTTCCACCTGGCCCTGGCACTTGACCAGCGCCCCCCGCACGGTCTCGGCAATCCTTCCGAAGGGCTGGATCTCCTCCTTGAAGCTGTCCTTCAGGAGCCCCCGCGACTTGGCGATCCGAAACGCCAGAAGCCCCAACACCAATGCCTGGCTTGTGAACGCCTTGGTGGATGAATGCGGGGTCACCCTCCCGGCCAGGGTGGTCAGGCGCCCGTCCGCGGCCCGAGCCAGCGGGGAGTCGGCATCGTTCACCAGCGCCAGGGTCATCGCCCCCTTTCGCTTGGCCTCGCCCATGGCGTAAAGGGTCTCGCGGCTCCGCCCGGACTGCGAGACGGCCACGGCCAGGGTGCCCGAATCCACCAGGAGCTGGTGCTGCCCGCTCTCGGATGCCTGCTCCACCACTGCCGGAATCTCCGCCAGCTCCTCAATCAGGTACCTCGCGGTGAGCGCCGCGTGGAAGCTCGTGCCGCAGGCGGTCAGGTAGACCTTGGTGATCCTGGCGATCCCAAGATCGTCCAGGGGCGGGAGGTTCATCTTCAGGCAATAGCCCGGCCCCAGGTACTGGGCCAGGGTGTTGGCAAGCACGCGCGGCTGCTCCATGATCTCGCGGAAGAATAGCGGCTGGGATTCGGTTTCCATGTGCCTTCCGGGTCCCCTTTACGTCACGGCCGGTCCCCCGTCCGCCTGCGGCTTTGCGGAAGGGACGGTCTGCCGGACCTTAATAAATCATTCGAATCTTGCGCGGCGGCGGGAAGCCCGCGCGGCGCCGTGCGCAGGCGCGGGAAGAAACGAGCGCCCGGAAACGGCAAGGGCCGTTGCGGGACAGAGGGTCATGGCCGAAGCGCACGACAGGGCCGATGGCCATCGGCTCAAGCGGGAGAATTCGGTTACGCGGCTCGCCCCCGGCGGCATGAACCTGACAGGAACGGCGCACCGGGAACCCGGTCGTAAGGCACCAGGGATCAGATCGGCCTGAACTGAAGGACCCTGCGGGAACGAGCCTTGAACAGCCAGAGACATCGCTTGGCCCAAGCCTTTGCGAAACCGGGCCTTCACCGGATCATAACCTTTTTTGGAAAGAGTCTTTTCTGGAACATGCTTTCTATACGGAGTCTTTTTCGAATCAAGCAATTAGTGAGGTTTGAAAAAGAGCCCTTCCGAGACCGGGGTGAGGGGCAAGGACGTGCGTCAACCGGTCTGACTGAACTACAAGGACAAATTTGGGGAAATTTCGGCTCTTGGCCCATACAAATCCATGATGGGCCATGTCACAAACTTAAAGAAACGAGTTGCCTCCATGAAGTTCAATTCACACTCTTTTTTTAGGAACTCATTATTGCGCATCGACACATTCACAGTGCCGAGCCTTGCCGTACCGCGGCTTTGGCAGACTTAGCCTTGCCGTACCGAGGCTTTGGCAGACTGAGCCTTGCCGTACCGTGAATTTGGTAGATTTAGCCTTGCCGCAACGTGACTTCAACGCATCGAACCTTCCCATACGTGGTTTTAGGGCATTTACCCTTGCCGTGCTGTGACTTTGGCGTATTGAGTCATGCCTTACCGCGAGTTTAACGTATTGAGCCAAGCAGTGCAATGACTATGATGGATTTAGCCTTGCCGCTTAATGACTCTGATGAATTTAACCTTGCTGTGCCAGGTCTTTAGTTTAACTGACTAATGGTGTATCGAGCCTTCCTGTGCCAGGTTTTTGTCATGCTTCACCCTTGCCGAGTCAAGCCTTGACTGAACAGAGCCTTTTCCGAAACGATCCGACGGAACCGAACCGAGACACGGACGCCCATCGGGAGCCTAAACGATTCCGCTCCGGGCCGGGCATCGGGGAGGCCGTCCGCCAACGCACCGTCCGGGACTGTAACGGAAGCCGTCCGGATGGTCAAGCGGCGCGACCGTCTGACAGACGGTGACCGGCGATGGTGCCCGGGACATTCCCGGTCCAACGGCGGAGCGCCGCCTGAAAGCGAACCTCGACCAGGCGGGCCCCACCGAGCGGCCCGTAAGTCCGGTCAAAGGCCGGGGCTTTTCCGCGCTGCCCCGCACGGCGCCGCCTGGAGCGGGCCGCAAGCCCCGGAGGCTAACGCCCCCGGAGATGTCAAGCCTGACGGCTATGGCCTCAGGCCGAAAAACCGTTCTGCGGCCGGTCCCCCCGACCTACGGGCAGGGAGCCCGGCGGAGGTCCGGGGGCCCGCTAAAGGATCCTTCTCCGGGAGGGGGCCGCCCTCCGGGGCCGAACGCCTTCGCCGGGCCAAGGCGAGGGCCCGGCCGCCGCGCCTGCGGGGATCCGGACGCCCGTGAGCGCCGCGTGGGGGGCAACCCAGGCCCCCGGCCCCACCTCGACGTCGGTCAGGACCGCGTAAGGTCCTATCACCGCGCCCTCGCCCACCCTGGTCTGGCCGGAAAGCACGGCCCCCGGGCCCAGGATGCAGTCGCGCTCCAGGCGGACGGAGGGCTCCACGTACGTGGAGTACGGATCGTGGAAGGTCACCCCCGCCCGGAGCCACGCCTCGTTTATCCGGAGCTTCAGGGTCTCCTGGCAGCGGGCGAGGTCCGCGCGGTCGTTCACGCCCTGGATCTCGCGGGGGTCCGGGCCGGTCACGGCCGAGACGAGTTCTCCCCGAGAACGGAGTATGCCCACCACATCGGTCAGGTAGTACTCGCTCTGGACGTTCGCGGGACGCACGGCCTCCAGGGCGCCGAATAGGGCCTCTGGGTCGGCCGCGTAGACGCCGGCGTTCACCTCGCGCACCGCGCGCGTGGCCTCGTCGGCGTCACGATACTCCACGATACGCTCGAGCCAGCCTGCTGAGTCGCGGAGCACCCTCCCGTAGCTCGCCGGGTCGTCCAGCTCGGCGGTCAGCACCGAGAGCGGCGCGCCCAGGGCGCGATGCGCCGCCAGAAAATCCAGGACCGTCTGGGGCGAGACGAGCGGCGCGTCGCCGGGGAGTATCACCACCGGGCCCTTCCAGCCCTCCAACGCGGCCCGGGCCGACCAGACGGCGTGCCCCGTGCCAAGCTGCTCGGCCTGGATCACGTACTCCACGCCCGGAGGGTTTCCCAGGCTCCGCTCCACCTCTTCCGCGCCGTGGCCGACCACCACCAGGACCTTGCCTGGGGAGAGGTACTGCACCGCGTTCAGGACGTAGGCCAGAAGAGCCCGCCCCATCACCTTGTGAAGGACCTTGGGTGTCCGGGACTTCATGCGCTTGCCCATGCCTGCGGCGAGCACCACCGCGGCGGGCGACTCGGTTGCGGGCCGGGGGCCCATTCCCAGTCCTTCGAGCTCCATGTCCGAGCGCCTCCCGGCCTCCCGCCGGGCCTCCCGGAAGCCCCCTGACCAGGCGGAACGCGGCACGGGGGCAACGCCGCTTGGTTTGGGCTGCGGGGATCGGGGCGGAAAGGGCCTGTTTTTTACGTTTATGATGATAACAGATCCGTGAACGGTTTTCGAGCCGCCCGCCGCGATTCGGGCCACCTGCGGAGCCCGAATCGTGCTGGGCGCCTAAGCTTGTGGCTCGCACGATTTTTTCTCACCGCCCGCACCTACGGTCAGAGCTCCGCCCCGACCTGCCCGGCCGGCCAGGGGCGCACGGCCGATGTCGGCTGCGAGCTCTGGCGTCCCTGAATCCGGCGCAAAGCGGCTTTTCCGAGGACCGTCGGGGTCCCTGGCATCGGACCAGACCTCCGGGGAGCGCTGCTGCTACGGCCGGACTCGCCCCTGCCGGGAATCAGGCTTCCTGCGCTTGATCGGCGGACTCGCGAAGGTCGGGGAAGCTCAGGAAGGGAGGACCCTCCGGCCGAGCCAGGTCCCCGAAACGTCATGGCAACTCCTGGTGGGCAACCATAGCCGCCAGAGCCGCCGCTCAGGACGACTGTCGCGACCGCGGCTTAAGAAACGGACGGCGTCCGCATGCCGCGTCGCTCGGCCGCGTGCCGTTCAGCCTTGCCGCTTGCCGAAGCCCGTCCCGCCGTGCTCCGGAGTCACGGGGACTGGCGTCAAGCGCCTGAACTCCCGTGCCAGTCCGCCGGCAACCGCCAAGACCCGCAGGAGACGGCGAGGTCCGGGGCGCTTTCCCGCCGGATGGCCGCGTGAAACTCCGCTGCATCCTCCGGGGGCGCCGTGCTGCCGGTTTTCTTAAGGAACGGCTTTAGCGCTTCGCTAAGAATCATCGCAATTTTTCCATGACTCCCGACCTAACAACACGTTTCATCTGAAATGGCGAAATGCGAAACCAGAACCGCGCGGAACAGACATCGTCCTCCGGGAGCAATTCCCTGGCGGACCTCCACAAGCCATGACGGGATTTCGCCGATGCCGATGCCACGCGCGGCACGGCCAAGGAGTTCCGCGAGGGGACGCAGCCTCCACCGGTTAATGCAGAAATGAAGCCTCGTCATGGCTCGTCCGTAACCGCCCGCCGTCCGACCCTGGTCGCCTATTCCTTGCCGCTGCCGCCCGCCTGTCCCGGCTGCCGATCGGCACCCTTCATGTCCGCCATTTCCAAGAGGTTCTGGTGTGCCGTTCCGCTCTGGAGTGCCACGGGCCCTCTTCATTTTTCGCCGGGACTCGCCGATGCCGAAGACCGCCCATTCCGGAAACCCGCAAATAACCGGCAGCCCGCCGATTCCGCAAGCCAGCGATACCGGTAGCCCGCCGATTCCGCGAGCCGGCGAATACCGGCAGTGCGCCTATTCCGGATGCCCGCTAATACCTGTACCGCAACGATTCCGGATGCCCGCAAATTCCGTGGGCCCGCCTCTGCCGGAAACATGTCAATTCCAGGAAACCTCCTCAACCGGAAGGCCGCCAGTTCACGGAACCAGCAAGGCGACGAAGCCCTGAAGCCACCGAAGCCCTCCGATGAGAAAGGTCCGATGGAACCTCGGACACGGGGTTCTACGTAAACAAGGATAAGGATACGGCAACACCTTGAAAATCCTTCCGCCGTAGCCTATAATAATAAGATCTGTCCGGTACGCAGCCATAAGGCCGATGCCCTTCCGGGGCCCTGGTTGCCTCGGTTCCGACCCGGACGGTCGGGCGCGTCCCGATACCGCCCGGTGCGGGGCAAGCCCGCGCGGCCTTCCATGCCGCCCGAGGCCTCAGCGCCGCCCGTGCTTTCCAGGTATCCCGAGGCCTCCGCAGAGACCTCGGGAGTACTTCCTCAGGCCTCCTGCGCCGACCTAGGACTTCCGAAGCCCTCAGAGCCCCGGCGACTCACATCCCGAGCCTTCGAACCTTTACGGCCCCCGCCGGGGACGCCCCAGCGGCCTGGCCTTCCCTCACCTGTCCCCGGCCGACGGCACGGCATCCGCGCCCGCCGGCCGGGGCATCTTCACCCGGGCCCCCGGCCCCTTGCGGACGAATCATGCTCGACTACATCAGAAAGAGATCCGGCGGCTTCATCAGCATCCTCATCATCGGGGCGATAGCCCTGGTCTTCGTATTCTGGGGCATCGGGGGCCAGAACTCCGGGGACGGCGTGAGCATCAGGGTGAACGACAGGCAGGTGCCCGTGAGCGAGTACCTGCGCTACATGAGGATCTCCCAGGAAAACATCCGGGCGCGCTTCCCGGATCTGGACTACAGGTCGCTGGAGACCGCCTCGGCCCAGTCGGCCATGGCCACCATCCTCCAGCGCCACGCCCTAGAAACCCTGGCGGAAGGGACCGGCCAGACGGTGCCCCCCGAGGCGGTGGTCACGGCCATCACCTCCAACCCCTACTTCCTTGGCGACAACGGACGCTTCTCCAAGGCCCGCTACGAGGAGGTGGTGACCGTCAACTTCAGGGAGACGGTGTCCGCCTACGAGGCGGCCCTCGCGGAGGACATGCTCCTGGAGTCGACCGTCCGCTACGTGCAGGGCATGAACTTCGTGCCCCGGGCCTCGCTCCTGGACGACTTCCACGCCGCCGAGGACGAGGTTGCGCTGGCATACGCCTTCTTCCCCGCCTCCGCCTTCGCGGCGGAGCTTTCGCCGTCCGCCCAGGACATCTCGGCCTACTACGAGGTCAACCGCGAGCGCTGGCGCGAACCCGCCCAGGTGAAGGTCGAGTACGTGACCTTCGCGCCCGCCGACTACCGCCAGGGACTGACGGCCACGGAGGGCGAGCTGGAGGAGCTCTACCAGGAGGAGCTCCCCGGGCTCTCGACCCCGCCCACGGCGCAGGTTTCGCACATTCTTATCCGCTTCCCGAGCTTCACCCCCACCGAGGACGAGAAGCGCGAAGCCCGGGAGCGGGCCGACAAGGCCCTGGAGAGGGCCAAGGCCGAGGACTTCGCCGCGCTGGCCCGGGAGATCTCCGAGGACCCGGGCACGGCCCCCAACGGCGGCGAGCTCCCGCTCATGCGCCCCGGCGACATGGTCCAGGAGTTCCAGGAGGCGGTCTTCGACTCAACCCCCGAAGCGCGGGCGGGCATCATCGGCCCCGTGGAGACCATGTTCGGCTACCACCTCATCAAGGTGAGCGAGTTCACGCCCGCCTCCTCCCAGACCCTGGAAGAGGCCTCCCCCATGCTGACCGAGGCCATCGTCGCCCGCAAGTCCAGGATAGCCGCCGCTCAGGCGCTGGAGGGGCTTCTGGAGCGGGCCCAGGCCCAGGGCCCGGACGGCGCCCCGCTTGCCGTCCTGGCCGAATCGGCGGGCCTGAAGTCCCAGAGCTCGGACTTCTTCAGCGAGGCCGACCCTCCGGAATTTCTGGGCGGCTCGACCGCGGAGGCCGCCAAGGCCGTGGCGCAACCCCTGGGGCTCGTGTCCGACCCGGTGGATCTGTCGGATCACCTGGCCCTCTACGTCCCCCTGGAGCGCCGCGACTCCTTCGTGCCCGAACTCTCCGAACCCGAGACCCAGGCAACCGTCAAGGCCGCCTGGATCGTCGACGAGTCATCCAGGCTCGCCGAGGCGGGGGCAAGGTCGCTTATCTCCGGACGCGGCGACCGCCAGCTGGACGTGGCCGCCAGAGCCATGGGCAACGCGGCCGTCACGACCGGCACCTCCGGGTTCTTCAGGCGCCTCAGGTTCGATACCGATACCCAGCCCCCGCTCTCCCAGGCAGACCGCGACCAGACGCTCAGGGCCCTCTTCAGCCTCCACTCGGTAGGCGACACTGCCCCCGAGCCCGTCTCCGCCGCAGGCACCGACGACTCTCCGGGATATCTGGTTTTGGGCCTGAACGCCTTCCGCCGCGCCCCCCAGAACGTCTTCGACCAGACCGAGCAGGTCCGCCGGGAGGCCGCCGTCCAGGACGTCGCCGAGGCGGCCTACACCTTCTGGACCTACTCCCGCACCGCAGAGGCGTCGGTCAGTCTGCCTCCCGAGATCCAGCGCCAGCTGAGCGGGGCCGAGTCCGACATCTAGGAGCCTGTCGCTTAAATCGCAAAAGCATAGACATGGAACAATTAGCGGTAGGTGAGCAACCTCTTGTCTACCGCATTCGTTACCATGCCCTTCATAAAAACCCCTTATGCAACAGGCTCCTAGGCGGAACCCTTAGGCCTTCCTGAGGCGTAATCCGAGGACCCCTCCGGCCTGGCGGCTGGCCGGCAACGTCCCTGGCCGCCCTGGCCCGGCGCGGTGCCTCGCCTCGGCGGCCCCCGCCACTCGGTTCCCCCCTTCCTGGACAGGGCCCGCAAGGGCCGCATGGCCCCGCATAGCCGGGCCAAGGAGCGCGCCAGTGTTCGACAAGCTTTCCGAAAAGATCACCGATTCCCTGCAGAAGCTCACGGGCAGGGGCGCACGGCTCACCGAGGCGGCCAAGACGGAGGCCTTGAAGGAGGTGCGCCTGGCGCTCCTCGAAGCGGACGTCAACTACAAGATCGTCAAGCACTTCCTGGCGAAGGTGTCCGACCGCATCTCGGTTCTGGACGGCATCAAGACCATCACCCCGGGCCAGCACGTAATCAAGATCGTCTACGAGGAGCTGACCGAGCTTATGGGGTCCGCCCACCAGGCGCTGGACTTCAAGGGACCCCCGCCGCACGTGATCATGCTGGTGGGGCTTCAGGGATCGGGCAAGACCACCACTGCGGCCAAGCTCGCCGTATACCTCAAGAAGCAGGGACGCAGGACCTTCCTGGTGCCCGCGGACGTCGCCCGTCCAGCCGCCGTCCACCAGCTCACGGTTCTCGCGGGCGAGGCGGGGTCGGCCGTCTATGCTCCGCAACCGGGCCAGGACCCGGTGGCCATCGTGGACTCCGCCATGATCGAGGCGGCCAGGCTCAACTGCGACTCGGTGATCGTGGACACCGCGGGCCGCCTGACCGTGGACGCCCCCCTGATGAAGGAGCTGGCGGAAATCAAGAAGCGGGCGCGGCCCCGGGAGATCCTCCTGGTGGCGGACGCGATGACCGGCCAGGAGGCCGTGACCATCGCCAAGGATTTCGACGAGCGCCTGTCCCTATCCGGCGTCATCCTTTCCAAGATGGAAGGGGACGCCCGGGCCGGGGCCGCGATGAGCATGCGGGCCGCCGTGGGCAAGCCCCTGAAGTTCATCGGTACCGGCGAGAAGCTCGACGCCCTGGAGCCCTTCCACCCCGACCGCACCGCCTCGCTCATCCTGGGCATGGGGGACGTCCTCACCCTCATCGAGAAGTCACGCGAGACCCTGGACCAGGAGGAACAGCAGGCCTACGTCAAGAAGTTCCAGAAGGGGGAGTTCACCCTCTCGGACCTGAGGGACCAGTTCCGCAGTCTCAAGAAGATCGGTACCGTCCAGAGCATCCTGGGCATGATCCCCGGCCTGGGCAAGCTCAAGAAGCTCACCGAGTCGACCCCCGACAGCGGCGAGCTCAAGAAGATGGAAGCCATGATCGACTCCATGACCCGGGAGGAAAGGAGCCACGTGGAGATCCTGGACGCGAGCCGCCGACGCCGCATCGCCCGGGGCTCCGGCACCACCGTCGCGGAAGTCAACAACCTCATCAAGACCTTCTCCGAGCTGAAGCGAATCATGAAGACGATGTCCAAATCGAACTTCAACCCGAACGTCATCAGGCAGTTCTTCGGCTAGGCCCTCGCGGTACCGAGGCCTTGCCAGCCTCACCCGCGGACGGCCCCGCGCGACCTCCGCTTCCCGAAGCCCCGGCGGTCGGGCCTTCGGGCTTTCCCGGCTTATCCGGGGGCCCGGGCGGGTTTCCTCTGGAAATCCGGCCCGCTTTCGTGTAATGTGCCCGTCTAGGCTTTTCTCCCCGAAAGGCCGGACCGGATCCCGGGGCCCCCGGCCCCTTTCGCTACCCAGGAGACCCCAAGTCCATGGCCCTCAGAATCAGACTCGCCCGCCTCGGCGGCAAGAAGAAACCTTACTACCGCCTGGTGGTCGCCGACTCCCAGGCCAAGCGCGACGGCCGCTTCATCGACATCGTGGGCCACTACGACCCCAAGCCGAATCCCTACCTCCTGGATATCAACCGGGAGCTCCTCTTCAAGTGGATCGAGAAGGGGGCGGTGCCCACCGACACCGTGGCGAGCCTCATCCGGGCCGACCGCCGCAAGAAGAGCGTCTGAGCTTGACCTGGCCCTCCCGCGGTCCGAAGGAAGCCTTGGCCTCTCGTCCCGAGGAGGAGGGCCCCTGACCCCGGTCAGTGACCCGTAGACCGACACGATGCCCGAGAGCCCAGATCCTCCTGCCTTCAGCAAGTCCGCCTCCGAAACGACCGGCCCACCCGCTTCCGGGAAGTCCGAATCGCCCCTGACAGCCGGACGCCCCCTGGTCCGCCTGGGCAGATTGCGCCGTGCCCACGGCATCCGCGGCGGTTTGAGGCTCGAGTACTTCGGGGAGGACCCCCGTGATCTGATCGGCATGCGCGGAATCGTTCTGGAGCCTCCGTCCGGAGGCGCACCCGTCCCGGCCAAGGCGATTAAAGTCAAGATCTCCCCCCCGGGGGCGCTTGTCGCCCTGGAGGGCGTGGGCTCCCGCACGGAAGCCGAGCGCCTCCAGGGCTTTTTCGTGTCCGCGCCCCGGGAGTCGCTCCCTCCCCCGGCCGAGGACGAGATCTACCAAGCGGACCTGATAGGCCTTCAGGTCGTGACGACCGACGGCAGACTCCTGGGCACGGCGGACGGCTTCCCTGACCACGGGGGGACCCAGCTCATGACGGTCGCGACCCCGGAGGGCAAGACCCTCCTAATCCCCTGGACGGACGGCTACATCAGCGAGGCCGATCCCGAGGCCGGCCGCGTGGTCGTCCTGGACGCCCCCGGGCTCCTGGACCAGGACTGAGCCGGGCACGCGGGTACATACGTGCGCTTCGAGGTCCTGACACTCTTTCCCGGCCTGTTCGCCTCCTTCCTTGCCGAGTCCCTGATGGCCAAGGCGCTGGCCCGGGGCCTCGTCTCGGTGGAGATCATAGACATCCGGGACTATGCGGAAGGCCGCCACAGGACGGCGGACGACCGGCCCTATGGCGGAGGCCCCGGCATGGTGCTCATGCCTGGGCCGCTGTGCGCCGCCTTGGAGGCGCGCATGAACGCCGACGGTCCGCCGCCACTTGTAGTGCATCTGGACCCCGCCGGCCGGGTCATGGACCAGGCGCTGGCCCGGGAGCTCCTTTGTCGCAGGCGGCTGGTCATGGTCTGCGGCCGCTACGGAGGGGTGGACCGGAGGGTCTCCGAACTCTACCCGGGCCTAGCCCTCTCCATAGGCGACTACGTCCTGAACGGCGGCGAGGTCCCCGCCATGGCCGTCATGGAGGCGGTCGCGCGGCTGGTCCCCGGCTTTCTGGGCGAAAAGGATTCGCTTGAGGCCGAGAGCTTCTCCGAGGGCCTCCTCGGCGCCCCCCAATACACCCGCCCGCAGGTGTTCAGGGGCCTGGAAGTGCCGGCGGTGCTCCTTTCCGGGCACCACCGCGAGATAGAGCTTTTCCGCCGCCGCGAAGCGGCCGCCGCCACCCGCGCCACGCGGCCGGATCTCCTGGATCCCGACGGGCCGGCGACGCGCCCGGAGATGCCGAAAGGGTTGCGGATCGAACCTGAGAGCCTAACGGCGCTCGATTCGAAAACCCCCGTGAGCCCCGGGCCTGAAGCCGCGGATGTGACGTCCCCACCAAAGCCCGGCGATTTCGAGATCTCCGGCGAATAGGCCGGGGGCCCGGCCCTGACGAGGCTTGCGACTCGCCAGATCCAGAAAGCCTCCCGCCGCCCCCTTTTGGGAGCCACCTCGCCTCGCGCCCGGCGAAAGCGCCTCGCGACAAGCGCGGCGCACGCCAGCCCGACGCCTCCATCCGCCCTATGCCGCCCATCCGTCCATGCTCGCCTCCTTTCATGCCCCGACGCCTCGCTCCATGCTCGCCTCCTTTCATGCCCCGACACCGCCATATGCCCCTGTCCGTCAATGCCTCGCCCACCCGATGCCTACCGTCCAGATACCATCCGAGAGCCGGATGCCCCCGTCAGCCCACGCCCGAACGAACGATTGAAGCGCCCCTCCCCGACTGATAAAATTAGTACTGTCCCATCGGCAAGGCCATGCCGAATCCGGCTCTATCGGACGGTTTCCCTCGGCACGGATCTTCCGCCGGGCGTAAGCCTTATTATGAGCTTTACGGTGAGCCGTCCTGGACTGACGACGTCCCGAACTCATCGCCAGTCAAATTTTCGCCATCTACCCTTCGCCGGCCGGCGCGTCGCAGGCAATCCCCCGCCGATCTCAGGCCCTCCGGCCCTTGGCGCTTCCGGCGCCCCCGCTCGCCTCTCCCGCTCCTGCCCCTACATAACAGATGAAAGGACATGGACCTTATGGCCTCCAAAAAGATTCTGTTCATCGTGGGGGACTACGTGGAAGTCCTGGAAATAATGGTCCCCTATCAGGCCCTGGAGGCGGTTGGCCACCGGGTGTTCTCCGCCTGCCCCGGCAAGAAGCCGGGGGATAACGTGCGGACCGCCATCCACGACTTCGAGGGCGACCAGACCTATTCCGAGAAGCGCGGCCACAACTTCACTGTCAACGCGGACTTCGACCAGGTCAAGACCGCGGATTTCGACGCCCTTGTGCTCCCGGGCGGCCGGGCCCCCGAGTACCTTCGGCTTAACCCGAGGGTCCTGGAGATAGTCCGGGAATTCTTCAGTGACGACAAGCCGGTGGCTGCCGTCTGCCACGGCCCGCAGATCCTCGTCTCCGCCGGGGTCCTGAAGGGCCGTACCGCCACCAGCTACCCTGCGGTGGGCCCGGACGTCCGGGACGCGGGCTGCAACTGGAGCGAGGTCAACGCCGACGCCTCCAACTCGGTCGTGGACGGGAATCTCGTGACCGCCCCCGCCTGGCCGGCCCATCCGGCCTGGCTCAGGGACTTCCTGAAGGTCCTCGGCACGAAGATCGAGCCCTAGGAGCCTGTTGCATAAAGGGTTTTGATGAATGGCATGATAACGAACGCGGTAGACAACAGGTTGCCCACCCACAACTGATTGAATCATGGCTATGCTGTCGCGAATTATGCAACAGGCTCCTAGCGCCGCCTCGCCCCGGATAGGGTAAAGTTTATTCGATTTTACCGAAGGCCCGGGCCGATGCCCGGGCCTTCGCGTTACGGCGCCGCTTCCCTCGTTTCCATCCCCGCTTCGCTTCCCGTCCAGCTTCCCCCTACCGGCTTCGTCTCCCGCCTCCGCTCTTCCCCCCTCCGCTCTCCCGCTATCCGGGCGATGCCAGTCAAAATAATCCTCAACGCCCCCCACCAGCGCCAGAAAGGCTTGCCGGGAAAAAATGTCCAACAATCGGCGCCCGCCACGACTTCCGTTTCCAGGGAAACGCGATGCAACATAGGGCACAGGTGCCGGACGGCCCGCTCCTTTTCCGGATCATGGGGTGAAATTTGAGGTTAAATTGTATTGCGAAGCATTGATTTAAACCGCCAATTAACATAAAATAGAAAAGTTAAGGATCTATCTGCAACTTTTCGGCACAATCGCAAACGGAGCGGCATAAGACATGGGCGGCACCGTAGAACACGCCGGGAAGACCTTCCCCGTGGACTTCGAAGGCTTCCTCGAAGACGCTTCCCTCTGGTGCCCGGAGTGGGTTGACCTTATCCGGGACCAGGAGGAGATAGACGAACTCACCGAGGAGCACGAGGAGGTCATGGAGCGGCTCAGGGCGTACTTCGCCGAGCACGGCAGGCCCCCGCGGGTGAAGGACACCACCCTGGTGACCGGCTACAAGCTCAAGACCATCTACGAGCTGTTCCCCTCCGGCCCCGGCAAGGGCGCCTGCAAGATGGCGGGCCTGCCCAAGCCGGACGGTTGTACCTGAGTCATGCCGGCTCCCGTCCGTTCCGCTTCGGACGGTCAGAGGCGAGACCGACCTGCGGCTTCTGGCCCGCCATACGCCTAGCCTTGCGCCATGGGCTTGCGCCTCGCGCCAAAACCTTGAGCATCAGGCCGCATGCCGCCTCAAGGACGGCGTCCTCCAAGGCGATTTCCTTCTTCCGGCTTTTTCCATGCCGGGCGCGAGCCCGGCCAGCCCCCCCGGCCCTTGCCGGGGGCCGGTCAAAGGTCCTTCCCGATGAAAATCTGGTCGCGATTATCCGCTGGGGATCTGGCCCGTTTCAAGGACGGCCTTGCCTCCGAGCTGGGCATGCTGTTCGATGCCCTATCCTTCTCGGCCGGGCCGGAGCCCGACCCGGACGCCTTCCGGCGCCTGGAGCTCTCGTTCAGGGGAAGGCGGCTGGGCTGGCTGAACGCGACGCTCAGGGACCCGGAGCGCCCCCCTTCCGAAGAGGTGGCGGCCCTGATCCCGGGGGTCGCGGGATGCCTCCTGGAAAAGGCCGCGCTCATGAAGGCCCTGACCCTGGACCGGGAGAGCGGGCTTTCCAACCGCGACCGCTTTCTGGCGCGGGCCGCCAGGCTCATGCCCCCTCTGGAGCAGGGTCCCAGATCCCTTGCCTTGGACGGTGCCTCCCCTACGGGGCTCTCGCTGGGGCTGATCGAGACAGCCCGCGAGTGGACTCCGGAAGCCAGGGCGCTGGCGCGGAGGTTGAGCTCGCTTCCGGGGATCGCGGCCTTGGGCCGGATCTCCGACGGGCTGCTGGGGATAATCCTCCGTTCCGGGCAACATGAGGCCCGCTCGCTTCTGGACGCCGCGCTCGGAACGCCGCACCTGCCGTCCCCCGTGGCCGCCGTGGCCACCTTCCCGGACGATTTGGGGCCCGAGGACCTGAACCCGGTCCGGGAGCCCCAGCCCTCCCTGGCGCTTCTGGAGAGGGCCAGGACCGCGCTCGCCTTCGCCCGCGCCCGCGGCTCCGGACGCGGGGCCGTGGCCTTCCGGGACGTCCTCGCGGGCATGGGCAGGATCACCCAGGTTCTCCCTCAGGACCGCGTGATAACGGATCTGGGCCGCGCCGCGGGCGCGGCCGCCGGCCAGGTCTTCGCGGTATCGGACGGCGCGGGCGGAATCAAGTGCGAGATCGCGCTGTTCGAGACCGCGCCCGGCTACAGCCTGGCCCGGATCGCCTCCGGATCGGGCCGGGGGCTCACCGAGGGCGACAGGCTCGCGTTCCTGCGCGTGGAGGAGCCCATGGCCGCCGCTTCCGGGCTCCCCCGGACGGCCGACCCCGATCCGGGTCGCAAGGAGTTCATGCTGGAGACGACGAGGCTCGCGGAGGACGGCAGGCCGCTTGTCTTCGCCCTCGCGCGGCTGGACGACAGCGAGAAGCTCTCCGCCACGCTGGGCCCGGCAGGGGCGGAGGCCAAGATGGACGCCTTCGCCAGGGCGCTGTCCTCCGGCCTCCCCTGGCCCCCTGACCGCTCGGGGCCTTGGGAACCCGGCTCCCGGGCCTTCGTGTGGGAGTCGCGGCCCGAAGGCCTTCAGGAGGCCCTGGCCGCCTTCCTCAAGGGGGATCTGGGCCCCGGCGGGGTCTCCATGGCCCTGGTCGGCTGGCCGTCGGAGGTGCTCGCCCCGGACGGCATCGCCCAGGCGGCCGCGGCGGCGCTCCTGGAAGGGGCCATGACCGGCGGGGCAGTGGCCGTGACCTTCGGGCCGCAGACCCTGAACATCATAGGCGACCGGCTCTTCGACGAGGGGGACACGGAAGGCGCCGCCCGGGAGTACCGCCGGGGGCTCCAGCTCGACCCCGCGCACCTGAACCTCCTGAACAGCCTGGGCGTCTGCTACGGCCGCGCGGGCGACCAGAAGGCCGCGGAGGCGGCCTTCGACGACGTGCTGCGCCTGGATCCCGACAACCTGATGGCGGCCTTCAACAAGGGATGCTCGCTCATCCTCACGGGCCGCACCGAGGAGGCCGAACTCTGGCTGGAGAAGGCGGCCGCCCTCGATCCGAAGAATTTCGAGATCCTCTTCCAGCTGGGCAAGGCCGCAATCGAGCTGGGCCATCCGAAAAAGGCCCTGGATGCCCTGGGCGCCGCCGCGGCCCTGAAATCCCGCCGGGGCGCGGTCTTCGGCCTGCTGGGCCGGGCAAGGGTCCTCGCCGGTGACTCCCAGGGCGCCATGGCCGCCTTCAAGCAGGCCGTGAAGGCCGACCCGGACGATGCCCAGAGCCTGTCGGCGCTGGGCGCGCTGTACCGCGAGGAGAGCCACGACGACCAGATGGCGCTCTCGCTCATGCGCCGGGCGGTGGAGCTGGACCCCTCCAACTGCCTCTTCAGGAACAGGCTGGGGAGGCTTCTCTACGACATGGGCAGGTTCGCGGACGCCGAGCACCACCTCAAATCCGCGCTGGAATACTCCGGCGGCGGAACGCCAGGGGACGGCGGGCTGGAAATCCTGGCGGCGAGGCTGGAGCAAGCGGACGGCCTTGCCGGAGACGGGGCGCCTCCGGAATGCCTGGAAGGCCTGAACGGCGGCTCGCGTTCCGCGGCCGAGGACGGCGCTGAAGCGGCGGGCAGCGAAGGGGCGTAAGCCTGTCTGGCCGGGGCTGCAGACGCACCGGGCGCGCGCCTGTCCGGTCCTCATGCGTGTCTTCGGCGTTGAGACGCCTGCAATGCGCCTGACGCATTGCGAGCCGCGTCACGCCAGCCTGTCCCAAACCCGCCGACAGGATGGACGCCCCGCGATGCTCGTCGTTCAACGCGGCTCCGTGCTTACATCATGGCCGTGCGCGGCAAGCCTTATGACATCTCACGGCATCGCCGTGAGCACAGCTCGAACGGCATCGCAGTGAGCGGCAACTCGCACGGCATCGCAGTGAGCGGCAACTCGCACGGCATCGCAATGAGCGGCAACTCGCACGGCATCGCAGTGAGCGGCAACTCGCACGGCATCGCCGTGAGCGGCAACTCGCACGGCATCGCCGTGAGCGACAACTCGCACTGCCGAGGCGAGCTTGCGGGGCAACGCGCGAGACACTTCCGGATCCCCTAATCGGGGACGGTGTTCCCGTAGCCTCGATCCATGCGCCCTCAGGAGCGACGCGCGCTTAAGGGCCCACTCGAGTGACGAGCGTATCGGGAACCCGTGCGGCTCGAGCTTGCCCGCGCATGCCGAATCCGCCGCGCGAACGGCAGGGAGGACCGTGACCCGCCTTCCTGACGCGAAAGGCCGGCGGCGCCGGAGCGATCGTCCCGCGCCGCCGGCCCTTCGCGGGCATCGCGCCCTGCGGCGCTCCGGAGCTAGGCCTTATCGGTGGGGAAAAGCTGGGTGGACAGGTAGCGCTCGCCGGTGTCCGGGAGAATCACCACGATGTTCTGGCCCTTGTGCTCGGGCCGCTTGGCTATCTCTGTCGCGGCGTGAAGGGCGGCGCCCGAGGAGATGCCCACCAGGAGCCCCTCGGTCCTGCCCGCCTCCCGCGCTGCCTCGATGGCGTCCGGAGTCTTCACGCGGAAGACCTCGTCGACCACGTCCTTGTCGTAGACCTTCGGCACGAAGCCCGCGCCGATGCCCTGGATCTGGTGCGGGCCGGGCTTCTCGCCGGAGAGCACCGAAGAGTCGAAGGGCTCGACAGCCACGATCTTCACCTTGGGGTTCGACTTCTTGATGACTTCCCCGGCCCCGCTGATGGTCCCGCCGGTGCCCACGCCGCCCACCAGCACGTCCACCTTGCCGTCCGTGTCCTCCAGGATCTCGACAGCGGTTGTCTTGCGGTGGATCTCGGGGTTGGCGGGGTTGTTGAACTGCTGGGGCACGTAGGAGTTAGGGATGGAGGCGTTGAGCTCCTCGGCCTTCTTGATGGCGCCCTTCATGCCCTCGGAGCCGGGGGTTAGCTGGAGGTCGGCGCCCAGGGCATAGAGGAGCTTCCGGCGCTCAAGGCTCATGGTCTCGGGCATGACGAGGATGATCTTGTAGCCCCTGGCCGCCGCCACGAAGGCGAGCCCGATGCCGGTGTTGCCGGAGGTGGGCTCGATGATGGTCGTGTCGGGCTTGATGAGCCCCTTGTTCTCCGCGTCCGTGATCATGGCGAGCGCGATGCGGTCCTTCACGCTCCCCAGCGGGTTGAAGTACTCGAGCTTGGCGATGAGGTTGCCCCCGACGCCCCTGGCCTTGCCGTAGCGGTTGAGCTTCAGGAGGGGGGTCCTGCCGATGAGTTCCGTAAGGCTTTCAGCTATCTTGGACATGTGACACCTCGATTGGGAGCAGCGGGAAGCCGCTCCCGGCTTGGCCGTCCGGGGACGCTTTCCTCCGGAAGGGGTATGGCGGGCGGAAAGTAGTTTCAGGCGGGCGTCCGTCGCGGCGCGACGCCTTTGACGGACTGATGGCCGCCGCGGTGAGCGAAAGCGGTGCCACGGCAGACTAATTGAATCGCGCGGCAGTCTGACGAGGACGTCAGGACCGAAGGCCCTCGCGCAGATACTGGCGCGGGCCTGATGGGCACGGATGGCCGAAAGGCTCGGGCCTGATGGGCACGGATGGCCGAAAGTCTCGGGCGAGGCTGGTACGGTTTTCCGACAGGCATCGAGTCAGGTCAGAGGCGCCTGACAAAAAAAAGCCAAGAACATCGTAAAATGTCCTCGGCCTTCAGGAAAGTCTGATCAGCTTCAGGAGCCCTTCCCCTTATTCGGGGTCAGGGCCACGGTCATAAAGAACCGAACGGCTCGGTTCCGGCACCCTGTGGGGGACGTTCGGACCTCGAACACGCACGGTTTTAAATATGATAACACAAAACGCGGGCGAGTCAAATCTTTTTTTTCCCGGCGTCAATGTCAAATCGAGAAACGCCCATCCCGATCGGCCGGCACCCCGATCGGCCGGGCTGAAGGCGAAATCCCATCGTCTGCCTCCTTCCTGAATAAGGCGGGATGTATCTTCTTTCCGGGAAACGAGCAGGACACCGGCGAGGAGCTCTGGCTGGATGTAGAGGGACATCCTCACCCACATGCTCCTCATGGGCTCCACCGGATCCGGCAAGACCTCCGCGCTGGTTTCGCTCGCCTACAATGCGCTCGCCTCCGGGACGGGTGTCTTCTAGTGAGGCCAAAAGCCGTGTGGTCGCCGCACAACACGAGGGTAGGCAAGGCGCGAAGTGACGGAAGTTACAGTTAAAAAAGGCCCGCCCGAGGGAAAGACCCACAAGCCCCGCGTGAGTTTCGATGTCCGGCGGCAGGATATCTTCCTCGAGGCATACCGGACCTCCAGCAGCCATCCCTCCGCCGCAAGGGCCGCAGGGGTGACCCGCAAGACCGTCTACGACCAGATGTCCCGCAACCCGGAGTTCAAGGCCCGCGTCCTGGAGGCCAGGAAGGAGATAGAGGCCATGCTGGCCGACGAGCTGATACGCCGTAGCCTTGTGACCGACGCCAAGAAAAAGGACACGACGGCGCTCATATTCGCCCTTAAGAACCTGTGCCCGGCCAGATGCTCAGACAGGCGGCATACGGGCCACACCTCTTCCGACCGCTCCATGTCGCCCACCCCGACATTCCACCCGAAGAGTCAAGAGGACCTGGCGAGGCTTCGGGCCATGTACGACGAGCATATGGAGATGGGCTGCAACGAGCACGCTCCGTCGGGATGGAAGGCCAGGCGACCTTATCGGCATCGGCCAGGGCCTTTCGGACGGATCGCCATAGGCGGGAGAGCCCCTGGAGCCTGACTGCCGCCAGGGCATGGGCGCGGGCAAAGTTTGACCCCGGTCAAGCGGCGTGTCAGAATAGGGGGCAACCCGTTTCGCCCGAATCCGTCCCGAATCGTATGAATGGACTCCCCTATGCCGACGCTGAAAAAGACACAGAGAAACATTCTCGAGGCCGCCGTCCGCGAGGCCCGCGACCTCGCCGAGGCCGGAGCCAGGGCCGTCCTCGAGTATCTGGGCGTGGCCCAGGCGTCCCCGCCTGAGTATCTGGACGGGGCGCAGGAGGCTCTGAGGGAGCGGCTGAGGCTTCACGGCTGCCAGCTGGGCGACGGCCTTGACGGCGAGTCGATGCGGACGACGGATCGCCTGGCTGAGGAGATCGCCTACGAGCACTGGCACAGGATGCTCTTCGCCCGCATCCTCGCCGAAAACGGGATGCTGATGTACCCGTCCGCGTCCGGCCCCGTCCCGGTGACGCTGGAGGACTGCGCCGATCTGGCTGCCGAGGAGGGCGCGGCGGACGCCTGGGAATGCGCCGCGAGGTACGCTGCCAGGATGCTGCCGCAGATATTCCGGGTAGGCTCTCCGGTCTTTGACGTCGTGTTTCCGCCCGAACACCGCCAGGGCCTGGAGAAGGTGATCGCTTCACTCCCCCCGGAGATCTGCGCGGCTCAGGATACACTCGGCTGGGTGTATCAGTACTGGCAGTCTAAAAGAAAAGACGAGGTTAACGCGTCCGAAGTCAAGATAGGCGCGCGGGAGCTTCCGGCGGTAACGCAATTATTTACAGAGTCCTATATGGTAGCGTTCCTGTTGGACAACTCCCTCGGCGCATGGTGGGCCGCGCGGACGTTGCGCGAGTCCGATCTGGCGACCGCCGGAAGCGAGGCCGAGCTGCGGAGCATGGCGTCGCTGCCGGGAGTCCCGCTGGAGTACCTGCGGTTCGTGCGGGACGGGGACGGCCCCTGGACGCCTGCGGCGGGTACGTTCGAACGCTGGCCGGACGGCCTCGCCGAATTCAGGATGCTTGATCCCTGCTGCGGGTCCGGCCATTTCCTGGCGGCGGCGTTCAGGATGCTTGTCCCGATGCGCATGGCGGGCGAGGGGCTGTCGGCCCGCAGGGCGGTCGATGCGGTGTTGCGCGATAATATTCACGGCCTGGAGCTTGACCGCAGATGCGTTGAGATTGCCGTCTTCGCATTGGCGATAGCCGCATGGACGTATCCGGAAGTCGGGGGATATCGCGTATTGCCTGAACTGAACATCGCGTGTTCCGGTTCTGCTGTCGGAACCAACAAGGACATCTGGACGTCATTGGCGAACGGTGACCCTGCAGTTGAGACCGTTCTCGCGGATCTTTACGGCGCGTTTAAGGACGCCCCTGTACTCGGGAGTCTGATAGATCCGGTGACTACTGCTGAAAGGGGAGGGCTGTACCGGGTAGATTGGGATGATGTCAAGCCGCTATTGGAAAAGGCCCTGTCGGCAGAGGCTCTATCACCAGATGCTTCGGATGAGCTGAAGGAAGCTGCCGTGGCAGCTAAAGGAATCACAGAAGCCACATCGTTACTTGCCAAAAGTTACACGTTAGTTGCGACCAACGTACCGTATTTGACAAGGGGAAGGCAGGACGAGCGACTAATGGATCTCTGTGCCGAACGTTACCCTGAGGCCAGGCACGATCTGGCGACGATCTTCACGGACCGGTGCATGAGACTCTGCGGAAACGGCGGGACATTCGGTGTTGTTGTTCCGCATAACTGGCTTTTTCTTAAGAGGTACAGAGGTTTCCGCGAGATGCTTCTCAAGGGAGCCGTCTGGCACATCGTTTCTCGCCTCGGACCCGGAGCTTTCGATTCGTTGAGTGGGGAGGTGGTTAAGGCGTTGCTTGTTTGCCTCAGCCGTGGATACGAACGACCCGCCCATACGCCTGCGCCAGCGGCTTTCGGAGTGAGCAGTGTCATCCGCGTAGTTGATGTAACAGCCGGCCGCTTCGCTTCAGGTAAGGCCAAGTTACTTCCCGTTGTCGAGATAACGGGCGTGAAGCAGGCGGGACAGTTATCCAATCCTGATTGTGTTGTTAGTCTGGAAGAGATCGATGCGAACTCACCCCTTGGGCTTTATGCCGACTCGCTTGAGGGAGTCCATACCAACGATATCACGCGGTTCGTGTTGAAGTTCTGGGAGATCATGGCCATTGGGGACATCTGGGAATATTATTTCAGGGCACCTGACCACGAGGCGATGTATAGCGGGAGAGACAGCATCATCCTGTGGGAGAAGGGAGGAGGAGCTCTCGCGAAGACTAAATCCGTCCGAATATGTGGCCAGCGAGCGTGGGGAAAGAGAGGAGCTGGAGTTGCGCCCATGCGCAACCTTAGTGTTTCACTGTATTCCGGCGAGTGGTTCGACAGCATGGTGGCCGCTATCATCCCAAAAAATCAGGCTGATTTAGAAGCTATCGTATCCTTTGTACAGGATTATTCGTTCGGCGATGCCGTGAGGAAGTTTGATAAATCACTATCAGTAAAAATTAAAACTTTCCAGAAAATTCCATTCGATATCAGCCGTTGGACATCAGTCGCGAGAGAGCGTTTTCCTAATGGCCTTCCCGCACCGTATTCAGACGACCCTTCACAGTGGGTATTCCACGGCCACCCGTGCGGATCGGTCGTATGGGACGATGATGCCAAACACACCGCGCACGGAACGCTCCGTAACGACTGGACCGTGTTGCAGGTTACCGTCGCCAGGCTCCTCGGATACCGCTGGCCCGCCGAGCTTGACCCGAAGATGAAGCTTGCGGACGAGCAACGCGAATGGGTCAGGCGTTGCGACTGCCTTTCCAAATTCGTGGACAGGGACGGCATAGTCGCCATACCCGCCGTCAAGGGCGAGGCGAACGCGAAGGACAGGCTGCTGGACATGCTCGCCGCGTCTTACGGCAACGCGTGGTCTAACGGCGTTATGTCCCGTTTGCTGGCCAGCGCCGATCATGCGGACGGCGATCTGGAGTCCTGGCTTCGGGACAAGTTCTTTGCCCAGCATTGCAGGCTTTTCCAGAATCGCCCATTCATCTGGCAGATCTGGGACGGGCTGAGGGACGGCTTTTCGGCGCTGGTCAACTGTCACAAGCTGGACCGCCGATTGCTGGAGAGCCTTGCGTGGGCCTATGTCGGGGACTGGATCGCCCGACAGACGTTCGATGTCAACGGCGGGGTAGAGGGGGCGCAAACGCGCCTGGACGCCGCCGTGGCGCTTCAGAAAAGACTGGAGGCGATTCTCGAGGGCGAGGCCCCCTATGACATATTCGTGCGCTGGAAATCTCTGGCGGAACAGCCTCTGGGATGGAACCCGGACGTCAACGACGGCGTTCGCCTCAATATCCGCCCTTTCATGATGCCTCCGGACGTGGGGAAGAAGGGCGCGGGACTGTTGCGAGACAGGCCGAACATCAAATGGGACAAGGACAGGGGCAAAGCCCCGGAGTCCGCCCCGTGGTATCACCTGGACGGGGGCGACCGAATAAACGACCGACACCTGAAACGCGCGGAGAAGGAGAATGCGCGGACCTGACCTGGCCGATAAGCCACCCTGCCCCGTCTGACACCCGCCGAGTCCGCTCAGGACTGTAACACGGGCCCGCGTCCGGAGGAAAGAACGCCCTACGGGGCGTATAGAGCGCCTGGCGGGGGGAACTGTACTGGGCGCGGACTTGCAGGGGGGAGACAGGCGCCGGGAGAAGCGAACGCGCGTTCGTATGACGCCCAAGCCAGCGGGAAGGGTGTCGTTACTGGCGACACCCTCTGCCGGGTCGCAGGGACGTATCAGACGGACTGACAGGGGCCGACCGCCGCGCCGAGGTGTTTATCGGATAAACGCCTCTGGCGGAAGTTGCCTACCCGCTATACCGCCAGGGCAACACTCCGGAATGCGGATCTCACGCGGCCCGAAAGCCGCGCCCCAATGTGCGGAGAGGGCAATGCGGGTACGGGTGACGGGGCAGATATCCCGCTTAGGCAACCCAGTATTCCTCTTCAGGGGTCCGCCGTCGAGCTTTGGCTCTTCAGCCTCTCCCTTCATGTGACTGACGTCCGGCTTCGATTTCTCGGCTTCCTTCTTCCAGTTAACGCTACCGGACCGGACAGCCGTTGTCTTCATTTTCGGCCTCAGGGGCTCCGGGCTCTGCCCTTTCCTCTCGCCCGGGTCTTCTGAGCCTTCCGGGACGTCCCGGAATGGTTTGACGCCGTTTTCCTTATTCCAGGCAGCCTCCCGCTTCATCTCGGCCTCCCGCTCCCTCATCGCGCTAAATTCCTCGTTCGCCTGCGCAACGTACTTCGGGTCTTCGGTCAGTTCCGGATCCACCAGTGAGGGCAGGGGATCCCCCTTGCAGACGGCTGTCAGCGCTTTCACGATCCACTTGATCCGGTCAAAGCTCACCCCAAAATAAATGTTGACAGGTTTCACGAGACAGAGTAATATCTGTTTAGTTAAAAACTATTAGTTATTAACTTGCTTATATTAAGGTTTCGGCTACAACGGCCGGCAACGCGGCGGCGGAGCGGATCGCCTGGAGGATGGCACATGGACGACAGAGAATTTCTGGAGGGATACCGGGCATCCGACTTCGAGCTGCTGTCGGTGGCCGTGGACGCGGGCATCTTCGGCGTGGAGGTGGAGGCATCGGAGGATCCCGTACGCAGGCTGGACACCCCCCGCCTGAAGCTGCTCTTGGTCAGGAGGACGGAGCCGCCCTTCAAGGGGCGCTGGTCGCTCCCCGGCGGATTCCTGGGGCCCGCAGAGAGCCTGGAGGATGCCGTGCGCCGGGTGATCCTGAGAAAGGCCGGCCTCGCGGATCTGTACCTGGAGCAACTCTACACCTTCGGGGATCCCGGCCGCGACCCCAGGTGTCGGGTCGTGAGTTGCGCCTACATGGCCCTCTTGGACCGGACCCCCCTGCCCCCCCGAGATCCTTCCGCCGGGGAGGCCGCGTGGTTCTCTGTTGCGCTTGACGAGGGGAGGGCACTTCT
>JAISFS010000107.1 GCA_031263485.1 Deltaproteobacteria bacterium | reverse complement strand
CCGCATCTTCACCAGTGCCAACGACAGCCATGCCCGTTCCGGAAGCTACCGGACCGTAAGCCCAATCCGATGCCTTGCGCCGAATCGCCCGGAGCCATGTGTCCATGCTCGAGGAGATCCGGAACCCGAAGCCTCAAACCGGGCGCGACCGCCCGGCGGAACCTCGGGGCCTGGAACGGAAGTCGGAAGGCAGTCGTCTATGGTACAATTAGAACGCCCCATATCCAAAGGGGGGGAGAAGGAGCGGAAGATGCCGGATCACAGCGTTGACGGGACTGCCCCGGATGTCGGAGGTCGACTCCCAGACCCGGATGTGCCTAGGGAGCGCGATCTCAAAGAAGAGACCATGGTCTTGTCCATCCTCAGGGAGAGGATCAATGCCATCGAAGCCCGCTTGGACAGGCTCGCGACCAAGGAAGACCTGAACAGGTTCGCGACCAAGGAAGACCTGGACAGGTTCGCGACCAAGGAAGCCTTGGAAAACCTCGGCAAGCTCCTGGAAGCCGCTAACAAAAGCGCTGAGGTGAGGTTCGGCGTGCAGGCCCAAAGCCTCGCCGATATGAGGGAGGTGCTCAGGGGAGAGATTCGCGGCAACGAGAGGAGCATCGGCATCCTGGAGCAGAAGATCGTTGACTTGGACAAGAAGATCGTTGACTTGGACAAGAAATTCGATGAGAAATCCACTTCACTGGACAAGAAATTCGATGATAAGTTCGACAACATGGTAACGAATTCCCGGTGGGTGGGCGGCGTAGTCGCCGCTCTCGTCGTTGCCTCCATCGTCCGGAGCTTCTTCTGACGCTTTGCCGCCATCGGCCCGCGACCTCAAAAACGCCAGGGGCGCCGCGTGGTGCCCCTGGCGTTTTGCGCGTCGGCCCTGCCGATGTCACCCCATGCGCGGTCCCCTTGGCCTCCACCGCGGCTCGGGCGGCCGGGGCGGTTCCGGAGAGGGCGTCGGCTTCGGTTCCGGCATCGGTACCGGCATGGGCCTGACGTCCTCCTGCGGCTCCGGGACGGGGACGGGATCGGGGCCCAGATCGACGTCGTCCGCCAGGGGAGTGAGTTCCGTCCACCTGAAACTGGGACCGTAGTCCCATTCGGGCTCCGGATCGGGCGGGGGAGCCTTCCGCGGCTCCGGCTCGGGGTCCTGCTCGGGCTCCGGCAGGTTTTCCGGCTCGGGCCGGGGGACCGGCCGCGGGGATTCGCCGGCCTCGGGCTCCGGACGCGGCGCGGGGGAAGGCACGGGCTCCCGGTCGAGGGGCATGACGTGCCTCGCCAAGAACCGCCTGACCGCCGGCCTGAAGACGAGCCGGATGCCCGCCGCCTTCGCTATCTCCAGGGAACGCAGCACGTACGCCTTGATCCTCAGGCCGCAGCCGCGCGCGAGCCGCCGGAGGCGCTCCACGATCCCCGGCGGGGCGCACAGGGTCAAGCTCTTCCTGCCGCCGGCCATGCGCAGCAGGCCGTCCCGGACGGTCCCGTCGTCGTCGGCGTCCCTGAAGCCGCAGGCGAAGTATACCTGGGCCCGGCGCCGCTTCCCGTGGCCGCCGGCGGCCACGGGAAGCCCGTCCCGCATGCGGAGGCCGCAGGCGTCCAGGGCGCCGAAGATCTCCGGCGTCATGACGATGTTGACGGCGCCGCTCTCCGCGAGGGACATGCACGCGTTGAGGAATGGAGCGCCGCCCGAGACCTTCACCGCCCCCCACCTCGTCTGGCCCAGCATGAGGGCGGCCAGGAGCTCGTCCTCCGTGTCTCCCATGACCGCGATCTCGTCCCCGAGGTCAACGAAGGAGGGCCCGGGCCGGCCGTCCAGGCGATAGGACGCCATCCCCTCCCGCATCTCGTGGCACCCGAGTTCCGGGAACCGGAACCGGTCGGGCTCCGGGACCGGCCGCGGGGCGACGGCCTCCCCTTCCCCGCCGCCGATCAGCCGCCGAATATCTTCAGGGCCAGCAACGTCCCCGCGGTCGCCGTGAGGAACGATGCCGGGACGTTCGCCATGACGCTCCGCAGCAAACCCGGGACGTATTCGGCCAACCTCCCGCCGAAGGCCTTGACCGTGATGTCCCTCTCCTCCTTCATGACTTTCCGCGCGGCGTCCGCCAGGAGCCCTTCCTCGCGCATCTGCACTTTCGTCACCCTCGACTCCAGGTACGCCGCCAGGTCCCTCGCCAGGCTCGTGCCGATGCTTCTGGCGTAATCCAGCGAGAAGTACTGCATCAGGCACCGCTCCTGACTCTTGGCCAGATCTGTCCCGAGGCTCTTCCCCAGTCGCTCCATGAAGTCCTCGACGTTCAGCGTCAGCTTCGGCTCCAGGAGCGATGACACGGCGTTCGCCATCGTCGCGATGTCCGTGACCGACAGGGCGACGGCCGTCGCCCGCGTCTGCCTCAGCTCCCGCACGGCTTCCGTCAGGCGCTCCGCCCGCGTCAGGACGCTCGCCGTGGCCTCCCGCGTCTTCCGCGTCTCCTCCGTGAGCCTCTCCAGGCTCCCCGCGAGCTTCGGCTCCAGGGCCGCGACCGCGGCCTTCGCCGCCGTCGCGCTCAGGGTTTCGAGCGTACGGGCCGTCAGGGTGATTGCCAGGGGCTCCTTCGCCTCTTTCGTGAGGGTCTCCAGCCGCTCCTCGATGCGGGCCTGGCCCTCCCGCGTCTTCCGCGTCTCCTCCGCGAGCTCCTTGCGCGAGGGATCCTTCGGGGCCGCCTTCGCCGCTTTCGTCAGGGCCTCCAGCTGTTTCCCGATGCCGGCCAATGCCTCCCGCATCGTCGCCATCTCCGCCGCGTGCTCCTCCCGCTGCCTGGCCATGTCCTCCCGCGTCTTCCGTATCTCCTCCGCGAGCTCCTCCAGCTGCCTGGCCATGGGGAACGCGCTCTTCGGCCGCCCCGCATTGTCCTGCGACATGATCCGTCTCCTTTCCGAAAACGACCCGCAACCCCGACCCCATGACGGGCCAGGTCACGTCCGTGACCGTCTCGCCCACCGCGAACGAGATCCCTGCGAACCGGCCGTCGCCGTCGAACTTCCGGGCGACCCGCGCCCCTTCCTTTTCCATGGCGGCCGCGAAGGCGGCGAAGGGGACGGTCCCGTCCCCCCGTGCCAGGGCCCTCGCGGCCTTTTCGGCGGAAGCCCTGACCGCGTCCGCCAGCCCGGCGCCGCCCAGGACGTTCACCACTATGGGGGGATACCTCCGGGCCTCCCCCGCGCGGGCGGAAACGAGCGCCTCGACCTCCGCCCGGTCTCCGGGATCGTCCCTGACGCCCAGCCTGGCGAGCCCGCCCCAGCCGTATCCCCTGGAGACCTCCGAGCCGTTCACGAGCGTGAGGCCGGCCTGGAACGATATCCCGACGATCCCGCCCGTGCCGTTGAACTTCAGGACGGTCCGCGCCCCCTCCTCCTCCATGAGGCGCATGAAGCGCAGGAGAGGCAGGGCCCCCTTCTCCTTCCGCTCCAGGACCCTGGCGACCGATTCCCGGAGCGCCTCCTTCAGCGTGCCGCCGCCCAGGACGGAGCGCACGATCGGGGGATACCCCGCGACGATCCCGACATCGGCCGGCGCGGCGGCGCCCTCGGCCTCCGGTCCGGGGGATTGTCCGACGGAAGGCGCCCGCGCGCCTTCGGACGGAGCCGCCTCGGGCGCCCCGGCGGCATCAGTGGCCTTCACCTCCGGTTCGGGGGACTTTTCGGAGGAAGGTTCCCGGAGGACTTCCGGCCGCTCCGCCTCGGGCGCGGGGGCCGCGCCGGGTTTCTGCCGTCCGCCCATGCGCTCGCGGACCCCAGCCAGATCCCGGTCGGGGTCGTAGCTGACCCTGTTGCCCCTGACGAGCCCCATCCACTTGAAGCGGTCGCCTATCTCGGATCCCTTCATGGCCGAGCCGTCCACCTCGAACCTGAGGCCTATCACCTGCCCCGTCTCCTTGACGTTCGGGAAGACCTCCGCGCCCTGCTCCCGCATGCGGTCCATGAAGAGCGGGAGCGGGAGCGGGCCCCCGCCGGTCACGTGCAGGATCGTCTCCTCCAGCGCCCGCCTGAGCGGCACGCCCTCCCTGACCGCGACGTCCGCCGGGAAGGGCTTCGCGGGGAGCCTGAAGCCGTCCTTGATCCGCTTGAGCTCGTCCAGGTCGTCGTTGCCGTAGGTGAGCGCCCGGGCCGCGAGCGACTTGAGGTCGTAGCCGGTCCCGAGATCCGCCGCGTCGAGCGCGAGTCCCCCGCGCGCGTAGGACAGGCTCGGGAACCTGCCGACGTACGGCAGGCCGATGACCATGGTCACGCCCCGCGCGAGCAGCCTGCCCGCGAACTCCGAGACGGTGATCCTCCGGCCGGGGGGGACGCCCTTGAGGACGGCCTCTATCTCCTCCCTGACGACGGCCCGCCCCGCCGGCTTTACCCCGAACGTCTCGCGGAGCGTCTCCAGATCCCTTCCGGGATCGTAGTCGAGCCCCCGCGCGAGAAGTCCTCCCCAGGAGTAGTCCGTCCCCAGCGAGTGCCCGGGGCGGGGGGCGGATTCGGGGAGCCGGAACGATATCCCGTACGCCGTCCCGGAGCCCCCGAGCTCCAGGCGCGTCTCTATGCCTATCTCGGCCAGGCTGTACATGAAGGACGGCAGATCCGTCCGCAGGCCGTCGGCCGCGGCGCACTCGAAATACGCGTCGACGGCCTCCTGGATCCCCACCTTGCCCGGCGCCCGGCCCGTACGCCAGGACAGCCACCTTTCTCCGTCGCTCAATTGTCTTCTCCTCGGCGCGCCCTCCAGCCTGGGCACGATCTTGAGCCTGAACTCCTCTTCCAGACGCCCGCAAGCGCGGACGCACCTGCGCTTGTCGTACGAGTCCCTCCACAGCCTGCCGTCCCGCGCGACCCTGCACGCGGCTATATGCACGTGGTCGTGTCCCGCGTTGCGGTGGCGGACGGCCTTGTACAGGGCGCCGTCGCCGAAGCCCATCAGCTCCATGAACCTCGCGACTATCTGGCACCAGACGTCCTTGCCCGCCTCCTCGCCGTCGGCGAGGCTCAGGCTGCAGTGCCAGACGCGGTTGGCGATCCTCTTCTTCAGGGCCGCTACCGCCCTGAATTCCGCGCAAAGACTCTCCACGTCCTCCTCGGTCGCCGTCCCGCACACGATCTCGGGATCCCTGTCGGGTCCGAGGAGGTATTTCAGCAGGGGATAGAAGTCGGTCCCCCTGGTTATGTTGCCTATCATCGGAGCCAGCTCGCCCTTAGGCCGATGAGCCCGAGCCTGAAGGCGCCGACGCGCCTCCGCGCGGCCAGGAGCATCTCCCGCGATCCCTCCTCGGCGAGGAAGGAGAGCTGCGTGAGGTTGGAGGACAGGCGGCTCAGCCTCATGTAGGCGTCGTTGTTGGCGGGGGGACAGCACGTGGGCGGACCCTCGATCGCGCAGCATCTCACGTAGGAGGCCATCCCCATCAGCGCCATGGCGCGGTTGCGCTCGAAGGCCTCCGACTCCCGCGCGTTCACGATTAGGAATACCCTCCGCGTCGCCTGCGGCCCCTTGGGGCGGCCTTTCCCGCGTCCCCGGGCGTCCCCGGCCGGTTCCCAGCCGCCGCGCCGGAGCATCTTCCTGACCTCGCCCTCCGTCACCCTGACCCCGCATCCCGGATACGCCGTCGCGAGCGACCTGTTCGCCGCCGCCGTGAACGCCCTGGACGACGTCCCGGCCGAAACGATCCCGACGATTTGCGCCGTCTTCCCCTCCAGGATCTCCAACGCCCGCGCCTTCGCCTCCCCGGCGTCGAAGCTTCCCAGGGAGTCCGCGAACCCGTCAGCCGACACCTTCGCCGTCCTCGCGTGATCCCCTGCGGACAAGCCGGATTCGCCCCGCGGCGGCGCGCCCGATCCCCCGGAACCCTCAGGGGGATCAAGGGATATTTCCGGCCACGCCTCATCGCGGTCGAACTCGGCGACCAGCGCCACGGCCTCCCTGACGGGGGGCATGTGATCCGCGTCCACCCCGAACAGTTGCGCCTTCCTCGCCGCGTTCGCGGCCTTCACGTAAGGGTTCAGCCGCTCCGACAGCGCGTCCAGCCTGCGGCAGTCCTCCGCGTCCGCCTCGACCGCCGCCAGGGGCGGATCCACCAGGCAGCGCGAGCGGATGTAGTGGGACGTCTTCATGTCGGCCAGGGCGCTCAGCACCTCTATGAAGTCGTATTCCGCCGGGGTGACGTGGACGTGACGCACGAGATCCCTGGTCGTGCCGGGCGGCGGCCTGCGCTTGACTTCCTTCCGCGGTCTTCGGGCGGCTGACATGTTGCCCCTCCATAGGATCCCGGACTCTGGGACTCCGGGGACTCTTGCCGCGAAGCGGCTCCGGGTCTTCGCCGCGAAGCGGCTCCGGAATCTTCGCCGCGAAGCGGCTCCGGAATCTTCGTCGCGAAGCGGCTCCGGAGTCTTCGTCGCGAAGCGGCTCCGGAATCTTCGACGCGAAGCGGCTCCGGAGTCTTCGCCGCGAAGCGGCTCCGCACCAGCTCCGGAGAACCAGCGGTTCCGCTACAGATCATGGTGCAGGACCGACGTTCCGTGCCGAGGGCCGACAGACCGCAACGGTACCGGTCCGCGACGCGGCGCCAGGGCCTCTTGCCGCGCAGCGGCTCCTGGGCTCCTGGCGCGATGCGCCTCTGGAGCCTCCTGCCGCGACGCGGCTCCGGAGCTCTTGCCGCACCGCGGCGGCTTTGCAAGCCAGCCCGACGCCTTGGCGGAGGGCACAGCTTGCTTCCCCCGCCCGAAGGGAGGGGGCCCGCGCCTCGATTCAGGGACGCCGACCGGACTCCCGGACTCCGGAGCCCGCTTCGCGGCAGGAGCTCCGGATCCGCTTCACGGCAGGAGCCCCCGGTACCGCGTCGCGTTCCGGCAATCTTCGGCCTGTCGCCCCTCGGCGCGAGGCCACGGTTCCGCGCCTTGATTCGCGGTAGGCCAGCCCGCAATGCAGTCGCATCGCGGCAGGAGGTTCCGGAACCGCTGCCCGGCAGGAGCTCTGGAGCCGCTTCGCGGCAGGAAGTTCCGGAACCGCTACCTCGGCAGGAGCTCTGGAGCCGCTTTGCGGCAAGAACCTCCTGAGGCGTTTCATGGGCTCCTATGAGCCGATGGGCCTCAGCCGGTGCCGCTCTTGGTTCCGGGGGACGTGCGTGGCTGGGCCCCGACGTGCTTATGCCGATCCCCCGTGGTTTCGCGGGGCTGCTGCACGGCCTGCGGCGGAGCGGCTCCGGCGGCTGCGCGGGCCGCCTTCGCCTTGTCGCGCTTCGCCTTGGCCGCCTGCCGCCTCAGCTGCCCCGTCCTCACGATCTCGTCTACCGCCGCCGTCCCGCCCAGGGCCTCGGTCATGTCCTCCACTGTCACGGCCACGTTCGGGTTGGAGCTGTGCATCTTCAGCGCGTGGTTGGCGTCCGCCACGATGTACTCCATGGTTTTCCCGGCGTCGAGGCTCTTGGCGAACTTATCCTTCCCCTTCCTGAGAAGCTCGACGAGGCCGGTCTGGGATTTCTTCCGGCTGTAAGCGCCCAGGCTGTCGAGGAATTCCGCCTCGGATACCCTGACGGTCTTCCTGGCCGCCGTTTTTTCGCTTGATTTCAAATGAATGTCCTTCCGGCCCGCGCGGCATGAGCGGCGCGACCGACTCGTGGGTACACGAATCCGTAAGGTTTGACTGGCGTCAAGCGACGTGGCCAAACCGGGAAATGAGTTGTCGGGCACGCCTTCAGGCGATGAGGTTTTGGCCAACGCCCGCCGGGCTTCGGGCCAAAAGGCGCGGTAACCCGATTCGCGGTTCGTCGGCGGCGCCGTCTCCGGGCGGGACCCGGCAGACGGGCAACTGAAGCCCTCAAGGTTTCGGGCGGAGCTCCGCCGTTGCGCGGCGCCGGTGGCCGGACGCCGCAGGGCGGTGATTGTGAGGAACAGGCGGCAGGCGGACCGTGCCTCCGCATCGAGACTAATGCGGAGACTCCGTGTGAGTCCGAATGGGCGCCGGGTTCCGGGACTGCCGGGAGACTGCCGTATCTTCCGGGGCCGGAGCGCGGCGCGCCGTTGCTGCGCTGAATCCCCGGCAAGCCGATTCTTGCCGGATCGCTTGCAGGAAATTCAGGTTCTGAGGTTTTGGTTCTGCTTGAAGGAAAGGGATCCGCTGGCGGGGGTCTAAACGGGGTTAATGCGGAATCGGCGTTTAGGTCTGGCTGGTTTCGGAGCTGGTCGCGCCTTCCCCGGCTGGACAGTTGCCGGGGACGTCGCGGGGCAGGCCAAGAGGGAGGCTGGAGGAAATCACGGGCTCTCGCCTTACAAGTAGGCGGAGACGCGCCACCGTACCGGAGCTGACTCGGGTCATGGCGTCAGCCTCCGCAAGTGCCGCATGGACGATCCGCCATGCGACAGCGTATTCTGACATCTGCCATACATCTCGGGGCATGTCAAGCGAATTTAAGGCAAAATGCCTCCGAAATAAAAAAAAATTGCCGTTCGCCCTTCCCGGCACGCTCCGCGCCGACAGGAAGAGTGACACGCCACTTCATGTGGACGTTTCGCTCCGGACAGCCGCAAGTTATGGAACGCGGTGGTGGTCCCGTGATCCCCGGACAACCGAATGGGGCATCGCGGGTCAAGTCCGGGAGGACGGTCGATGACCGGGGGCATTCCCGGACACGTCCGCAAACTCCTGGGCTGGTACGGAGTAAGCTACGGACGGAAGGGACTAGCCATCAGCCCCCTCTGCCCGAAGGATCACGGCTTGCTCCCATTGATGTTCCCAAAAATGTTGCCCGTACCGAGGACGGCCTCAAGGAACGCCATCCGCAACACGCCGGACTTCCGGTGCGGCCTCCCCGTCAGCCTCGTCATGCATTCCGCCGCACGGGCAACCAACCTTTCCTCTCCGTTGCTCAGATAAACCGACATCCTCGCTCTACCGCTTCCAACTGAGTCCCCCCCCCTGCCTTGCGGCCTCCCACGAAGTCTCGTCTCACACAGACCCTGGACGGTGGCCTCTCCCGCAACGAACTTCTGCATCCACCCAACGGCCGCCTCACGGACAACCGCCGATTCCGTTATCGGTTGCCCTGTCTTCCGACAAAGCTTCGCGGCAATATCGGTCGCCATAGCATGCTCATCACCCGAAAAGCTGACCGAAAAAAGAGTGTT
>JAISFS010000100.1 GCA_031263485.1 Deltaproteobacteria bacterium | reverse complement strand
GTGGGGGGGAGGCTCGGTGGGGTCTGGGGGTGGCTCTGGCCGGTCGGGGGGTGTCTCTGGCCGGTCTGGGGGTGTCTCTGGCCGGTCTGGGGGAGTCTCTGGCCGGTCTGGGGGAGTCTCTGGCCGGTCTGGGGGAGTCTCTGGCCGGTCTGGCGGGGTCTCTGGCCGGTCTGGCGGGGTCTCTGGCCGTGCCTCAGCACCATCTTCAGATTCTGGAAGAGCTGGCTGTGAGGTTTGTTCTTGAGTGTCCGGGTCGACAAAGCGAGGGTCCGAAGGTGTCGGGGATGGCCGTTGCTGAGTTCTTTAGGATGGGCGGCACCGTGACTGTTGGGACCGGAAACGGCGCGATGGGAAGCTAAAGTGGTGACAGCGCTACATCATGGGGCTATGAATTTAATTTTTCCAAGATAAGCAGACTGTTTGTGAGAGGGAGGAAAGTGGAACAAATGATCAAAAATTCTTAAAATTATTATAAGATGATGGAAGAATAATTTGGCGGCACGACCGGATAAACTAAGCGAACCGTAGTTTCCGAAATGAAATCCACAAATTTTCTGGAAAACGACAAAATTTACGTAAAACGCTGATTCTTAATATTCCGTTTCATAAATATTATGGAAACGTTGGGTTCCCGCGGGAATGTCTGTATCCGTAAAGGCGCCACAGCGGACATGCGAGTCGGAACCGGCGGGACTCGCGCCAAAAACGGCGCGCGGGTCTCCGGTTCGCGTCCGGAAGCCTGCGGATGACGACACGGATCGGGAGCGGTCAGCCGCCTCACGTCGTGTCACCGGTAGTTGTCTGGGCGTAGGCGGGATGTCGGGATTTATGGGATATTTGGTAAAAAATCGCGCGGATGCAACCGGTCGGGGCCTATGTTGCGGCAAACGCAATTTGTCCTCGGGAGAATCAAGGCGAGACCGTAGCCAAAGGCCATGCGGGAAGCGATTTCCGGCGGCACTGAGGCATCATGGTTCCCGAAATGCGCACTCCCGCGAGTTTCTCCCGTCCGGACCGAAAGCTATTGACATTTCCCGTAGCCTCAAATATGTTAATAGCCAGTTCCAGCCTTTTGACGGCTCGGCCCGCCTTTTCGGGACTGAAGTGTCGGTTTTCCGGCGTCGTGCCGCGGGAATCAGCGTGTCCGTGGCGGGTACGAATTTCGCGATTTCAACAAGAAGACGGCTTGCGGTCGCTCTACGGGCGTTCGGGGACATCATCCGACCGCGTTATCCTAACGCATGAAGCGTTGCCGCGCTGGCCATGTCTTTCGCAATCAAGCGCATGCCGTTTCGCGTTTCGCGTTCCCTGGCCGCCCGGTCCTCGATTACTCGGCGGGTGGGCGGATGGTGTCTTTCCGACCGGATCGGATTTCGGGCCGAACGGGACGAAAAGAGACGCAGGGACAACATTCCTCCCTGCAGCCCCGACGACAGGGAATCCGACTGAAGCCGGTCGCAACCGCCCGCCCCGGGAGACGGTCGCGCGGCCTTCCCCTTCAAGCGCCGATGGTGATATGCCGTACCGAACCCCGCTCCTGACGCTGTGCTTCCTGGCGGTCGCCTTCATGGCGGCGCCGTCGCTTACCCGCGACGCGTCGGCGCAGGGTCTCCGCGCCCTGCCCGGGACTCCGGGGGCCCAGGCGGGGGCGAGTCCGGGCGGATCGGTCGGGGGAAGCCTCGCATATCCGGAATCCGCGCAAGCGGCCCGTGAACGTCGCTCCGGTACGGCGGCGGAAGGGTCGGCGTATCCGGACGGTTCGGGAGAGGGGCCTCCGAGGTCCCGGGATGTCTCGATGCTTGGGGGTACGGGGCATCAGGACTTTTCGCCCGAGTTCAGGCCGGGGTACCTGGACGTCCACGGCGTGACCGAGGAAGAGATTGCCGCCGTCGAGAGGGTGAGGGCGAGAGGAAGGCCGCTCGTCTTCGCGAACGAACCGAGCGCCGAACTGTTCCGGGAAGCTGACGGGAATCTCGCCGGGCCGGCGGCGGTCCTGTGCGATTGGCTTTCCGGTTTCTTCGGGATCAGGGTGGAACCGGCCCTGATGGCTCCGGAGGAGCTGATGTCCGGGCTCGCGGACGGAAGCGTGAACTTCGCGACCGGGCTGAACCTGTCCCGTGAGCGGCGTTCCGAGTATTTCATCACCGGGACCCTCGCCGAACGCCCCATCCAGTACATCCGGATGCCCGACGCGCGGCCCTTGGACGAGATCCGGGCCGCGCGCGCCGTGCGGTACGCCTATCTCAGAGGCTCGAGGGCCTTCCGGATGGCCAGGCCGTCCCTTGCCATACCCTTCGTGGCGAGGGGGGTGAAGGACACCGGGGCCGCCTGGAAGCTGCTCTCATCCGGGGAGGTCGACGCCTACATAGCCGAGGCGCCCTACAGGGCGGCCTTCGACGATCTGGGCGAGGTGACGGCCCAGAACGTCCTGCCGATCGTCTCGACCGAGGTGGCGCTCGCGGCGAAGGACCCGGAGCTTGCCCCGTTCGTTTCGGTCCTCCAGAAGTACCTCTCGACCGCCGGGCGCGGGATTTTCCTGGAGCTCTACCGCCGCGGGCACCGCGACTACGTCCGGTCGCGCTTTATGGCCTCGCTCGACCCCCAGGAGCTCGAATGGCTGGCGGGGCGCAGGGATGGCGGGAAGCCCGTCATCGTGGGCCTCGAGTTCGACAACTACCCCATGAGCTTCTTCAACGAGCGGGACGGGGAGTTTCAGGGCGCGGCGGTGGACATCCTCCGCGAGATGGCGGATCTGATCGGAATCGAGTTCCGGAAGGCCTCCGCCGAGCCCTTGAACTGGACGGAGCTCCTGCGCCGTCTGGAGACCGGGGAGATCTCGCTCGTGACCGAACTCGTGCGCTCGCCGGAGCGGGAGGGCAGGTTCCTGTGGGCGGACGCGCCCTACATGTACGACCGCTACATGTTCCTGTCGCTCTCCAGCTTCCCGGACGTGACCCTGTTCGACGTGCGGGACCTGAGGGTGGGGGTGGCCGAGGACACCGCCTTCACCGACCTTTTCAGGCGGTGGTTCCCCGGCCACGCCAGCACCTATTACTACCCTGACAACCTCATGCCCTTCGATGCCTTGGAGCGCGGCGAGATCGACCTCGTGATGGGCACCCAGCACGAGCTCCTGGCCATGAACAATTACCAGGAGCGGCCCTATTTCAAGGAGAACGCGCCCTTGGGCATCCGCTTCGGGAATACCTTCGGCGTGGCCCTGGGCGAGCCCGAGCTGAGGGGGATGGTTTCCAAGGCCCAGAGGTTAATAGACACCGAGGAGATAGCCGACCGCTGGGGGTCCCGGGTCTTCGACTACCGCGGGGCGCTTGCCCGGGCCAGAATGCCCTACATGGCGTCGGGGCTGGCGCTCCTCGTCGTGGTCATCGCGCTCCTGGGCGCCATGTTCGCGAGGTCCCGGCAGGCGGGAAGGGTCCTGGAGGCCGCGGTCGCGGCCCGCACCGACGAGCTCACGCTCCAGATAGCCGTTTCCGAGCGGGCCAGCCGCGCCAAGAGCGACTTCCTGGCGCGCACGAGCCACGAGATCCGCACGCCCATGAACGCCATCATAGGCTTCTCCGAGATAGCGGCGCGCGAGTTCGGGAAACCCAAGGGCCTGGAGTATATCCAGGGCATCCGGCTGGCCGCGGCAAGCCTTCTGTCCACCATAAACGACATCCTGGACTTCTCGAAGATCGAGTCAGGAAGCCTGAAGCTGGTCATGTCCAGGTATAGGGCGGCGAGCCTCATGAACGACGCGGCGACCCACGCGCGGGTGCTCATGGCCGAGCGGACGGCGCAGGCGGGAGAGGGCCCGGCGGCCCCGGTGAGCCTCGAGCTGGACGTCTCCCCGGAGATCCCCTCGGTCATGATCGGCGACTCGGGCCGCATCCGCCAGATCCTCCTGAACCTCGTCTCCAACGCCGTCAAGTACACTGACCGGGGATACATACGGCTCACAGCGCGCTCCGAGATTGTTTCGGACGACGCGGCGAGGGTCGTCTTCGCGGTGGAGGACACCGGCATAGGCATCCGCGGGGAGGACTTCAAGCTGCTTTTCGGGGAGTTCACGCGCCTGGACGATCAGCGCAACAGCGGCATGAGGGGTACGGGGCTGGGGCTGGCAATCTCGCGGAACCTCGCCCGCGCCATGGGCGGCGACGTCCTGGCCGAGAGCGAGTACGGCAGGGGCTCGACGTTCACGGCGCGCATCCTGCAGAAGGTCGTCGACTGGCGGCCCATGGGGACATTGAGCGAGGAGCTGGGGGAGATCCGGGAGGCGCCGCCCCGGGCGGCTTTCACGGCCCCAGGGGCCCGGGTGCTGATCGTGGACGACTACGCGTCGAACCTCATGGTGGCGGAGGGGCTCATGGCCCCTTACGGAATGCGGCTGAGCTTCGCCTCCGGGGGCCTGGAGGCCGTGGGACTGGCGCGGGACCACGGCTTCGACCTGATCCTGATGGACCACATGATGCCCGGGATGGACGGCATCGAGGCCGCCAAGGCGATAAGGGAGCTGGACCACGGGAAGGAGATGGCGATCGTGGCGCTCACCGCGAACGCCTCGCCCGAGATGCGGGAGATGTACCTGGCGAACGGCTTCGACGACTTCCTGGCCAAGCCGATCGACCCCGGGCGCCTGGACAGGCTCCTGGACCGCTGGATCCCGAATTCCAGACGCCGCGGGGGCCCCTCCGAAACCGCAGGCGGGGACGGCCCGGCGCCGACGGACGCGCCGGGGGGGCCCCGCGCGCCGGCGCTCCCCGTGCTGGACGGCGTCGACTCGGCCCTGGGCGCCTCGCGGGCGGGCGGCCCGGCCAGGTACCTGAGGCTCCTTGAGACGTTTCGCAGGGACGCGCAGGGGAGCTTCACGCTCCTCGCCTCCCCGCCCGAGGATCCGGCGTCAGCCCTGCCTTTCGTCGTGACCGTGCACGCGCTCAAGAGCGCCTGCGCGAACATAGGCGCGGGACCGCTGTCGGCCAGGGCCGCGGCGCTGGAGAAGGCGGGAAGCGAAGGGGATCTGGACTTCATCGCCCTGAAGCTCCCGGCTTTCAGGGATCTCCTGGAGCGGTTGGCGGACAGCATAGGGCTCCTCCTGCCGATGTCCCCGGGACCCGGCGGCGGCGGTCGGGAGGGCAGACGGGCCCTAATCAAGCCGGCCCCGGTCGCCAAGGTGACGGATCTGGAGGTCCTGGCCGCAGGCCTCAAGGAAGCCATCGTCGCCCACGACTTCCCCAGGGTGGACATAGATCTCGGGCGCCTGGTCGATGCCGCGGCCGGGTCCGGACTCAAGGGGGACGTGGAGGCGATAGCGGACGACATCCTGACGGGAGACTACGGGAAGGCTTTGGAGGCCCTGGAGGCCTTCAGGCGGGGGAACGCCACGGGGTCCTGATGGGACGCGCAGGGATCCGGAGACTCTTCGGGGCGAGGGGCGGCAGGATTATGATTCTTGCTGGGCTCCTGAGGTAAGAAGCCGGCTTGAGAAAGGGAGCTTGCATGGACCTCGTTTTGGGCGTCAACCGGGATGGTTCCGCGCCTTAACTGAGCCAGCGAGCTATTGATCTATAGCCCACGCAGGCCGGGTGCCGTCAGGGCGGCCTGGCGGAATCAGGCGCTCCCATCGGCATATGTACGCCGGATCGGTCGCGGACAAGGCCTGGCCTAAACCGCTGGAATCGTCGTGCCGCTGATGGGAAAACGCAATCGCGGGACAGGTTACGGACCCGCACGTGCATTTCGAAGAGGCGTGACGAGGTTTGCCGCGTTGGACATCTGTCGTAGATGGTCAGGTTTATCCCGGTACGACAGGCTGAGTCGGTTTTAGGTGCGGAAGGTCAAGCGGGGTGAAAGGCCCCACAATGGGCCTCCGGGCTCCGCCCCCGGTTTCCGGGGGCAGCTTGTCCGGAAAGCCGCACGCCCGGAAAGTTGCAGTGATCTTCGCGAGTGCGTTTGACATTATAATCATGAATATTTTCTTAGGCATAACGCCTTGGACATGTATGATATTGTGATGTCCCAAAAGGTTTCATGCGCCGGGGTTTGATAATCGATATGAACGTGAAGGGAAAGGGAAAGAATGTTAATTCTCATCATCCTTCTTGACTCCCCCCCAATTGTCAGATAATCTGCCATGTGTAAGGATGATGGGCTTGAGGTATTCTTTACCCGTAACGGGCGAATTGACGAGCGTCAATATGGCGGCGCATATATAAAATTAGAATTATTACAAATGTTAATTATTCGATGACCTAATTTCATCCCACAACGGTCGTAAATCGATGATTTGCCTCTTTAATTTGGTCGAAATAGGTACTCTAACCGAAGCCCTACAATTTACCCCAACTCCACAAGGTCGGGGACGCCAACGATTGGGATGACTTTCGTTTGCTATCCAGGCAGATGCTTCCGGACCAATTGAAGCGAAAACCTTTACATTTAACACATTGAAGGCTGGCTTCCCAGCTGGTTTTGACCGAAGTTCCGGAGAATCGAAGATCCACGCTTGACATGACCTTTGGGTTCTCATTATGTTCAGCTACGATGATGACATGGGTTCTTCATCACATTGGCTGAAAAAGGATCTCTATTTCACTTTTTCTCAATTGGCTTTCTCGTTTCAGTTGACAGCCGTACGTTGATCGGCTCCAGGTCTTCCGATTCAGCACATTCGATCACAATTGGGGAAAGCATCTCCCGGACTGCCCGCGTATTACCGCTGAAACCGCAATCGGTGTCCTTGATGGTACAAAATCCTAAGATTCTCTATCATGGAAGCAATGAGCCAGTTGAGGTGCCGAAACGTGTTCAACAAACCAGGAAACTTGACTTCGGTCATGGATTCTACTTATCTGACGATATGGCACGCGCGGAAAGTTTCGCAAAAATTGTAACGGCACGCCGGAAATCATGAGAGCCGGTGTTGACCTCTTACGAGTTCGATGAACAAGCCGCTAAAAACTCTTTGAAATTTTTGATATTCAACAATGCCGATGAGGCATGGTTTGACCTCATTGTTAAAAATCGCACAGGAAAACAGTCGTATAAATCCCATTCGCTGAGGCCGCATAATTTTCGAAAAGAAGCGGATAATGAGGAACAAGAGGAACTGTACGACATCGTGATTGGTCCGACCGCTGATGATAGAGTCCAGAATGTTATCAGAGTTTTCGGCTTACGCCCAGCTTCAGTGCCTTGGGCGCTGAAACGGCTAAAACCAAGTGTATTGCCCATTCAATACTGCTTCAAGTCCGATACGGCTTTGAACATGCTGAAATACGTATCACACAAAATTGTGGGAGGGGACTCTGAATGAACGGAAAAGAGCACGACATTATCATGACGCTGGCGCCCACCACGCCCGGCATTATCCAGTCACTCATGAACGAACGTGGTTTCACGGCGGAGTTCGCCGCGATGGTCCTGTTCAATTCCAAGTTGTACATGATGATGGAAGACAAGAACATGGGACTGGACGACCAGATGTACCCCTTTCTTTACAGTTTGCTTGAGGAGGAATTGGCGACTGGAAATATCGTTTTCGAGGAGGACAAGTGATGAGAATATCGAACGAGGTCATGTTTCTTGGCATATGCGTGGAAATTTATAAAGTTGCCAAAAAAATAAGCGGTCAGGACGCGTTCAACCGTCTGTATCGCGCAGGAGCAACCGCTTACATCCTGAGCCGTTCAGAGCATTACGCCCCGAAGATGTTCTTTGGATACTTTGATGATTATCTGGACGGAAAACCTTTGCCCTGGATTGACGAAATAGTGGATGAAATCGATGAGTACATCCGGGCCCATACGTGGGTTCAACCAGACTGTGACTCCCATGGCGATGGTGACGACAAAGGTGAAAGCACAGGATAACGCTTGCAATTTCATGTTCCTCTGAAGGCGACATGCGCGTCCGCGCGGGGCAATGGGATACGGTCCCTCGGACTGGCAAATACGCGAACCGCAACGACTGACTGCATCGGCAGGGATCAGGCTTTATTGCTACAACCTCCGCCAGGGCATGGTCCGGAAGGGGACGTAGCCCCCGCGTGTCTTGAGCGACCGAACCCAGGAACCTGTTGCATAAAGGGTTTTGAAGAAGGGTATGACAACGTATGTGGTAGACAGGAGACAGCCTATCCACAACCACCAGATTCATTCCGATGCTGTTGCGATTTATGCAACAGGCTTCTTGGAGTCGTCGGACGCCTATCGGACATCGACCGCGTGACGTTCGAGCAGATGCCCGCTAACGAGACCGCCAGCGGTCTTGAGAAGCTGTTGGCAATCCCGCGATGAAGATTAGGGACCGTATTATCCGGGATTTCATGGCGACCTTCCGGATTAGGGCCGCGACTTTAACCGCGACCGCGACGGACGCGAATGACGTAGTTTATCGGAGGCCGTAGGTGCCTTTCACAAGGCGTTTCGCGGTTTTTGCTGACGTTTGGGACCGGATCCTCAGGTTAGATGCCGCCGGGTCAGGTTACACGTGTCGGTCGCCTTATTGGATTCCGGGAAGTTTTCTGGAAATTTCAGACGGCGGCACGTGACCCCATACGGTACAGGGCTTGGAAAGAAAGGTGAAATTGCCGAATTGATTCTCTGGGCTGGAGATTAGCGATGGCGCGCGATAACGGCTCGATATTGAATCGACCGGAATATGACGTTTTTCGTGGCGGGTGGAAACAATCACATCTAAACTCTTTCACGGACTTGAGCCTGGGGACGTAAGATGGTAGAATATTGTTAACATATGGTTTTATAGGGAATGTTAGATGTTAGCTGGTTTGGCGAACGTTGAGGCCAGCGGGAAGTTCCCCTTCGGGTTCCCGTAACGCGTTGCCGTACGCGTCCGGAACGACCGTGAACCGGCGGGAAGGCGGCGTTTCCGAGAGAGTTGCGCATTCCATGAGGGGTTCCGGGATGCGTTCCGCGTTTCCGGCATAGGTGACCCGGCACCGTATGTGCGCCTGGACTCCAATTCTCCGCTAAGGTTTTCCGTATGGGAGATGCTGAGGAAAAGGACGCTCCGGTTTCCCGTGACGGCGACGCGTCGCCGGAAAGAGAGCCGGAAGGGGCTTTTCATGAACAGGGATACGCCATCAAGGCATTGTAGCGGCATAAGGTTAACGCCTCGCGGTGAGCCGCCGAAACGTGTCTGAAACTGGAGAACCCGCCGGGAAAGGCTCCCGGGCTGGGTCCAGTCCGGTGTCCGAGGAGCGCGGACTCCCCTGCGAGGCGGGAGCGTCGTACCAGGGTTGTCTTCGCCGAAGGACGTTTGGTTGCGGTAACTTCGGGACGTGAAGAAGCATCCTGGAAAAACCACTGATCATCTTGAATGACCTTTGGAACCTGAATGATGTTGAGGCAGATGGCTAAATGGTGTAGTTAGAGGTCGCGTGGGGGGGCATGTGGAACGCCCTGGGCGTGGTAGCGGATCGGTTCTTGCGTTCCATAAGCGCATGCGAGGGAAGCGTACCCCGTCCCCTTCTCCCGCGTAGACATTGGACCGGACTTGACATTTCCGTGTGCGGAACCGATGCCGATAATCGGCGTAGATTCGGAAAAGGGGCGTTTTGGCTGGGTTTTGGGGTATCTCTCTTCGGAGGCGCCTGATCGGGAAATCTTCGGTTCTTCATGCTCTTTATCCCTGATTCGAGCCCTTGACTTTCGGGGGGATCTTGAATATCGTCAATTCAAATTATTCATTCACTAAAAGTGCCGTTCTGGCCGTCCTGGCGTAGATGTAGGGAGAGGTACGCTTTAAGTTGCGACTCCCGATATCGTCTGAACCGTGCGGTTTCGTCTGACGCGATACCTATCCCGTGCAGCCTTCCGACGAGTATTGGCGCCCCTCTGCACATCCGGGCCGTTCAAGTCCGGACTGTCCAGAAAGCCTGGGCTGCCCTTGCTTACCGGTATGCCCTTGCTAACCAATGTCAACAACTTAAGGCAGAAATCGATCGTTTCTCAGATATTTTCATCAATGATATCAGCTAATTGCCAGACGCCGTTCTTCTTAAGTTGTTGACATTGCCTTGCTAACCGGAAAGCCCGGGTTGCCAAGAAACCGCAGGCTTTCGTGACACCCTCTAAAGCCATGCGGCCTTGAAGTTCTTGCGGCCTTACTGCATCGTAGATGTCAGCCATCGGCTTCGACGGTCCCGGCGGGCGGTGAAGCCCGCGTTTCGGGCCCCAGCCCCATTGCCAGTGGTGCTTCGGGTTGTTCACCTCGTGATTCCGGCGGTCCGGCCCCATGCGGAAACGGTCGGCGCCTCGGCTTCGCCGACCAGGCTCCGCCGGCCACGTTTAGATCTGACAAGCCATGTCTGCCGGGCCTCGTGATTGACTCGCGGTTTTCGGGTCCCGGACGCGACGGAACTCCCGTCAGTCTTCGGGCTTTCCGAAAAGCCCACCCCTCAGGCCTATGTCGTTCAGCAGCAAACCGATACGGCTCATAATGGCCATTCTCGCCATCTGTCCCCTGGCGATGGCGGCGGGTACCGACGCGGCACAGGGACAGTCGCGGCCCGGACCGGCGGCGGGCGGGCGCCCCGGGTACCTGGACGTGCCTGGCGTCACCCAGGAGGAGATAATCGCGATAGAGCGGGTGAAGTCCACCCGCGCTAGCCTTGTGCTCGCGAACGAGCTCAGTTCCGAGCTCTTCGTGAAGGTGGACGGTGAAATGGGCGGCGCGGGGGCGCTCCTCTGCGAATGGCTCACCGGCTTTTTCGGGATAAGGTTCGAGCCGGCGGTCGTGCCCTGGCCCGACATCATCGAGCACCTGGAGGACGGCAGGGCGGACTTCACCGCCGAGATGAACCCCACGCCGGAGCGCATGCGCTCCTTCATCATGACGCGCGCGATTGCCGAGCGCCCCGTCATGTACATGCGGCTCCCCGGGGCGAGGCCCATCCCGGAGATCCTTTCCGAGCGCCCGGTCCGCTACGCCTTCGGCGTGAAGTCCTTGAACTACGAGATGGCCCGCGACTCGCTCATGAGGCCTTACGAGGCCTTCGGGGTGAAGGACATCTCGGAGGCGTGGCGGGCGCTCGCCGGCGGCAGGGCCGACGCCTATATCGCCGAGGCGCCCGTGCAGGCGAGCTTCGATCCCTTCGGGGAGGTCGTTTCCGAGATTATCCTGCCCATCGTGACGAGCGAGGTCGCGCTCTCCGCCCGGAACCCGGAGCTCCTGCCGTTCGTCTCCGCCGTGGCACGCCACCTGGAGGCCAGCGGCAACGCGGCGTTCAGGGAAATCTACGGCCGGGGGCAGCGAGAGTACGTCCGCGACCGCTTCAACTCATCCCTCACCCCCGGTGAGCTGGAGTGGGTGAGGCGGAGGGAGCGGGGCGGCAGGCCGATCATGGCGGGGCTCGAGCACGACAACTATCCCGCGAGCTTTTTCAACGAGCAGGAGGGTGAGTTCCAGGGCATAGCCCCGGACATCATCTCCGAGATCCGGGAGATAACCGGGCTTGACATCCGGAACGCGCACGAGAGGCCCGTGTCCTGGGGGGAGCAGCTCCGGGCCTTGGAGAGCGGCGAGATCTCGCTCCTGAGCGAGCTTGCGCGCACTCCCGAGCGTGAAGGCAGGTACCTGTGGACCGACGCCCCGTACATGCGCGACCGTTACGCCTTCCTGTCGCTTTCCGGCTTCCCCGATGTGGCCGTCTCGGACGTCGCCGGGCTGCGGGTGGGGCTGGTTGAGGGCACGGCCGAGACCGAGCTTTTCCGCGAGTGGTTCCCGGGGCACCCCCGGACGGTGACCTACTCTGACAACATAGAGCCCTTCGGTGGACTGGAACGCGGCGAGGTGGATCTGGTGATGGGCACCCGGAAGCAGGCGCTGGCCATGACCAACCTGATGGAGCGGCCCAATTTCAAGGTGAACCTCACGCTGGAGGAGGTGAGCTTCGACTCGTATTTCGGCGTGGCGCCCTCCCAGCCCGAACTCCGTTCGATCCTCTCCAAGGCCCAGAGGCAGATAGACGTCGAGGCGATAGAGTCAGCGTGGCGCACCCGGGTCTTCGACTACCGGGGGGCGCTGGCCCGGACGCGCATGCCGCTCATGGCCGGGGGTTTCGCGCTCCTGACCACGGCCATCCTGCTCCTGATGGTCATGTTCGTGCGTTCGCTCAGGTCAGGCAGGGCCCTGGAGGAGGCGGTCGCGGACCGCACGCGGGAGCTCTCCCGGCAGATAGACATCTCCGACGGCGCCCGGCGCGCCAAGGGCGATTTCCTGGCACGCACCAGCCACGAGATCCGCACGCCCATGAACGCCATCATCGGCTTTTCCGAACTCGCCTCGCGGGAGTACGGCAAGCCCAAGTCGCTCGAGTACATCCACGGCATCCGGAGCGCCGGGGCGAGCCTCCTCACCATCATCAACGACATCCTGGACTTCTCCAAGATCGAGTCCGGGAACCTCCAGCTCGCGCCCGCCCGCTACAGGGCATCGTCGGTCCTAAACGACGCGGTGACGCTCATCCGCGTGCGCATGGGCGACAAGCCCCTGAGGCTCGATCTGGAAGTGTCCCCGGACATCCCGTCGTCCATGATCGGCGACTCGGGGCGCATCCGCCAGATACTCCTGAATCTCCTGTCCAACGCCGTCAAGTACACCGAGCAGGGGCGGATCCGGCTCTCCGCGCGGGCGGAGAGGCTCGCGGTCGACGAGGCGCGTCTCGCCTTCGAGGTGGAGGACACGGGGATAGGCATCCGCCCCGAGGATCTGAAAAGGCTCTTCGGGGAGTTCACGCGCCTGGACGAGCGGCGCAACAGCGCGGTGGAGGGCACCGGACTGGGGCTCGCCATCGCCAGGAGCCTGTGCCGCGCCATGGGCGGGGACATCAGTGCTGAGAGCGAGTACGGGAAAGGCTCGATCTTCCGCGCCGCGATCGTGCAGAAGGTCGCCGACTGGACCCCCATGGGGCCCCTGGCCGAGGAGCATGGGGAGGCGGGGGAGCAGAGCCGCGTGAGCTTCACGGCGCCTTCCGCAGAGGTGCTGGTCGTGGACGACTACGCCTCGAACCTCATGGTGGCCGAGGGGCTTCTTGCCCCCTACGGCATGCGGCTCAGCTTCGCCTCCGGCGGCCTGGAGTCGGTGGGTCTCGTGCGCGAGCACGCCTTCGATCTCGTGCTCATGGATCACATGATGCCCGAGATGGACGGAATCGAGGCCATGAAGGCCATCAGGGCCATCGACGGCTGCGCGGGCCTCACCATAGTCGCGCTCACCGCGAACGCCGTGGTCGGCATGCGCGAGATGTATCTGGAGCAGGGTTTCGATGATTTCCTGTCCAAGCCCATCGATCCCGCGGCTCTGGACACCCTGCTGTTCCGCTGGATCCCCTGCTCCAAGCTCCGCGAGCCGCCCGCGCCTCCCGAGGATCCGCCGTGCGCGGAGGCGGCATCCCCTCCGCCGCTCCCTAGGATCCAGGGCCTGGATTCCGCCCGCGGCGCGGCCAGGGCCGGGGGCCCCGAAAGGTTCATGCGGCTCTTGGAGACCTTTCGCAGGGACGCGCAGGGATCCTTCGCTACCCTGGCCATCCCTCCCAGGAACATGGAGCAGGCAGGGAGGCTAGCGATAGTCGCGCACGCGCTCAAGACCGCCCTCGCGAACATCGGCGCGGGCCCCCTTTCTGCCCGCGCGGCGGCTCTGGAGGCCGCCTGCCGTGAGCTGGACCTGTCATTCATCGAAAGGAGGCTCCCGAGTTTCCGGGGCCGGCTGGAGCGGCTGTCCCGGAGCATAATGGAGCTTTCCGGGGAAGGCGCTGACGGGGGCCCTGGCGGCGGGCATCAGGGGGACTCGGCGGACGGCCAGTCCGCGCGGGCCGCGAACGGCCCCGACGAGCGGAGGGAGGCCCTGAAGGCCCTGGTCGGGGGCCTCATCGGGGCCCTGGAGAAGCAGGACTTCCCCAAGGTGGACGCGGAGCTGGGCCGTCTCTCCGAAGCCGCGGCTCCGGCCGGCCTGAAGCGGGCCGTGGAGGCCATAGCGGACGACATTCTGGTCGGCGACTACGAGAAGGCCCTGGAAGCCCTGGGGGACCTCGAGGGCGGGTCATCCCCGGCGCCATGATTGTCCTGCTGGTACCCGGACTTGCGGCGGCAGCATATTTTGAAACCTCCGCCAACCGCTTAAGCCGGAATAGCCCAGTTTTGTCTTCGGAAAAAGTAGTGTTGACAAGAGGTTGTCAGTCATAAACTTCCTAAGGTCGTTGACTGAGGCGCAAATACTGCGGGCGGACGGGAAAGGTGGACAACTGCCAGACAAGCGTCATGATGGGGTATGTCAGCCGGAGGGGTACGGCCTGGCTGACTTTGCCCTTGACATGTCGAAAAATGGTTTGAGCCTGAATATGAGGCGCTACGCGAGAAATGCGGCGTCCCCGAAAACCTCGAGTATGCCTCGAAAAACCGGATGCTGTTGGCGATGATAGCCAGGGCGGTCGGTTCCGGGCTCTTCAAAGGGAAATACGTCGGCGTAGATGCCGCCTTCGGAAAGGACGAGGCTTTCCTGGACTCGCTCCCGGAAGGCCTCGTACACTTTGCCAACGTCCTTTCCAACCGGCTCGTTCACGGTGCCGCCCGGCCCGTCAAATTTCGGGAACGACGGGAAAATAGGCATGTCCGCTGGAAAACCGCCGCTCCACCCCGTAAAGGTGAAATACATCGGAGACGGCCCGGACGTCCCTTGGGAAGGCGTAGTGCTCGGCAACTGCGTCAAAGGGCCGATCATCGGCAGGGAGAAATGCGTCAGGGTGTTCGAGTCTCGAAACGGCATGCCCGGCAGGGAAGTCTGGCTGTTCAAGTGAATGCTGGAAGACGGGTCCGTCAAGTATGTCTTGTGCAACGAGTCCATGGACACCACGCCCGAGCTGATACGGACTCCGGCTCTGATACGATGGTCCATCGAACAGTGCTTCAAAGAGCGCAAGGATTGCCTGGGGATGGACCATTATGAGATCAGGTCCTGAACAGGCAGGAGGCGACATATATTCATGACTCTCATCGCCCACATTTTATAACCAAACTCCGTCGAAGGTTCAGCATCAAGGTGGACTCGCCGGGTCTCGCCCCCATCGTCACCGCCCCGGATTCGCTGTCAGATTATCGTGAAGCCGTTTCCAAGTCCGACAAGAATCTGCTCAAAGACCTCCCGAACATCACTGCCGCCCCATCCCGCTCTTCTTCCATGAAACCCTCGCCGACTTATTATGGCGGCGTCATCTACGGCCTTGCAAGCTCCCAGTGAACGGACACATGGATACAATGACCGTTGACACATTCGAATAAAACATATATTGTATTCATTCGTATGAGAACCACTCGGCTATCATCCGATGGAATTGATACTCCCCACTCCCCGGTCAGAATGAACCCCGACCATTCCAAGCCAGGCGTTTATATCAGTCTGCATTTCTCGGCGCAAACGCACATCCTTCAAGCCAGCGAGCCTGATAAGCCTGCTTTTCCAGGTTCCTGCGAAGCAGGGTTCTAATACTATGAGCGACAAATCCATGCTTCACCAAATCCCGGTGGATACCTTTACGGGATTAATCGAACTGGGGGCGGTCTATGTCGACAAGACAGGACTGCTGAGCGAGCTGGTAAAGTCGTACGGCCCGTATTTCTTGGCGAGGCCCAGAAGATTCGGCAAAAGCCTTCTTCTCGACACGATCCAACAGATATTCGAGGGCAAAAGGGAACTGTTTGTTGGACTGGACATTGAGCGGAAGGTCCAAGATTTTAGCTGGACAATTTTTCCGGTGATACGTATAAACATGAACGCCGTAGAAGTCGAACCTGCGGATTTTCAAGCAGACCTCATTAGCCAATTGAAGTTGTACGCGGATTCGTATGATGTAAAGATCAATAGGACCAAAATCGCCGGTGCTATCAGAGATGTGATAATGAAAATTTCAATCAAATGCGCCGTTCCGAAAAATGAGTCCGACAGACGCATCGATATCGGCGCTCGAAACGTTGTGCTTCTCATTGATGAGTATGATTTCCCCTTATTGAGACATCTGCGAGATCCTATCAAAATCGAACAAATGCGATCAATCCTCTATGGATTATATTCATCGATCAAAGGATGTAGCAAATTCCTGCGATTCGTGTTCATAACCGGGATTACGAAATTCAAACACCCTTCACTATTTTCGGCCCTGAACAATGTCATGGACATAACCTTCGATGAAAATTTTTCCACGATCTGCGGGTTTACGAAAGATGAAATCAAATTGAATTATGGCATGTATCTTGATAAAGCCCTTTCGGTTCAGAGATATCTAAAGGAGATCTTCCATCAGGTTCGACCGTAGATCGACTCATGGATAAGATCACGGAATGGTACTATGGCTACAGCTGGGACGGCTCGACAAAAGTCTTCAATCCGTTTTCGATCAAAATCTTTCTATATAAAAATAGATTCGGCGATTATTGGTACAAATCAGGGACATCCCTATTTACTGAAGCTCTCGGATCATTAGATGGAAAACGTTTCGAGCTATTCGGCAAAAATACTTCCGTAAAAGCCCCACTTGAAATTCAGGACACCTGTAACATCAACGATGAAGCATTCCTTTTACAGGCCGGCTATTTAACAATCGACAGTATAAGCGAAATCAGCAACTCAACAATATTTAACCTGAAGATCCCCAACCACGAGATCGGCAATGCGATTAACGGAGAACTTTCCGCCAAATTTCAAAAATTCGCAATAGGCATCCAGTTCATGAGGGTTTCCGATGATCCTTTGAAGAGCTTTACAAGCATGAAAGGCGAACTCTTGTCGACGTTATGGTCATGCGATACCGAAAGGGCTGAAATGCTTCTGAGTTCAATATTCTCAGGAAATCCCAGAGAATGGTATCGCGGCGGTGGAGAAGGCAGTTTCAAACTTATTTTGCTGACTCTTATGAGGTTTGGTGGCGCAATCTTTTCCGGTAATATGCTGGAGGCATTGGGCGAGGTTTACTCAGATGCTGGCAGATCCGATCTGTTGTTCGATGTCGCTGGAAAAGGATATATCGTAATAGAACTGAAATACATCGAAGCGGAGGACGAAACCGGTCTTGACGGCAGACTTAACCGTAAGGCCAAACAAACTACACGGCGCCATTCGGGTCTCTCACTTGAAGATATGCGACCAGTTTTCTTTACCGGTTTCCATAGACTCCTCGAACTGGGGACAGTGTCGGATCAGATCAAACGCATTCTGGAAAGCAAAGTCGATGATGCTTTTAATCAGATATTTGCAAAAGATTATGCCAAACAGTATCTAGTTTCCGGGAAACCTGTCCGGGCAGTTGCGGTCGCGGTTTATGACACTTCAACCGTGATGGTCCGTTTCGCGGAAGTCGTATGGAAGGACGATGGGGAATGGCAACTGGATTCAAAGTGAATTCCGCCGCTACTGCCGTTGACTTTCGAGTGTCCTCTCGCGTCCTGGTCCGGGTTCCGGTCAGAGGTAGCCATTTTGCCAATCAGATGCGATAACGTTCGGTTCAATAGCAAACTCCTCCAGATATTAGGTATAGATGATGCGTTCGCAAAAAATCCAAGGGACCTTTAATAGGGGGGAATACCTACCCGCCTCCATCCGCCACTTACTCAGCTATCCGGGTGCCGTCGTGCGTAGCCGCCGGTACGGGACCCGTGCGGCGGAGATGCCTGTCATTGCTTCGTGACTTTTT
>JAISFS010000055.1 GCA_031263485.1 Deltaproteobacteria bacterium | reverse complement strand
CCCGACACCCGCAGGCCCCCCGTCCGCCCCAGCGCCCGCCGCCCCGGCTCACGCCCCCCTGCCAGCCGCAGGCCCCGCGTCCGGCCCAGAGCCCGCCGCCCCGGCACACACCCCCCAGGCAGCAACAGGCCCCGCGCCCGGCCCAGAGCCCGCAGTCCCGGCACACACCCCCCAGGCAGCAACAGGCCCCGCGTCCGGCCCAGGGACCGTTGCCCCGGCACGGTCTCCCCAGGCCCCGTCGACCGGCCTTGAGCCCCGGTCCCCCGGTCCGGCCCCGACCCTCGAGCCGCGGGACGCCGCGCCAGGCCCCGAACCCGTTTCCCCGGCTCGGCCGCTGCCGGCCCCGGCAACGGCAACGGGCCCCGAGCCTCAGGTGGCCGAGCCACTGGCCCTATCCGGGCCCGGCCTGACTTCCTTGGCCGTCCCGGGAACGGTCCCCGACGCGGATCAGGGGGAGCGCCCCCTCTCCCCGACGCTGCCAGCCCGGTCGGGCGGGTTCGGAGGAGACCCCGCGGTCGCCGCCGGGCTATCCCCGACCGCTCCCGAGGGCCCGATCGGGGTTTCCGAAGGCGAGCCGCGGGCGTCCGCCGCCCCCTTCCCCGACCCTGCCGCGCAAAGTGGCGAGAGCCCCCCGCCCCCGTCCGGGGTGGAGATTACCGAGGACAACCTGGCCGAGACCCTGGTGCTCCCCCGGGACGACAGCGAGGTGCGCTACGGCGACAGCCTCATGGTCTGGAAGGACAACAGGCTCTACCGCAAGAACGCGGACGGCTCGCTCACCCTGGTGGACTCGTCACTGGACACGCTGACGGACGAGCACGGCCAGCGCTGGCTGTCCCAGGACGAGCAGGGGAACGTCCTCATCCAGGTGTCCCTGAGGGTCTGGGCCACCATCAACTTCGACTACAACTCCGCCGAGATCCTGGAGAGCTCCGAAGGCATCCTCAGCGCCTTCGGGCAGGCGCTCACCACCCCGGCCCTGCGCGACTGCAGCCTCATCATCGCCGGCCATACGGACAACAGCGGGAGCGAGGAGTTCAACATGGGGCTCTCCCGCAGGCGCGCGAGCAGCGTCGCCGCCTGGCTGGAGGGCATGGGGGTGGAGCCGGAGCGCCTCATCCTCACCGCATACGGCTTCAGCCACCCGATCGCGGACAACTCCACGCCGGAAGGCATGGCCATGAACCGCAGGGTGGAGTTCATCCTCCTGCCCGCGACCGGGAACACCTGAACCGTGACCGCTTCCCCTCCGCCTGTCCCCCCCGCCGTCCGGGTCTCCCCCGCCGGACGGGGCGATCTGCCCCGCATCCTGGAGATCCAGAAGGCGGCTTTCCGGCCCGAGGCGACGGTGGTCGGGGACCCTGGGATCGAGCCCCTCACCCAGACCCTGGACGATGTCCTTAAGGACTTCGGAAGCTCGACCGTCCTGAAGGCGGCGGGCCCGGACGGGGAGATCCTGGGTTCCGTGAGGGGCAGGAGGGAGGCGGGCGTCTTCGTCTTCAAGCTGTCGGTAGACCCGGCCGCACAAGGCAGGGGCTGCGGGACGGCGCTCATGCGCGCCCTGGAGCGGGCGCTCCCCGCCCGCCGCTACTGGCTTTTCACGCGGTCCGGGAACCTGCCCGCGATGGCCGTGTACCTGAAGCTTGGCTACTCCCTCTATAAGGAAGAGGACGCGGGTCTGCGGCTTCGCTTCGCGTATTTCGAAAAGCTCGTCCCCGATGGCCCTGACCCGGAAATCCCCGCGCCGGGAAGTCACGTTCAGGGAAGCGGCAATCCGAGGCCGTAGCCTGGGTCCGCTTCCCGGAAAGCCACGTTCCGGCGCGGCAACCGCCCCGGCTCCCGCATCCCCGGACCCCGCTTGATTCTTCGGCTCCGATACCTGTCGCCCCGCCTGGGAGCCTGTTGCAAAAATAGATGCGCATCGGCATGGTTCTGGCGGTCGAGGAGGAATTGCCTCCCATCTGCCACATCCGTTGTCATTCCCCTCTTCAAGACCCTTTATGTAACGGGCTCCTCGACCGCCATATCCCTGGACGCGCACGGCCGCCCTGTTCCCCGGGACGCGCACCGTTGCCCTGTTCTCCGGGACGCGCACCGCAAGCACCGGCCGGCGGCCTCGCCGGACGGTCTCGCCCCGGGCCATGCCCCGCCGGAGGCGCTTGCGGCCGAACCCCGTCTGCCTCGAAAGGACCGCGCGATGGAAACTTCCCTGATCCTCCACGACCTGGACCCGGACTCCGCCGCGCGGCTCCTCCCGCCCGGGCCCGGACGGACCGTGTTCGCGGCCCTGCCTGAGGTCTCGGCCTGCAGGGGCTGTTTCGGATGCTTCACGCGCACGCCAGGCGTCTGCGTGACCGGGGACCGGGCCCGGGGCTTCGCGGCGCTCGTCTCGCGGCACTCGGAACTCTGCGTGGTGAGCCGCCTGGTCTACGGGGGCTTCTCGCCCGCCGTGAAGCGCGTGGTGGACCGCTCGCTCGCCCATCTCCTGCCCTTCTTCAGGATAAGGGACGGGGTCATGCGCCACCTGTACAGATCCCCAGCGGCCATGAGGCTCAGAGCCGTCTTCTACGGGGCCGCGGGGGACGGGGAGAGTATGGAGCTCGCAGAAAGGGTGGTGGCCGCCAACGCCGCCAACCTGGGTGCCGGGGCCTGGGAGGCCCGTTTCTTGCGGGGGGCGCCGGAGGCCCCCCTGCCGTGAGGGTCCTTTACGTCCCGGGGACTCCCAAGAAGGCGGCAAGCGCGAGCCGCCTCATGATGGAGGCCGCGATGGCCCGCTCGGGAGGCCAGGAGATAGCGCTCCCGCCCGAAGGCGCCCCCGCCGGGGCCTGGGAAGGGTTCCTCTCCGCCGATGCCGTGGTGCTCTCGTTCCCCCTGTACGTGGACCACCTGCCCGCCCCCCTCCTGGCGTCCCTGGAGCTCGCGGCCGACATGGCGAGAAGGGCACGCGCGGAGGATCCGTCCCTCCGCCTCCCCAGGCTCTACGCCATGATCAACAACGGCTTCTACGAGCCCGCCCACTCGCTCCACGCGGCCAGGTCGCTCGAGCTCTTCTGCCGCGACTCCGGGCTCGCGTGGTCCGGCGCCCTGCTGGCCGGCGGGGGGCCCTTCGCCTCGGCCGTCCCCTGGCTCTTCAGGAAACGCGTCTTCCCCTTCGGAAGGCTCAGGAGGGCGCTCGACCTCTTCGCCGCGAAGATCGGCGCCCTTGAACCGGCCGGCATTACGGAGGTGCGGCTCCCCCTGCCCAGGCGGCTATACGTGCTCATCGCCAACGCCTTCTGGCGGGTCCTGGCCCTGAAGGGCCGGGTCCCGCTCAAGAGGCTCTACGCGCCCGCGCTGGGCCCCGACGAGCTCTCCTCGGACGCCCAGCCCGGGGCCGCCGGAGCTCCGGAGGCCGCAGGCGACCGAGGCGAAGAGGGAAGCTCCGGGCCCTGACCCGGCCCTTCGCGGGGCGCCTGCGGGGAATCGCCCCGCGAAGCCCGCCCCGCCGCCATCCGATGTAGCCTTTTTGTCTAAGTCAGCCGACGGCGCGATCTTCGGAGACGCCCGCGGCTGGAGGCCTTTACCTAACTGCGCGGGACTTCTTGGATTTGCGTTTTTCCGGGGAGTCGGACTATAATTTGCGTCCGATGCCCCGGCGGTATGCCTTTTGCCCCGGAGACGGCCCGGTCGCCGTCACATCGGCGGGCCGACCGCCAATGCGCCAGCGATCCCGACCGCGACCGCTCATGCCCTGCCACGGGCCTTTTTTTTCCCCGCGCTACCTGCGCATGTCGGGCCCGAGCTTTCAGGGCTCACGGCCTCTGGAGCCCGAGCCTCCGACCCCTGCGCCCTCTGGGACTCGTTGCCTCTGGGTCCGAGCCGTCTGGACCCGCAACCTCGGGGCCCGCAACCTCTGGAGCCCACGCCTTCGGGGCCCGCAACCTCTGGAACCCGCGTCTTCGGGGCCCGCTACTTCTGGAGCTCGCGCCTTCGAGGTCCGTTGCCTCTACGCAACTTCCGGTGTCCACGCCTTCGGGACCTGCAACTTCTGGAACCCGCGTCTTCGGGGCCCGCTACTTCTTGAGCCTGCTATCTCTGGAGTCCACGCCTTCAGGGCCCGCAACTTCTGGAGCTCGCGCCTTCGAGGTCCATTGCCTCTGCGCAACTTCTGGTATCCACCCCTTCGTGACCTGCAACTTCTGGTGTCCACGCCTTCGGGACCTGCAACCTCTGGAACCCGCGTCTTCGGGGCCCGCAACTTCTTGAGCCTGCTATCTCTGGGGCCCGCTCATTAGGGACCCGTTGCCTCTGGAACCCGCGACTTCGAGGTCCGTTACCTCTACGCAACTTCTGGTGTCCACTCCTTCGGGGCCAGCTACCTCTGGAGCCCGCGTCTTCGTAGCCCGTTGCCTCTTGAGTCTGCTGTCTCTGGGGCCCATTCCTTAAGAGGGGCCCGTTGCCTCTGGAACCCACTCCTTCGGGGCCCGCAACCTCTGGAGCCCGCGTCTTCGGAGCCCGTTGCCTCTTGAGTCTGCTGTCTCTGGAGCCAGATCCTTAGGGCCCGCTGCCTCTGGAACCCGCTCCTTCGGGACCCGCTATCTCTGGGGGCCTGTTGCCTCTGTTGCCCGCGCCATCGAGGTTCGCTACTTCTTGGGCCTGCGGCCTCTGGAACCCACTACCTTCCCTGCCGTCCCCGTGCCTCACCCCGAAGCCCCCTGTCCGCCGTCCGGGCGCCGCGTCCGCCCGCGAGGGTCTCGACGGCTCTTCCCGGCATAGGCTCCGCTCCGGCGGCATTGCCCGGCATGCCCCGACGAAGCAGACCCACCCCGGCGCGCCTTTCGCCTCAGCCCGCAGGCCGCGATGCGGCCCGCAATACCGCTCCCCGGAAACCTGCCGCCCTCGGGCCCGGGGCCTTCCGCCACCGCCCGCCCGCCGCGGCTTTCCGCGTCCGCCTCCGCCGGGCACCGCCCCGGGGAGACGGCACGCCCACAAGGACGGCTTTCGCCGCATTCAGCATGCCAGCCCCCGACGAGACCATCACCCGGAACTTCGACTTCAAGGAGAGAGAGCCCAGGATCTACGCCGACTGGGAGAGGGAGGGCCTTTTCAGGGCGGACCCGGAGGCCCCGGGCGATCCCTTCGTGATCGTCATCCCGCCCCCCAACGTCACCGGGACGCTCCACATGGGCCACGCCCTGGACAACACCCTCCAGGACATCCTCGTCCGCTACCACCGCATGAAGGGCGACAACACCCTCTGGATGCCGGGCACGGACCACGCCGGCATCGCGACCCAGGCAGTGGTGGAGCGGGCGCTCGCGAAGGAGGGCCTGACGCGCGAGGGGCTGGGCCGCGAGGGGTTCCTCGCGCGCGTGTGGAGCTGGAAGGAGGAGTACGGCGGGAAGATCATCGGCCAGCTCAAGCGCCTGGGGTCCTCATGCGACTGGTCCCGGGAGCGCTTCACGATGGACCCGGGGCTCTCGCGCGCCGTGCGCGAGGTCTTCTGCAGGCTCTACGAGGAAGGGCTCCTCTACCGCGGCGACTACGTGACCAACTGGTGCCCGCGCTGCCACACGGCCATCTCCGACATCGAGGTGGAGCACGAGGACCGCGACGACTCGCTGTATCACATCGTCTACGAGGGCGTGGGCGGCGGGCCCTCGCTCACGGTCGCCACGACGCGCCCGGAGACGCTGTTCGGGGACGTGGCGGTCGCCGTGCATCCCGAGGACCCCCGCTTCCCGCAGGGGGACCTCCGCGTGAGGCTCCCCTTCCTGGGACGCGAGATCCCGGTCATCCGAGACGCATACGTGGACCGCGAGTTCGGGACGGGGGCGCTGAAGGTCACGCCCGCGCACGATCTTAACGACTTCCGCCTGGGCGAGCGGCACGGCCTCGCCCCTGTCGTATGCATCGACAGGTCGGGCGCGCTCAACGGGAACGCCGGCCCGTACGCCGGCATGGAACGCTTCAAGGCCAGGAAGAAGATCGTGGAGGATCTCGAGGCCTCGGGGCTTCTGGCCAGGACAGAGCCGCTGCGGCACGCCGTGGGCGTCTGCTACCGCTGCAAGACGGTTATCGAGCCGCTCCTCTCGCTCCAGTGGTTCGTCAGGACCGCCCCGCTCGCCGCGGCCGCCTCCGCCACCGTCAGGGACGGGCGCACGGCCCTGGTGCCCAAGAGCTGGGAGCGGACCTTCTTCGACTGGATGGACAACATCCGCGACTGGTGCGTGTCGCGGCAGCTCTGGTGGGGCCACCAGATCCCCGCCTGGTACTGCGGCAGCTGCAAGGAGACGCACGTCCTGCGCGAGGACCCGACATGCTGCCCCGGGTGCGGCGGCGCGCTCGAGCGCGACCCGGACGTCCTGGACACCTGGTTCTCCTCGGGCCTGTGGCCCTTCTCGACCCTGGGCTGGCCGGACGACACCCCGGAGCTCAGGCGCTATTACCCGACCACGGCGCTCGTGACCGGCTTCGACATCATCTTCTTCTGGGTGGCACGCATGATGATGATGGGGCTCAAGGTCATGGGAGACGTGCCTTTCCGGACGGTCGTCCTGCACCCCCTGGTCCGGGACGCCTCCGGCCAGAAGATGAGCAAGTCGAAGGGCAACGTCATAGACCCGCTGGGCGTAATAGACAGCTTCGGGGCGGACGCCTTCCGCTTCGCCCTGACCTCCCAGGCGGGATCGGCCAGGGATCTGAAGATCTCCGAGGACCGCGTGGCGGGCTGCTCCAGGTTCGTGAACAAGCTCTGGAACGCCGCGCGCTTCGCGCTCCCGCACCTGGCCGCCGCCTGGGAGGACGCGGCCGGCAGGGCCGCCGTCGCGGATGCGGCAGACGCGCCGCGCCCCGCTCTCCTGCCCGACCGCTGGATCCGCTCGCGGCTCTCGGCAGTGACCTCGGAGTGCCGCGAGGCCCTGGAGGCCTTCGCCTTCGACCGCTACGCGGATCTGGTCTACCATTTCATCTGGGACGAGCTGTGCGACTGGCACCTGGAGCTCGCCAAGCCCACCCTCTACGGAGCGGACCGCGCGGCGCGCCTGGACGCGGCAGCCAACCTCAGGCTCGTCTTCTCGGAAACGCTGGCGCTTCTGCACCCCGTGATGCCCTTCGTGACCGAAGAGCTCCATTCGAAGATCCCCGGCGCGTCCGGGCGCCTCATGGCCTCGCCTTTCCCCGTCCCCCGCACGTCCGACCGCGACCCGGACTCCGAGCGCCTGATAGGGGTCCTCATGGACGTGACCCGCGCGGTGCGCTCCGCCCGCTCGGACTTCCGGGTGCCGCCCGCCGCCAAGGTGAAGCCCCTGGTCGCCGCCCGCGATCCGGAAACCGCGGCGCTCGTGAGCGAGTACGCGCCGCTCCTGTTGAAGCTCATGGGCGCCGAGTCGCTGGAGCCGGCCGCGCCGGACGCCGCGAAGCCCCGCGACGCCTGCGAGGCCATCTTCGGCTGGGGAGCGGTATGGACCCCCATAGCGGGCCAGATAGACGTTAAGGCCGAGAAGGCCCGTCTGGAAAAGGAGCTCGCGGCGATAGGCCGCGACATCACCCAGGCCGAGGCCAAGCTCGCGAACCCCGGCTACCTGGCCAAGGCCCCGGAGGACGTGGTGGAGGAGACCCGGGAGCGCCTCGCCTCCTTCAAGGCAAGGCAGGAGGGGGCCGAGAGGTCCCTGGCGCTCATGGCGGGGCTGGAGGCCGAAGGCGCCTGAGCCGCCGGGAAGGCGCATGCCTGTCCCCGCGACGTGCCGATGCTCCCAGGCGCCTGCGGTCCCCGGGGCCGACGGTCCGGGCGTCCTGCGGTCCCCGGGGCCGGCGGTCCGGGCGTCCTGCGGTCCCCAAGGCCGGCGGTCCGGGCGTCCTGCGGTCCCCAAGGCCGGCGGTCCGGGCGTCCTGCGGTCCCCGGGGCCGACGGTCCGGGGGGCGGGCTGAAACCAGGAGGTTAAGGAACATGACCGAAAGGCATTACGACAGGCTGGTGACGGAAGCCCTCCGCGAGGACCTGGGCCCGGGCGACGTCACCACCGAACTTTGCATCCCCGAGGACATCTCCGTCGAGGCAGTGGTCCGCGCCCGCAGGCCGCTCGTCGTCTCCGGCACCGGGCCTTTCCGGGAGGTCCTGCGCCAGGTGGACCGGAGCGTCGAGTGCCGGATACTCAAGCGCGACGGCGAGGAATGCGCCGCGAACGACGCGGTGGCCAACCTCCGCGGTTCATGCGCCTCCATCCTCTCGGCGGAGCGCACGGCCCTCAATTTCCTGCAGCACCTCTCCGGGGTCGCCACCCTGACCCGCGCCTTCGTGAACGCCATCGGCCCCGGCGGCCCCGGGCTCCTGGACACCCGCAAGACCACCCCCGGGCTCCGTAACCTGGAGAAGGAGGCGGTCCGCCACGGCGGGGGCCAGAACCACCGACGGGCGCTCTTCGACGGGATCATCATCAAGGACAACCACATCGCCGCCGCAGGCGGCGTCAGGGCGGCGCTCGAGCGCGCCAGGGCGGGCGCCCCGGTTGGCATGAAGGTGGAGATCGAGGTGGACACGCTGGATCAGCTCAGGGAGGCGCTTGAAGGCGGCGCGGAAATAGTTCTCCTGGACAACATGGACCCGGACGGCCTCAGGCGGGCCGTGGCACTGGCGGAGGAGTTCTGCGCCCCGGGCCCCCGCAGGGTGCTCCTGGAGGCCTCGGGCGGCGTCACCCTGGACACCGTGAAGGAAATCTCGGAGACGGGCGTGGACTTCGTGTCCACCGGGGCCCTCACCCATTCGGCGCCGGCGGCCGATCTGGGACTGGACTTTTTCCCCCGCGGGGTTTATTAAGTTAGGGCGTCAGGGCGCGGGGTGCCCGGAGCGGTTCGGGGGAAACGTGCCGCGGGCCAGGTCGTGCCTTCTCCGGGCCGCAGGACTTATGTCGTCTACTGCGGACCGCAGGCTCGGTCGCGCCTTCCCGAACCCCAAGCCCTGACGCTTTTTTCACTGACCTCGGACCCGGACGCGCCTTCCGCGGACCTCGGGCCCGGACGCTTTTTTCACTGACCTCGGACCCGGACGCGCCTTCCGAGGACCTCGAGCCCGGACGCGCCTTCCGAAGACCTCGGGCCCGGACGCGCCTTCCGCAGACCTCATGCCGCCTGCCCGGACGCTTCCCCAGCTACCCCGGGGCGTCCAGCCAACGGCAGGCCCGCTTCCGCCCTCCGGGTGACCGCGTGCCGTACGTCCAGTCCCCGGAAACGCCGGGCCGGTCCGTATGGGCCCGGCCCCATGCGCCCTGGCGGAACCCGCGTGAAGGAGGACCGGCCGATGATGGACACTCAGATCTTCAAACTGAATCTCTCCGTCTGCGCCACCTCCCTCTATATCCTCCTGACCGAGCTGGCCGCCTCCGGGGTGAGGCCTACCCGCGAGGAGATAGCGTTGCGTTTCTCGGGGGGGGACGCGGAGACCGATATCGCCATAAGGGATCTGCTCCTACACAAGGTCATCTACGAAAACGATCCCGGCGGGGACACGCCCCTCTCCTTCCATACCAACCCGGCCTCCCTCTGGGCACTCCCCTAATCCCCTCCAGGGAGGCCCTGCCCTTTTCCCTCCAGGGCGGCCCGACCCTTTAGGGCCCGCCTTGCCAGGGCCCGCCTTGCCAGGGCCCGCCTTGCCTGGGCCCGCCTTGCCTGGGCCCGCCTTGCCTGGGCCCGCCTTGCCTGGGCCCGCCTTGCCGCCACCGGCCGCACCTGATTCTTCACGCCGTTCGTCAACTCCCCGGCTTACGGAACCTTCACTTAACTCTTGAGCGTCACGTCACGATGTATCCCACAAGGTCACAACACGCAAGAACGTAACGCGCAATAAACGGTTTCGCGATAAACCCTGAGGCCGCCAAAGACCTCCCGGGCCCCGGGGCCCTCCGGCCCCTCGTCCGGGCTTTGCAAAGGCTTAACCGATGCCCTCCAAGACCACCGAACCCAAGTCCCCGTCGTCCAGCCGGAAGCTCGCCGCAGCGGGCGTGGGCGTTGCCGTGGCCGTCGCCGTCTTCCTGGCGCTGTTCCTGACAAGCCCTTCCGCAGACCAGACGCCGGTCCTGAACGCCCCCCAGGCGGCCGTCGTTCCCGCCCAGGGCTCCGCCCCGCCGGCCGCCGTTCCCGCCCAGGGCTCCGCCCCGCCGCCTGCCGCCCAGGCCCCCATAGCCGAAGGCGCCGACTACAAGGTCCTGTCCAAGCCGGGCACCCTTACCCCGGACACGCCCGACAGGCCCCTGGAGCTAGTTTACGTGTTCTGGTACGGCTGCGGGACCTGCCGCCGGATCGACTCGACGATGGACCAGTACTCGCTCTCGCTCCCCCGCGACGTGAGGTCCTACCGCATCCCAGCCATGTACGAGCCCAACGAACTCTGGATGAACCACGCCAGGCTGTTTTACGCCCTGGACGTCCTGGGCAAGGAATCGGAGCTGCATTCCAGGATCTTCGAGGCCGTGCAGGACACCGGCCCTCCCGACGCCTCCGGCCACATCGCCGCCGGGCTCGCGAACTTCGACGAGATGGCCAGCTTCGCGGAGCGCAACGGCATCAGCCGCGCCGATTTCGAGAAGGCCTGGAACTCCCCAGAGACAGCCTCCAGGTTCCAGGCGGGGCTGGAGTTCATCAACAACATGGACCTCGACTCCGTCCCCGCGATTGGCGTCAACGGCCGCTTCGCAGTGCCCATCTCCAGGGGCGGGGTGCCCCGTTTCCTGGATACGGCCAACAAGCTCCTCGCCGACGAGAGGGCCCGCATTGCCCCGTCCGAAGGCTGAACCGTCCCGGGCGGCGGAGTTCCCTCCCGGCCCGGCGCCCGCCGCGCCCCATCCGTCCGCCGCGGAGCCCCCTCCCGGCCCGGCGTCCGCCGCGGCCCCTGATGACGGGACGGCGGCGGCCCTTCCGGCCAACCCGTTCTCCGGGCTCCTTCGCCTCCCCGACAGGCTTTTCGATGACTTCTGGGGCACCCTGAAGCTCTGGCAGGACGGTCGCGGGCTCTGGCTTTGCGGGGGGCTCTCGGCCCTGGCGCTGGAGCTCTTCTCCTACCTGTATTTCCAGAGGCGACTGAGGCTGTCGCCATGCGAGTACTGCGTCCTCATCCGCTTCGCCATGGCCGTCATCTTCATGGGGGGGATGATCGGCGCGATCCGGCCATCCCGGCTCCCCTTCAAGATCCCCGGCCTGGCCGTCTCCATGGCGGGGGCCGTCATGGGCCTCAGGTGGACGCTCATTCTGGAAGGCATCAACCTAGACGCCCAGACGGACCCCGACTACCTGCCCGTCTGCTGGTTCGGACGGGTAGAGTTCCCGCTGGGCATCCCCATGGACAGGATCCTGCCCGGGCATTTCTCCCCCGGAGGCACATGCGGGGTGGAGAGCCAGTGGGAGTTCTGGCTCATGAGCATGCCGCAGTGGCTGATCATGATCTACACGGTATACGCCGCAGGGCTGTTCCTGATGGCCGTGGCGGCCGTCCTGCCCCGTCGGCCCGCCGAAGCCACCGAAAGGTCCTGAGCTTGCCCCTTCGGCCCGTCGGGGCCACCGAAATGGCCCGAGCTTGCCCCTTCGTCCCGCCGGGGCCACCGAAATGACCCGAACTTGCCCCATCGGCCCGCCGGGGCCGCCGAAATGGCCCGAGCTTGCCCCGCCGACCCGCCGGGGACTCGGCTTCCCCAGCGGCCAAGACGGGCCATGAGCCTTCTCCGGGGCCCGGCAAGGCCCCGGGGCCCGATTCCCCTCTTCCGGCACGGAGCGCTTTCCCTTGACGATGAAGCAAATCCGCAACTTTTCCATCGTAGCCCACATCGACCACGGCAAGTCCACCCTGGCAGACCGCCTCATACAGGACTCCGGACTGGCCGGCGGCCGGAACTTCCAGGACCAGATCCTAGACAGCATGGACCTGGAGCGGGAGCGCGGCATCACCATCAAGAGCTCCGCCGTGACGCTGGACTGGAAGTCCGGGGAAGCGACCTTCCGCCTGAACCTCATCGACACGCCCGGGCACGTGGACTTCTCCTACGAGGTCTCCCGCGCGCTCGCGGCCTGCGAGGGGGTGCTCCTCCTGGTGGACGCGGCCCAGGGCGTGGAGGCGCAGACGCTGGCCAACCTGTACGCCGCGATGGAGCACGACCTGGTCATCATCCCGGTCATCAACAAGATAGACCTCCCCGCCGCTGACATCGACGGGGCGCGCGAGCAGATCACCCGGGACCTTGGTCTGGACGGGGACTCGGCGATCCTTGCCTCCGCCAAGAAGGGCGAAGGCATCGGTGACGTCTTCGACGCGATCGCGGAGAGGATACCGCCGCCCGCAGGGGATCCCTCCAAACCCCTGCTGGCGCTCATCTTCGACGCGTTCTACGACCCTTTCCGGGGGGCGATCGCGGCGGTGCGCGTCTTCGACGGCGCCGTGGCCGCCGGCGACCAGATCCTAATGATGGCCAGGGGCACGGAATACCGCGTGGAGGAGACCGGCGTCTTCCGGCTGGGGCGCGAGGAGACCGACTCGCTGTCGGCCGGCATGGTGGGCTACGTCATCGCCGGCATCAAGGACGTCTCGGGGGTAGCCATCGGCGACACCGTGACGCTAGCCAAAAACCCCGCGCCCGCTCCCCTTCCGGGCTTCAAGAGCGTGAAGCCCGTGGTCTTCTCCTCCATCTACCCGGTCGCCACCGAGGACTACGAGTCGCTCGCGGACGCGCTCGCCAAGTACCGCCTGAACGACGCGGCCCTCTCCTGCCAGAAGGACAGCTCGATGGCCCTGGGGCTTGGCTTCCGCTGCGGATTCCTGGGGCTCCTGCACCTCGAGATTGTCCAGGAGCGGCTGGAGCGGGAGTTCAACCAGTCGCTCATCATGACCTCCCCGTCGGTGCGCTACATGTTCCGCCTCAAGGACGGCACGGAGCTCACCATCGACAGCCCCCAGGACTACCCAGACCCGGCCGCGATTGACGAGGCCCTGGAGCCTTACATCCGCGCGTCGATCCTGGCCCCGGAGCGCTACATAGGCGCGATCATGAAGCTCGCGCTGGACCGCCGGGGCGCGAGCACCAACCTCTCCTACCCTTCCCAGGGCCGCGCGGAGCTCGTCTTCGAGATCCCGCTCGCCGAGATAGTCTACGACTTCTACGACCGCCTGAAGACCATCACCCAGGGCTACGGGAGCTTCGACTACGAGATCCTGGACTTCCGGCCGGGCAGGCTGGTGCGCCTGGACTTCCTTCTGAACGGCGAGCGCCTGGACGCCCTGTCGGTGGTCGTGCACAAGGACCGGGCCAGGACCCGCGCGGTCTCCGTCTGCGAGAGGCTCAAGGACGAGCTCCCCCGCCAGCAGTTCAAGATAGCCATCCAGGGCGCAGTCGGGGGCGAGATCGTCGCCAGGTCGACCCTGTCGGCGTTCCGCAAGGACGTGACGGCCAAGTGCTACGGCGGCGACATCTCCCGCAAGCGGAAGCTCCTGGAGAAGCAGAAGAAGGGCAAGAAGCGCATGAAGATGGTTGGACAGATTGAGGTCCCCCAGAGCGCCTTCATCGCCGTCCTCAAGACGGACGACGACTGATATCCCGCGCGGGGGCCCGCGTAGCCTGGCGCTTCCCGGACGCCCCGCCGCGCCCCCCGGCCTTTCGGACCACGGGAAAACGCCGCCGTGACGCTACCGTCCCTCGCTCCCCCGCTTCCGTCCCTCGCTCCCCCGCGTCCGTCCCTCCCCGCCGGAACGCGCCCGCCCGCCGCTTCCGACCGCCCCTCCGAAACTCCCCGTTCGGTCACTCCACCCTTCGGATCCCCTTCCGGACAGCCCGCCGCCGCTAGCCCTCGGCCTTCGGCTCTTCCCCCCCCCGAGCCAGCGGCGGTCCCGTCAGCGCATGCTCCTTCCCCCGCCGGTCACGCTCGAGCACGCCTGCCTTCCACCGCCGGTCCCGTTAGCGCATGCTCCTTCCCCCGCCACGCTCGTGCATGCCTGCCTTCCACCGCCGGTCCCTTTCGCGCAGGCGCATTCCCGGCGAGGCCGATCCGGCCGCAAGCCTTCCGCCCGGACGCTCGGCCAAGGCCCCGCCCTTGCGGCGGGACCTGAATTTTCAAGGTCTTTCCGGACCGGATTCTGCTATAATGTACACCCTGCAGGCCCCGGGCTGGCCCGCCACCGGCCCCTGCGGAGGGGAGGGCCGCGCCCCTGGATCCGCAGGTCCGCCGCTCCGTGCCCAGCGGCCCAGCGTCCTCCCAACGCCTCACCGGCGGCAAGGCCTCCCGCCTTCGCGTCCCTCCACGGGGGTTTATCTCTTGAGCTCCAAACCCATTGAAAGCCTCATAAGGACCGCGCTCGGGGAGATAGAGCCCGACATGGTGATCAAGGGGGCCCGGATTTTCGATTCCTTCCAGGGGGGCTTCCGGGCGGAGGACCTTGCGGTCAAGGACGGCTGGATAGCCGGGATAGGCGCCTACGAGGGCGGGGCCGAGGTGGACGGCAGGGACCAGTACCTGCTTCCGGGCTTCGTCGACTGCCACGTGCATATCGAGAGCTCCCTGTGCTCGCCGGGGGAGTTCGCTAGGATGGTGAACGCCCTGGGCACCACTTCAGTCGTCTGCGACCCCCACGAGATAGCCAACGTGTCCGGGGCCTCGGGGCTGGTGTATTTCCTCAAATGCACCGAGAGCGTTCCGGTGGACGTCTATTTCATGCTCCCGTCCTGCGTGCCCGCGAGCCCCATCGAGCGGGGCGGCGCGGAACTCCCGGCGGCCGCGCTGGAGCCGTTTTTCGGGCACCCAAGGGTGCTGGGCCTGGGCGAGATGATGAACTATCCGGGGGTGCTCTCGCGCGATCCCGAAGTGCTCGCCAAGCTTCGCCTGGGCGGGGACCGCCGGGGTTGCCCGCCGGACGGCCACGCGCCTGGGCTCATGGGGAGGAGCCTTTCCGCCTACGCGGCCTCCGGGATCGGGACCGACCACGAGTCCACTGAGGCGGGCGAGCTCTCCGAGAAGCTCTCCGCCGGGCTATTCATGCTCCTGCGCGAGGGCTCGGCGGCAAAGAACCTCCTGAACCTCTTCCCGGCGGTCACGCACTTCAACTCCCGCTTCTGCGGCTTCGCGACCGACGACCGCAACGCCCTGGACCTCGTCCGGGAAGGCGGCATCAACCACATGGTGCGCACCGCGCTCGCCTCCGGAACCCTGCCGCTTCCCGAGATCGTGAACATCGCGAGCCTGAACGGCGCCCGCCACTACCGCATCCCCGGCGCGGGGGCCCTCGCCCCCGGCTGGAAGGCAGACATGGCGCTCTACCGCGACCTGTGGAGCTTCCGTCCCAGCAGGGTCTGGAAGGACGGCGTGGAGACCGCCCGCGAGGGCGCGTCCCTGGTCCCGGAGACGAGGCTCCCGCGTGACCCGGCGGTCTTCGGGACCGTGAGGCTGGGGGACATAGGCGGCCTGGACATCCGGGCGCTCGCCGGGGACGGGGCCCGCGCCCTCGTGATAGGCGTGAGGGAGCGGGAGATCATCACCGAGAAGCTCGTGATGGACCTCCCCCGCCGCGGCGGCGAGCTCCTGCCCGACCCGGAGAACGACGTCGCGAAGATGGTGGTGCTTGACCGCTACCGCCCGGACACGAAGCCGGCGGTGGGGTTCATCAGGGGCCTGGGCGTGCGCCGCGGGGCGATAGCCACCACGGTCTCCCACGACTCCCACAACCTGGCCGCCGCCGGGGCCAGCGACCGGGACATCCTCTTCGCGGCGGGCCGCTGCGCGGAGCTGGGGGGCGCCCTGGTGGCCGCGCTGGACGGAAAGGTGCTCTGCGAGCTCCCGCTCCCGCTGGGGGGGCTCATGAGCGAACTGAGCTACCAGGAGACGGCCCAGAGCCTGGCCCATTTCGCGGACACGCAATCGGCCATGGGGCTCAGGCCCGGCTTCGACCCCTTCATGACCCTCTCCTTCATGAGCCTTCCGGTCATCCCCAGCCTGAAGCTCACCGCCAAGGGCCTGGTCGACGTGGACGCCTTCTCCGTCGTGCCGCTCACCGCCTGAGGCCTGCGCGTGCCGGCCCCGACAACCGTCACATCCCCGGCCCCCTCTCCGGCAGCCCCGTCGGCGTCCGGCCCGCCGGATCGCGCCGCACGGCTCCCCCGCGCCGAGGAAGGCCCCTGGCGCCTGGAGTACCCCTTCCGCTCCCGTTACGCCAGGCTTCCGGGGGGCCTCATGCACTACGTGGACGAGGGCTCGGGGCCCCCGATCCTCATGGTCCACGGGAACCCCACCTGGTCCTTCATGTTCCGGAAGGTCATCCGCGCCCTGAGCGGCCGCTTCCGTTGCCTCGCGCCGGATCACCTGGGCATGGGCCTCTCCGAAAGGCCCGGCGCGCCGCGGGATTTGGAGCGCCGCGCGGGGGATCTCGCGGATTTCGTCTCTGAGGTGGCCCCCGAAGGCCCCTTGAGGATCCTGGCCCACGACTGGGGCGGTCCCGTGGCGCTCGCCTGGGCCGCCCGCAACCCTTCCCGCCTGGCCTCCGCGTGCCTCATGAACACCTTCCTGCGCACCCCGGTCGGCTACGGGCTCCCCTGGCGGCTCGCGGCATTCATGAGGCCGGCCGTGCTCGGGACCTTCATGGCCAGGGACCTCGGGCTCTTCGCCCGGGGCCTCCTGAAGTTCGGCACGGTGCGCCCGCTCTCCCGCGCCGCGGCAGACGGCCTCACGGCCCCCTACGCGAGGCGCGAGCTGAGGGACGCCATCGCGGGCTTCATCCGGGACATCCCCTGGCGTCCCGGCCACCCGTCCCGGACCTATCTGGAGGAATCCGACAGGCTCTTCGACGAGGCGCTCGCGAAGAAGCCATTCCTCCTCGCCTGGGGGATGCAGGACTTCGTGTTCACCCCTCCGTTCCTCTACGACTTCAAGAAGCGGCTCCCCCGCGCCAGGGTCCTCGCGCTCCCCCGCTCCGGGCATTACCTCCTTGAGGACGAGCCCGACAGGATTGTCCGGGCCCTCATGCGCTTCTGGGCCGGCCCCTGAGCCATTCCGTCCCGCCAACCCCTGCCCCCCGGCCGTCCGCGGGCGCCCCGCGCCCCCTCCCGGCCCCTCAAGGCCCCTGAGATGCCTTCTGACAGCGAAACCAGCCCGGACGCCCCCCCGGAGACAAGGGCCCCTGCCGTAGCGGCCGATGAGGCCCCGCGCGCCGATGCCGCAGCCCACGCCTGCGGGGATCCGGCCGCTTTGGGAGGGGCCGGCGGCCATGCACCGGCAGATGCCCCCCGCGAAACCGATGCCCCGACAGCCGAGGGCGATGCCGAAGCCGGCGGCCAGATAGCCGCCGAGGGCGATGCCGAAGCCGACGGCCAGATAGCCGCCGAGGGCGATGCCGAAGCCGGCGGTCAGATAGCCGCCGAGGGCGATGGCGAAGCCGACGGCCAGATAGCCGACGAGGGCGATGCCGTTGCCGACGATCAGATAGCCGTCGAGGGCGATGCCGTTGCCGACGGCCCGAAAGCCGAGGAGAAGCCCCTGGCCGAGACCCCGGAAGCCTGGAGCGATCCCGCCACCGAGCCACCTGCCGAGTCCGGGGACGCCAGCGGCGTCGCGGCGGTAGCCGAAGCCGGGGACGCCAGCGGCGTCGCGGCGGTTGCCGAAGCCGCGGCGGAGGCGGCCATCGAAGCTTCCTTGGAAGCAGACCCCACGGTCGCCGTCCCGGAGGACGGGGCCTTCCCAGAAACCGGACAGGCGCCCGCCCCGGCCTCCCCGACCGCATCGCATTCCCTCTCCGGGGTGTCCCCCGCAGCGGATGTCCCTCTCAAGACAACGAGCGTCGAGGTTTCCGTGCCCGCTCCGGGGCCCGCGGACGCCGGGGCGCCAGCGGGCGCGGCGGGCAGGCGCATCTTCAACACCGGCTCGCTTCTGACCCGGGCGGCCCTGGAGAGCCCGGATCTGCCGGCCGTCATCTCACCGGCCTTCCCCGACTACAGGGGACGCTCGTCCATGACCTTGGCAGAGCTGGACCGCGCCTCCTCCGCCGTGGCCTCCGCCCTGACGGAAGAGGGCTTCGATCCCGGCGACAGGGCCGCGCTGGCCGTGGGTCCCGGCCCGGACTTCCACGTGCTGGTCTACGCCCTCTTCAAGGCGGGCGTGATCCCGGTCATAGTCGATCCGGGCATGGGCATCAGGAGGGCGGTCGCCTGCCTCGCGGACGCGCGCCCCCAGGGGCTCGTGGGGGGGGCCAGGGCCCACCTCCTGAGCCTTGTCTTCTCCGGGGCCTTCAAGGGGCTCCGCAAGCGCGTGACCGTAGGCCGGCCCTGGGGCTGGGGAGGGGCCAGGTATGCCGCCATGCGGGAGCGCCCCGGGCCGCCGAGGCCTACGGCGGAGACCGCGGAGACGGACCCCGCCGCCATCCTCTTCACCTCCGGCTCCACCGGGCCCGCCAAGGGCGTGGTCTACACCCACGCCATGTTCCGGGCGCAGGTGGAGTCCATCCGGGGCGCCTTCGGCCTGAAGGAGGGAGGCACGGAGCTCGTGACCTTCCCGCTGTTCGGGCTCTTCTGCCCGGTCCTGAAGATCACCGCCGCGGTGGCCGACATGGACCCCGTGCGGCCGGGGAACGCTGACCCCAAGAAGATCGTCCTCTCCATCGCCCGTCACGGGGCCGACAGCCTCTTCGCCTCCCCGGCCCTTCTGGCAAACATAGCCGCGCACCTGAAGGCGCGCGGGGCGACCCTTCCGGGGCTCAGGACCGTCATCTGCGCGGGCGCCCCGGTGCGCCCGGCGGTCGTGGCCGACATGAAGTCCGTGCTTCCCCCTGAGGCCAGGCTCTACACCCCCTACGGCGCGACGGAGGGCATGCCGCTCACGGCGGTCGAGGCCGACGAGATAGCCAACGCCAGGGGCATGAGCGAGCAGGGCTTCGGCATCTGCGTGGGCAGGCCGGTCGAAGGATGCGACGTGCGCGTGATAGCCGTATCCGACAGGCCCGTGAACGGCTTCTCCGAAAAGGACATGCTCCCCCAGGGGGAGGTGGGGGAGCTCGTGGCCCAGGGCCCGGTGGTGGCCGAGAGCTACTTCGACCTGCCCCAGGCCAACGCCCTCTCGATGACCCTGGGCCCCGACGGCGGCCCCTGGCGCCGCATGGGGGACACGGGCTGGCGGGACGCCCGCGGCCGAGTCTGGTTCTGCGGCAGGAAGGACCAGAGGGTCACGGCGGAGAACGGGCCACTGTTCACGATCCCCTGCGAGTCCGTGTTCAACAACCACCCCCTGGTCGCCCGCTCGGCTTTGGTGGGGATAGGGGAGCCGGGCTTCCAGCACCCGGTGGTCGTCATAGAGCCGGCCGGGAAGCTCTCCCGGGAGCGCTGGAAGGCCCTGGTGCGCGAGCTCGCCACCCTTGCCAAGTCCAACCCCCGCACCAAGGGGATCGCGACTTTCCTCCGGAAGGACTCCTTTCCGGTGGACATCCGCCACAACGCCAAGATCGGCCGCGAGAAACTCGCCCTGTGGGCCCGCCGGGAACTCGCCTCCGGACGGCAGCCCTGCTCGTGGCGCGAGGACAGGGCCTGAGGCGGCCTGAGGGCGTCGCGCCGCCCCTGACCCTTTTCCCTTGCGGCGGGCGGGGTTGCCCCGCAACCAGGCTTGCCGAGCGGAACCGCTCGGGGCCTCTTCCGGACTGCGGAACCCCCGTCAATAACGGCTTCTGGCGGGCTGAAGGCTCCGTACCGCCTTAGCCCTTGCAGCCCGATCGGAAAGGGCCCGGACCGGCGGTTTCAGCCGTCTCCAGTAGTCCTGCCACTCTGCGCCGCTCGGCTCCGAAGCATCGGCGTTCCCCGAAAGCTCCAGCCAGCCTGCGGACAATTAGCTTCTCCCCGGAGCCCTTCAGGGCCCCTGCGGGGGCCTGAGGGAGCCAGAGGGCACTCCAACGGCGCCTGACCGGGGCCGCCCGGAAATCCGTGCCGCCGCCCGGCTTTGGCGGCGGCGGAAGGCTGACGTTCCCGCGCCGCCATGCCTGCGCCGGGGCCGGAAAACGGCACCCGCTTCTTTACCATTTCCGCAAAATGTGGTATATTGGACGCTTAATATGGTAAAGCCCTTGGCCGAATTTACTGGCCCCCGGCAACCGGGAACCCGGCATTCAAGCCCTCGGCCCGCCATCTCCCTCTCCGACGGTGAATCGATAATCCCGTAATCCCGTAATCCCGGAGGACCCATGTAATCCCGGAGGACCCATGCTGACTGCCAAGGTGAAGAAGGACGATTTCCTGAAAGGCCTCACCCAGATCTCGAACATCGCCGGGAAGTTCCATTCCATGCCCATCCTGTCCAACGTGCTCCTGGAGGCCGAGAGCGGGAGGCTAGTCCTGAGCGCCACGGACCTGGAGATCACCTTCCGGGCCTTCTACGACTGCGAGGTGCCCGGGGTGGGCAAGATTACCGTCCCGGCCAAGACCCTGAGCGACATCGTGAAAGGCCTGGGGGACGGGGACATCACCCTGACCGAGAAGGAGAACCAGTCGCTGGAGATTGCGGCCGACTCCTTCACCGGGCTCATCCTGGGGTCCTCCTCAGAGGACTTCCCGCGGCTGGACCCGCTCCAGGAGTCCGACTCCGACATGGCGGAATTCAGCTCGGACTCCCTTCTGGACGCCATCGGCAAGACCATAAACTCGGTGTCGAACAACTCTTCGAACTTCAACCTGAGCGGCATCTACTGGATCAAGGAGGACAAGGACGACGAGGGCGAGACGGTACGCCTGGTCTCCTCCGACTCCAACCGTCTGAACGTCGCCACGATGCGGCCCCGGAACATAGACTGCTTCACTCCGGACCAGGGGGTGCTCGTCAGCCGCAAGGGCCTGACCGAGCTGAAGTCGCTGGCCGAGGGGAGCGACACGGTGAAGATCGCCGTGAACGGGACCAACCAGCTGGCCTGCCGCACCGACGACTCCGTGCTTGTCATGAGGCTCCTGGAGGGCAAGTTCCCCGACTACAACGGGCTCCTGCCCGAGGCCCCGACGGTGACCGTGGAGCTGGGCCGCAGGGAGGTGAGCGACACCCTGAAGCGCATGAGCCCCCTGAACACCACCAAATTCCGGGTCGTGTATTTCAACTTCTCGCAGGACTGCGTGCTCGTCTCCACCGAAAACCCGGAAGTGGGCCATGCCGAGGAGAGGTTGGCCATCGACTATTCGGGCGAGGACTTCATAGTCGGCTTCGACCCCAGGCACATCATAGACGCGCTCAACTCCATCCGGAGCGACCGCTTCCGCGTGAGCTACGTGGACCAGAAGACCCCCATAGTCCTAAAGGCCGAAGACGATCCCGGCTGGCAGTGCATCGTGAGCACGATCTCCCCCAAGGACTCCGGTCGCGTATAGCCGCGCACCCTCGATCGCCAGGGCCCCTGATCGCCAATGCCCCTCCTTCGGCCCCTTTAGGGCGCGAGCGCCCTTTCGCGCGGGACGCCGCAAGGCTCATGCACTGCCGATGCCATGCCCGCGCCGGCCGGGTCGGCCCCTCACCTCATGTCCCTTCCGGGTGCCTATCGGTTTTCCCGCCCCGCCGCCTGGCGGACGCCTTGCCCCTTCTTTCCGACCCGGTCCCGACTTGCGGTCCTCCCTTCCAAATCCGCCGTTCAGCGGCGGCCCCTTCGGAATCAGGCGCCTCCAGGCCCCTCAATCCCTTACGGTTCCTGCGCCCGGAGCGACCGCCCCGAAGGTCCCCGGGGCTACCGCGGCTCCTCGGCGCACCGCCTCATGCCGCCAGCAGGACCGACCTGAAAGGGCCCGGCCACATGCAGCGCGGGAACCCGCACCCCCCGCGCCTCTGGCCGATGGCCCGTGCGCCTTACTGCGGCCCGGGCCCCCGGCCCGGAACAGCCGAAAGCCCCGCGAAAGGACGGAAAAGACAGGCATTTCATGAGCGATGAATTAACGCCGGACGGCGGCCAGGAAAAACCCGACTCAGACTACGGCGCAGACCACATCCAGGTCCTGCAGGGCCTGGACGCCGTCCGCAAGCGCCCCTCGATGTACATCGGAAGCGTGTCCTCCCAGGGGCTCCACCATCTGGTCTACGAGGTGGTGGACAACTCCATCGACGAGGCCATGGCAGGCTACTGCGACCGCATCGATGTCACCGTCACCCAGGCCGGATCCGTGAAGGTCAAGGACAACGGGCGCGGCATCCCCGTGGACGAGCACCCGACCGAGAAGGTCTCCGGGGTGGAAGTGGTCATGACCAGGCTCCACGCCGGCGGCAAGTTCGACAAGAAGACCTACTCAGTCTCCGGCGGGCTCCACGGCGTGGGCGTCTCCGTCGTGAACGCCCTGTCCGAATGGCTGGAGGTGGAGGTCAAACGGTCCGGCAAGAGGTACCGCCAGCGCTACGAGAGGGGCAAGCCAGTCACGCCGCTCACCGTGGCGGGGGACGTGAAGAAGAGCGGGACCACGGTGCATTTCAAGCCGGACGCCCAGATCTTCGAGACTACCGAGTTCGAGTTCGAGACGCTCTCCAAGAGGCTCAGGGAGCTCGCCTTCCTCAACAAGGGGCTCTTCATCAGCCTCACCGACGAGCGGACCACCGAGTACGCGGAGTTCCACTTCAAGGGCGGCATCGTAGAGTTCGTCAAGTACCTGAACCGCCAGAAGACGGTCATCCACGAGAAGCCCGTCTACCTCGAAGGCGAGAGCACCGGCATCACCGTGGAGTGCGCCCTCCAGTACAACGAGGGCTACTCGGAACAGGTGCTCTCGTTCGTGAACAACATCAACACGGTCGAGGGCGGCACGCACCTCTCGGGCTTCAAGACCGCCCTCACCCGGGCCATCAACCAGTACCTGAACTCCGATACCGTGCCCAAGAAGCTCAAGATCCCCGGCCTGGACGGGGACGACACCCGGGAGGGGCTCTGCGCCGTAGTCTCGGTGCGCGTTCCCGAGCCCCAGTTCGAGGGGCAGACCAAGGCCAAGCTCGGGAACGCCGTGGTGAAGGGCCTGGTGGACTCGCTCGTCTACGAGAAGCTCTCCGTGTTCCTGGAGGAGAACCCCCAGGTCGCGAAGAAGCTCATCGAGAAGGTGGTCGAGGCCGCCCGGGCCCGGGAGGCCGCGCGCAAGGCGCGGGACATGGAGCGCAAGAAGGGGGCGCTGGCAGGGCATTCGCTGTGCGGCAAGCTCGCCGACTGCCAGTCCAAGGACCCCACGGAGTGCGAGCTCTACCTGGTCGAGGGCGAGTCGGCCGGCGGATCGGCCAAGCAGGGCCGCGACAGGAAGTTCCAGGCCATCCTGCCTTTGCGCGGCAAGATCCTGAACGTGGAGCGCTCCCGATTCGACCGCATCGTCTCCAGCCAGGAGATCAAGAACATCATCACCGCGCTCGGCACCGGCATCGGCCCCAGCGGCGCGGCGGGCGTGAAGATGGAGAACCTCCGCTACCACAAGATCGTGATCATGACGGATGCCGATGTCGACGGTGCCCACATCAGGACGCTCCTCCTCACGTTCTTCTACCGTCAGATGCCGGAGCTTATCGAGCGGGGGCACCTGTACATCGCCCAGCCCCCGCTCTACGGGGTGAAGTCCGGGCAGAAGGAGATCTTCATCAAGAACGAGGAGGCCCTCCGCAAGTACACTATGGATCGCTACATTGGAGAGAGGACCCTTTCCGGCCCGGACGGGGGGGAGCTCGCGGGCGGCGAGCTCATGGAGCTTTTGAAGTCGCTCATCGCGGTGAACGACTTCAAGGAGCGTCAGCTCCGCAAGGGCTTCCCCTCGCGGCTCTGGGGTATCGTCCTGGACGCCGCAGTCCCCGGCGCCGCAGGCTTCCTCGACGAGGCGTGGACGGCCAGGCTCTCCGACAGGCTCCAGGGCCGCGGAATCGACGTGACGCCCCCCCAGGCTCCCCCGCCCATCAAGCGCGGGGATAACGGCGAAAACGGCCACGACGAGGACGCCGCCAAGGGCTTCAGCCTGCTTCTGACCAACCTCCACGACAAGCGCAAGAGGCACGTCCTGAACCAGGACTTCCTCACGGGCGAGCTCTTCCAGAAGTACGCGAAGCTCCGCGAAAAGATCCAGGGGGCCGTGAAGCCCCCTTACGACGTGCGCCACAAGGAGCGACGCTACCAGTTGGACAGCGAGGAGGAGCTTCTGGCCGACATGGAGTCCGGCGGCCAGAAGGGCTTGAAGATCCAGCGCTACAAAGGCTTGGGCGAGATGAACGCGCCCCAGCTCTGGGACACCACCATGGACCCCGGCCGTCGGACCTTCCTCAAGGTCAAGATCCAGGACGCTATGGACGCGGACGACATCTTCACCACCCTGATGGGCGGGAACGTGGAGCCCAGGCGGGAGTTCATCCAGGAGAACGCCCTGAACGTGAGGGAGCTGGACATCTGACGGGCCCGCCCCCGGGGGCGCTTGCCCTCAGGGCGCCGGGCCGCCTGCGGCTTCATCGGCCGCGTCTGCCCTCCGTTTCGGCCGGTAGCCATTCCCCGTGATTTCCTCCAGGCCCCCCGGAAGCCTCCGGGGGGCCTTTTTTCCCGCTGGGCACCCTGCGGGATAAACTTCCCGGCAACCGCGAATCGAGCGTCCCCGCGCCTGCCCCCCCGGACCCCGCCTGAGACGGACAGCCTCCTATAGCCGATATCCATAGTCCCGCCATGGCTTGAAAAAGGGACCGCATATCGTCATGAAACATATTTTATCCCACAATGCTTGGTCGCAGGCATATGCCGTAACTTCATGCCGAAAGCCGCTCGCGTAATCCTGCGACTGACTAATGAAATCAGGCATTTGCCAGAAATTATTGTCCTTTCCGCCGCACGGTGCCGCTATCGGCGAACGCCAGCCGCCGGGTGCCGGGACGCGTCCAACGGAGCCGCATTGTTCATAACTGCCGGCGCCTTGGACATTGAAGCCAGACCGGACGTTCGGCATCCGGCGTCATGGCGCGAGGAGCTCGCCGCGTTCTGACGTCTGCGGCGCGAAGACGGTCTGAAACTGTGACTTTGAAACGCTCCCCGACACGACAGCCGCTCAGTTCGGCGGACAGCGACGGCTACGAAGCATCAAGAGGAAGCCGCATCGGGACGGGGAGCGGCAATGTTCATAAAGGCTTGAAAGGCGGGAATTATTGATTCCACTGCAAAAACCCCCTCCCAACCTCATGGCAGTCATTTTAGGGCAGAGTGTCTGGGTAAAGGCTGCGCAGATATACGGCGGATTAAGGTTGATTCCACTGAAAAAAACCCCTCCCTCACCTTCTGGCAGTCATTTTGGGGCCGAGTATCTGGGTAAAGGATGCGCGGATGTGCGGTGGTTTCAGGCTTTAGCGTCAGGATGCCAATGCTATGGCCGCATAGAGTTCCGCTTCCCTGTCGAGGTGGAGGGTTTTTGCAGTGGAGTCAAGGGTTAGCGCAATGGTAATGCGATGGCCGCATGGCGTTCCACTTCGTCTGTCGAGGGGGAGGGTTTTTGCAACGGAATCAATTATTGGGCGAGGTGTGAGGGAAACGGAGGCGAAGCCTTCTGGCGGTTGAGTCAAGATAATATACCTTTGCATCGTGAGATGACCGCAAAATCATATTTTGCTGACATGCAGTACCTTGCAACAACCCATGACCGCTCAAACTTTTTTGTGGAGCCGGACATCTTCTCGGCGGAACCGCCACACCGGCTGGAAACGAAAACTCAGCCGATCACGGCCGATCTGCATGCTTCCGACTGAAGCCAGCGGGACTCCCGCTGGGCCAACCCGTCTGTCTTGCCCGCCAGTCTTGCATGAAATCAGCGTCAGCCACGTTTATGAGTACCGAAGGCGCCGCCATCGGACTGAGCGATACCCTAGGAGCCTGATGCATAATGGGTTTTGAGGAAGGGTACGAGGATGGATGTGGCAGGCAAGAAGCAGTCCATCCACGACTAATAGCGCCGTGGCAATGCAATTGTGAATTATGCAACAGGCTCCTAGGAACCTGATGCATAATGGGTTTTGATGAAGAGCATGAGCACAAATGTTGTGGACAAGAGTCTGCCTCTCTACAATCAGTGGATTCATGGCAATACTGTCGCGATTTATGCAACAGGCTCCTAGGCAACCGCTTGCGCGATGGCTATCGACAAGTGGCTACAATAGGGCGAATCCGCAAGGCTTGACCCGGATTGCCTGACATCTCCTTATATGCCTATGCACTCGCTTGAGGGGAGATTCTCCCAAAGCAGCACTGTTTGAGGCCAATACTCGATAATTTGCGATCCGGAACATTTCTTTGTCCGTCGGCAGCCTATGATCCGCAGACGATATTCAAGTCCACGCGCCAACGAGGCACACAAGCCGGACTCCTCCAATGCCTCGCCGCAGACGTACAGTCTGAGATGCAATATCTTGGACCATCCTACATTTCCTGTATCCAATGCAAGGCTGAGACACGAACTGCATATGAAATAACACTTATTCTGGCGATGTTGCACCTGGTGCCCTCCTGAGGCACCGGATTTCCCCAAAGCGAAACGTCAGGTCTCCTCAAGAAAAATAAATTCCGACTCCGTCTCCAGAGTCTTGCAATTTGTCATAATTAATGCTAATTAGCTATTGTTATCAACCAGTTAGCCGCAAAGTTTTCCTGACTGGCCTAATTGACTCCAAAGTCAAGTTCTGATATTAATAGTTTTGTGTAAGTTGCAAACTGTGATTCAATGACATATAATCACGCTGCAAGTTTCCTCTTTGGGGAAACGGCGCTCCCGGGCCCCGGAGCGGCCCGCAGACGGCCCGGGACGCCGTGGCCGCAAGCCCAGCTGGGATCTTAATCAACGGATTGCCGCCGTTTTCCGATCCGCGATGGTCCGGCGCGGCCAGCGGTCCGGAAAGAACGCTCAGGCATATTTCCGCGCCCGCGCCGTTTCAACCTGCCTTACGCCCTCGGGCCGCGTCCGAGCGAAGGCGCCCCTTGCGGCCCGAAGCGGCCGTCGCCCCAGACCGTGGAGGCCGCCGCCCAGAACCCCCGGGCCTATCTTGAAAAGGACGTGATCATGTCGAACATCCTATATACCAGGACCGGACGCCGGGTCCTCCAGCTCATGCTGGCCTTGAGCTTCGCCCTGGCCCTTTGCCCCGCGAACGGGGCCTGGGCCGGCTTCGCGCCCACGGCGGGCGTTCGTTCAGGCGCCGATGCCGATCTTGAGAAGATCCGCTCGTTTCTGGAGATCAAGAAGGTGACCAACACCCTGGAAGCCATGGGCTACGACAGGGCCGAGGTCGAGAGCCGGCTGGCCGGGCTCTCGGCAGACGAGATAAGCGATCTCGCAGGTAGGCTGGACGGCGCCATGGTCCCCGCCGGGGACAGCGGCGTGGGCATCGCCATCGGGGTGGTGGTCGTAGTGCTGGTGGTGCTGGGCATCCTGAGCCTCATGGGCAAGAGGGTGGTCGTGGCGGAATAGCCGCCTGCCCCAAACCGAGTTTCCAAGATCTTCCTCCCGGATCCGGGCCCCGCTCGCTGGGCACGGGTCCGGGAGCAACTTCCCGGCCGGAGAGCGTACCGCTTCCGCGACCGCGTAAGCGTCTTGGTGGCGCTCGGACCTGTTGTCCGAGCGCCGAACGACTGTCTTTCAAAGCCGGCCTCTTCCCCGCCCTCTCCTCCCCGCTCCCAGGTTTCAGCCCTCCGCAGATCCACGTTCCCTCCATTTCCGCCGCTATCCCCACTCCCATGGAGACCCGCCGGCTTTTCCGTCCTGGCAAAGGCCCGCCAGATACGCCAGCGGTTCCGTCCGGAACGGTCCGGGCCTTACGCGATTCGGCTTCGAATGCGGCCATCGCACAATGCTTCCAGCAAGCCGAGTTTCACGATTCGGACAACCGGCCCTCGATTCGCTTGACGGTATCGGCCTCACCTGCCCCGTACAGTCCGACACGTTCTACGGCGAGGGCAAACCCCATCCCTGGCACTGCAGTTCCTAAGGCGGCCATCCACCTCCCAGCAATCCTACCCCTCGCCTTCAGCGTGTCCCGTCTCCGCCCTCCAGAGCGTCCTGTCAACCCCCTCCAGCTTCCCTGTCACCAACATCCAGAACATCCAGTCATCCGCCGCCAACTTCCCTGTCACCAACATCCAGAGCATCCCGTCATCCGCCTCCAGCTGCCCTGTCCCCTACATCCAGAGTGTCCCGTCATCCTCCTCCAGCTGCCCTGTCCCCGACCTCCAGACTGTCCCGTCCTTCGTATGCTGTCCATCGCGTCACACGGCCTCATGCCCGGTCCCCGCCTTGGGAAAACTTCCGGCACCAGCCATCGCAAACGTCCCTCTCCTTCGGGAGTTCCCCGGGGTCCCGGGAACCGATGCCGCATGCCAGAATCCGGAAACATCCGATGGCACTATGGCTATGCCGGGAGTTGGAACGCCCGAACTTTCCCGAAGCCTCCATACCTGATGTGACCTTGACCGCCAGGCTACCCGAGCCACGTCATTTTGAACACCATGCAGCACACTTCGTTATTCCTTGATTCAAATTTGATAGATGAATCGGAATATGGTATAATAATGGTATTCCGGTAGCACCTACCGCAGCCTGTAGCCGCAACCAGCTGCCGAAGCGAACGGCTCCCCCCGGCGGCTTCAGGCCTCCCCACGCACGGAGCCGACCCGGCGAGCCGGAACCTCAAGACCGCCACACATTCCCCATGCCCACGCCCGGGCGTCAGGGTGCTTTAGGCGCCGAAGCTAAACCATGAGCACTTTCGATCCCTCGACCCGGATCCCCCTTCCCGGCTCAATCCCCGGCGACACGGGGGAGCTCGACTACATCCTCAAGGCCAACGGGGCGCTGGCCCAGCGCTGGGCAGACTTCCAGCCAAGGGAGTCCCAGCTCAAGATGTTCAGGGAGACGCTCAGGGCCTTCCGAGACGCGGACACCACCGTCATAGAGGCGGGGACCGGGACCGGGAAGACCCTGGCCTACCTGCTCCCGGCCATCATCTCTGGAAAGAGGACCGTGGTCTCCACCGGCCTGAAGAACCTCCAGGACCAGATCTACGACAAGGATCTGGGGTTCATCCGGACCCACTTCGACAAGCCATTCACCTCGGCGATCCTGAAGGGCAGGGACAATTACGTCTGCATGAAGCGCTTCGACTCGGTCATGCGCAGGCAAAAGATGGCCCTGACGGACCCGGGGCAGGCGCGTTGGTTCGAGATACTCAGGGAGTGGAAGGGGTCCACCGTCCAGGGAGAGATTGCCGAGCTCCCCCTGAAGCTCACGAAGACGCCGCCATTCGACAAGCTGCGCGCCACCCACGAGACGTGCATGGGCAAGAAGTGCCCCTTCAAGAACACGTGCTTCCTGCAGCAGGCCAGGGCCAGGGCCGCCGAGTCGGACATCGTCCTGGCCAACCACTACCTGCTCATGGCCGATCTCGCCCTGCAGGACAACTCGGCCAACGTGCTCCCGCAATGGGATGCCGCCGTCTTCGATGAGGCGCACCTGCTGGAGCAGGTGGCGGTCAGTTGCTTCTCGCAGAGGCTCTCCCTGCAGGACGTCCAGAGCGCCTGCTACGACCTGGCCTCTCTACTGGACCGACAGCTTGACATTCTCATGAACACGGGGCATGGGCCCTCGGACACGAAGGTCAAGAACATAATGGCCCTGAAGGTCAAGGCGGAGAACCAGCTGGAGTCGGCCGCCCGCATCGCGAACCCTTTCCAGAAAGGCCCCGGGGACAAGTCCGACGGGGAGGTCTCCGTGGAGCAGCTCTGGCCGGACGCTCCGGAGGACCGGTGGCCGCCCGACAGGGTGGAGCTCAAGTCGATGCTCTGGAAGCTCACGGCCGACCTCACCGAACTGGAGAAGCAATCGGCGGAATTCTTTTCCGACGAAGACGAGGAATACACTCCCGTCAGACGCAGGCTCGAAGCTGCGGCCAGCACCGGGAGCTTCATCGTCGCCAAGTCCGATCCCGGCTTCGTCTACGTCATCAGGGCCGGGGAGGACGACGTCGTCCTTAGCGCCATGCCAATCGACGTGTCGGCATACCTCCGGGACAAGCTCTTCAACTTCAGGAAGACGGTCATCGTCACCTCGGCCACCATAGCCTCGGGCAACTCGCTAGCGTACTTCAACTCCAGACTGGGCATAGATCAGCGGGTGAAAGGGCTTACCCTGAAATCCCCCTTTAAATACTGGGACCGCACGATCATGTACATCCCCAGCAAAATGCCGGAGTTCGACAAGGCAGACGGCAACGAGAAGTTCCGCAGGGCGCTGGTGGACGAGCTGGCGGAGCTCCTGGCCGCCACACGCGGCAGGGCCCTCGTCCTGTTCACGGCAACTCGCCAGATGGAATGGGTCTACGAAAGCATAAGCATGAAGAATCTCCCCTGGCGGCTCCTCAAGCAGGGACAGGAGAACCGCTCCAGACTTCTGGAGATTTTCCGCGAGGACGTGAATTCGGTCCTGCTGGCCACCATGAGCTTCTGGCAGGGGGTGGACGTGCCGGGACAGAGCCTCTCCGCCGTCATCATCGACAAGCTCCCCTTCCCGGTGCCGACCGACCCCCTGCACAGCGCCAGGTGCAACCTCCTGAAGACGGGGGACCCGAAACATGACAAGTGGGCGGGGTTCCACGAGCTCTCCGTCCCAGAGATGGAGATCAAGCTCAAGCAAGGCCTGGGGAGGCTCATCAGGTCTGCCTCCGACTTCGGCCTCATGGCCGTCCTGGATCCCAGGCTCCAGTCCAGCGGCTACGGACACAGATTCCTGCTGTCTTTCGAGCACGGTCCGATCCACACTGACATCTCGAAGGTGAGGGACTTCTTCACGCGGATGGAAGGGCCGCATCCCCCCGCCATAAACTGAGGGAGGCCGTGCATCGTCCGCGTAGCGGCCTCGATAAGGCGCTTAACCTTGGCAGGGGCGCGGCCTCGGCAAGGCGCTTAACCTTGGAAGGGGCGCGGCCTCGGCAAGGCGCTTAACCTTGGAAGGGACGCGGCCTCGGCAAAGCGCTTAACCTTGGGTGGAGCCCCGGCTTCGGCAAGGCACTGGCGGTGGTGCGGCTCCCGGTTTTTATATGGGGTGCGAAATCCTGGCCGGATGGACGTGGCCCGTCAGCTGAAGGCGTCAGGCTTGTCGAAATCCGGACGCAGGAGCTCGGAGGCTCCAGCCTCCTGGACGAAAGCGTTATCGAAGCCCAGATCGATCATCTGCCTTATGACCTCATCGTACTCCCTGTCGCTCAAGGGCCTCCCCAGCCCGGGCCAGTCCCGGAACTGCGCGTTGGGGCCGGGCTTCACCAAGTTGGACGGGAAGTACTGGTTCATTACGGACAGGAAGATTCCCGTCCCGAAGGTCTCCTTGAGCCACGGGAGCAGGAGCGAGGTCCGGGCGAGATCGTCAGGAAGCACCAGATGCCTTATGAGGAGCCCCCCGGTCGCGATGCCGTTCGCATCCGTCCTGAAGTCCCCAGTCTGCCTGAACATCTCCTTGAGCGCCTCCCGGTTGACCCAGGGGTAGTCGCCCGCTCCCAGAAGGCGCATGGAGCGCCCGTCCGGGTCGCCCGGAGATGCCCCCGCCGGCGGCGCCACCTTGGCATCGGGCAGGTAGATATCCACGAGGCCGTCCATGATAGACAATGCCTCCATGGTATCGTAGCCGCCAGAGTTGTAGACCACCGGGAGCCCCAGCCCGCGGCTCTTGGCGCGGGCGATGGCCGGGGCGAGCTTCAGGGCGTAGGGTGTGGGGGAGACGAGGTTGATGTTCACGGCACCGCTGTCACGCAGCCGGAACATGAGATCCACGAGCTCGCCCTCGTCCATTGGCCCGCCTGCCCCCGGCGACTGGGAGATCTGGTGATTCTGGCAGAAAACGCATCCCAGGCAACATCCCGAGAAGAATATCGCGCCTGACCCTCCCGGCCTGGGGCCGGTCAGCGGCGGTTCCTCGCCGGGGTGGATCAGCGCCTGAGCCACCGATATCCCGTCCCCTATCCCGCAGAAGCCCTTTTCGCCGCGCCAGCGGACGGCACCGCAACGCCTTCCGCAGAGGACGCACCCTCGCATCGGCACGGTCACCTGGACGCCGACAAGCCCGGCGCGGCATAAGGCGCTGAAATCGCGAGCGCGGAGGAAGATTTGTAGCGAGTCATAAAATTTACAGCTTTCCGGAGCCTCCAAGGGCCTGTGGCGGAAGCCATAGCCATGAGGCCAGGCGCCGCGAAGCCGTCCGTAACGGACCTCCTCCAACATCCTAACACGAAGGGGGTCTGAAAAGGACATCATTTTTCGGACCGGCCCGAAGCGACTTAAGGACGCACCGTAAACCGCCCATCGGCGGCCTTGGGGCCTCCGGCGAAGCGGTTGATGGCCGGGAGAGCCACCGGGCGTGACAGCCCGTCCAGCCCCGCCGAATGGCCCGTGCCGGGCCCGCCCCGGGACATCCGTCTGGCAATCACGGTGACATCCCCAGGACTTACCCGGACATCTCCTTACATTCCCCCGGCAAACCTCCTGCGGAGGCACGGGACATCATCTGGGCGGTCCAATGACATCCCCGGGCCGCAAAGCCAAGGTCATCCGCCGCAAAGCCAAGGGGCGCCCCCTTGCCAACCCGGTGACAACGTTCCGATCGGGCCCCATCCCGTGACGTTCTTTGGAGCCGGTCGCGTGCCGGAATACCGGGCCCGAAGCGCCGCAATATCAGGCGGAGCCCAGGCACATCGCTCGAAAATTCACTACGGTTTGCCTTTTCCTGATCTCGGTAACATGCCGAATTCGGCGATCCTTCTTGAATGATGACGATCCATCGTCTGCCGCCTCACTCTTCCCGGCAATCCCGATAGCCCCTAATCGTTTGGCGGACAACGCCTGAAAGTGCCCTCGACATACGCGACGGTCGCATCGGAAAATCGTTTCATTCCTAATGCGATGATATATACAGGAAATATTGTGTATCATAAAAAACATTAAGGAAACTCCGGTTTCCCGGACAAGTCTTATGTGAGACACGCGGATGAAGATCCAGCTAAAGCCGATCGACAAGCCGGACGAGCCCAGAACGGCCTTTCCGAGACGGAACGCGTAACGGGCGGGGAAGGCTCATTCCGGGTCCGAATCTTTCTGCGAGTCTTTGACGTCAAGGCGCCACGACTGAAGCCGGTCAGAGGACGGATATCTGCAGACGAACGGCGAATGTGAGGCGGCCTGCCTGAAGCATCGGTTTTGAGAACGTTGATTCCACTGAAAAACCCTCAACTTCGACAGGGAAGCGGTACTTCATGGGGCCATCGCATAGGCATCATGGCGCTAAAGCCTTAAACCCCCGCACATCTGCGCACCCTTTACCCAGATACTCGGCCCTCAAATGACTGCCAGGAGGTGAGGTAGGGGGTTTTTGCAGTGGAATCAACGTTAGGCCAAGGCGACCATGTAGCACCGCGAACGTCCGCGAGTCGGCGAGAAAGGCCGAAAACCCAGAAACGGCACGGGACGGCGCAAGGCGCTCACGCGCACCTCCCCCAAGCCTGTTCCGTCCCGTGCCGTCATGCTCCGGCAGATATCCGCTGAACCGTTCCCGAGCGGCTCAGCAACGCGAATTCGCCCCCGAATCGCCGTTGCCTCGGCCGATTAGAAACCAGAGCAATTGGATTCCAGAATCATAAATCTGAAAATGCGACGCGCTTACGGGGGACTTCCGGTGCTTTTCCCGTTTACCCTTCCCAGCCTCATTGTCGCGAACCCTCCCGGATCCGTCCGCGAAAAGCTTGAGACATGGTCACGGGCACACCCGACACCCCCCGCCCCGGATCCGCGATTGACAAACGGAGCCCTAACCCTTTACAGTCAGTCTAAGGGGGTGCCTTATGCCTCACTTCTACCCCAAAGACATCGACACGGACCTCGCCGACTTCCCCGAGTCTCTCTCATTCAGCCAGAAATCGCTAAAGGAGATGTTCGACCATTTTCCCCTCGGGGTCATCATGACCGACACTTTCGGCAGAGTCGTCTACTACAACGATGCCCATTCGAAAATCGACGGCATCGAGGTGGATGAGATGCTGGGACGTCGCGAGTACGAGGCCCTCGCCCCGATAAACGGCCCCAATGTCATGGAGATCTGCCAGAAGACCGGCCAGCCCATCCTGGGCTACATCTACCCTTACCGGAACTTCAAAGGCAGGGTCGTGAACGCGGCGTACTGGGTCTACCCTGTCCGCACCGGAAGCGAGGTCAAGGGCTCGCTTTGCTTCACCCAGCCCCTCCTTGGCGAGTTCAGCCAGGCGAGGGCCTATAAGAACCCCGCCGTCCAATGGCCCGGACTCGTGCCCATCCGGATGCCCGCTCCTAACATCGTCGGCCAGAACCCGGAGTTCCTGAAGGCCGTCTTCCACGTCAAGTCCAACTCCTCCAACTCCTTCCCTATCCTCATCTCTGGCGAGACGGGGTCCGGCAAGGAACTCCTTGCCAAGCTCACCCACCAGGCATCCTACCGCCGCGGGAAGCCCTACCTCGCGCTCAACTGTGCCGCCATCCCGGCGAACCTCTTGGAAGGCCTCCTCTTCGGTACCACCAAAGGGAGCTTCACCGGAGCAATCGACCGCCCCGGGCTCATGGCAGAAGCCAACGGCGGCACGCTGTACCTGGACGAGCTGGATTCAATGCCCCTGGAGCTCCAGCCAAAACTCCTCCGCACTATCCAAGAGATGAAGGCCTTCCGGGTCGGCTCCTCGGTACCGGTGGAACTGGACCTGAAACTCGTGGTCTCCATCGGCTCCTCGCCCAACGAGGCCCTGAGTTCCGGTCGCCTCAGGCCCGATCTCTTCTACCGGGTGGCCGTGGTGCTCGTGAACATCCCGCCGCTACGCAAGCGCCTGGACGATCTTGGCCTGTTGACCGACTACTTTCTGAACAAGTACAACAACCTCCTGGGCAAACAGGCCATCAAGATCGACCCGGCCCTGTGGGACGTGATGCGAAGGTACAGCTGGCCCGGCAACGTCCGCGAGCTAGAACACATGCTGGCCGGCACCCTCGCGCAGGTCACGGATGAGCTGGTCATAGGCCTGGAGCATGTCCACGAGCACTACCTGTACGCCCTGTCATGCGCCCCTATCCCTAGTCAGGAAGGCGCGGGGCCCGATGGCGCGACCCCGCCGGAGGCCTTCACGCGCCCCGGGGACACTGCGGGCATGGCGGCGGAGCCTGTTCCCCGGCGCGGCTATCCGTCAACAGCAGAGCCGCTCATCTCGCGGTTGCGGAACGAGGCGGAAGACCTGCTCAAGGCAATAGTGCATAACCGCGGGAACGTGGCGCTCACTGCAAGGGGACTTGGCATCTCCCGCCAGCTCCTCGCCTACCGCCTGAAAAAATTCGGGATCGATCCGAAACTATACCGTCCGTGAGGCAACCGTACCGCCAGTGAGGCAACCGTACTGCCATGATGCTTCCTCCTGTGGCAATGCCATAGGCCTTCAGCGGTCGGATGCACGTGGTCGCCTGTCCTTGACGGATTAAGGGGCTCTGATTGGTCTTAATGCAAGTCGAGCTAGTGTGGGGATCTGAAATGGCGATATGTTTCATGTTTGCCGAAGGAATTATGAAGGAATCAATGATGGAACCGAGAAATATGTCAAGCCGGTTCGCAACAATTGACCTCAGGAAAACGCCCATGAAGCCAATTTCAAGGTGAAATCCTGTAAAGAGGGCGGTCGGAAGCAGGGGCTTACGGCCAAAATCTCGGGGAAATCCAGCTTCGGCATAGGTTTAGCGATACGCAAGGATCGTGGACTTAAGGCTTTACGTCATCCACAACATGCAATCAGGCCACATATTCCTTATATAACTCCAGTTAGGTACCCTTTCGACTCCAATCGGGGCCGACTCAATCGAGGGTCTTTTCCGGCGATTTTCGGCTTGCGTCCGTGACGGCATTCGCTCGACGTTCGCCTGAATCTCCTGAAAACATCTCAGGATGAGCTTGATAGCCTAGTCCCGAGTAAAACGAAGGTACGTCCACACGCCGGTTTCTCGGACCTTTTCCGGCTCATACCCGGCATCCTGCCTCCGCTTGAATTCACATCATTACTGCCGCAAACCGACACCTGTAAATTTTTGTCTGGGTGAGGGATCCGATCGGCCTGTGAGTCAGATGTGGATCCCAACAGATTTTCTTCGGTAATGGAAACGTAACCACTGCCTTGAGAACCGCCTTTGCATCCGCCGTCTAGCACGGAACAGGTTACGCTAAGCCCTCACCAACCCGCGCCAGATGGCGATCCAGATTCGAAGAGCCTGCAGAACCCGCTTACTCCACTTGCCTTCCCTCATTTCTAAACGCTTCCGCCGACTTCCGCCGACTTCCGCCGACTTCCGCCCGCTTCCGCCAGCTTCCGCCAGCTTCCGCAGACCTACTGCGACTTTCGCAAAGAAGCGCATGGTCGTATAGGCTCCTGGCGATCCTCGTAAGCCATGGACTGACAACGAGATTCCTGGGGCGATATCGGCGCCTGTTCGGGAAACTCACGGTTGTCGTTCGATAATGTCCAACGTTCATGCGTCATGCAGGAGAATCCGATTCGGACGTTTGAAATATTAAAAAGACATCGAAATCATCTACAAACACTGTAATTCATGAGATTTTTGCCACGCTTCACAGTCTCTCACTCGGCCCTGCAATTCATGATATTCGCATTTCAACGGTCTTCTGGCCCCACCATTCCCGCTGCACCTCCACATATGCGGCAAGGAGACGTTACAGCCAGATATTTTTTACAATTTTTCGGTTTGCCCGAAAATTTTTTTTTGCCTATTTTTCATTTTTTCTCCCTTCCATCCGTAAGATCGCCACTTGATCTTGAGCAACGATAATCCCCAAAAACCACTGCCTGCTTGATACCCTGTCCCGCGAAACCTACGGACAGGCATCGCGCTTCGCGTGTGGCACCGCCCTTGCAGAGAATTTGATCGGTCGCCAGCCCAGAGGCGACGATGAGGCTACCATCCAATATATCGCAGCCGACGCGCCGACGGCCGTCTCTCGGCCCGTCCGGCGCACATGCCCGCGACGCCCCCCTTCCCAGGGGGCGCATCGCGGGCAACGCAAAGAGGACGCTAAATCCGTAAGGAGGTACGTTTGAGAAGAGACAAATTCGCCGGCTACACAACCGGAGGCGGTTTCCGCCTGAAACCCTTCACGAAGGAGGAGCTCGACCACATTCACCGGGCTACCCTCGAGGTCCTTGAGCACAAGGGCGTCTTCGTGCAACACGACGAGGCGATGGACTACTTCGCCAAGGGCGGCGCCAAGATCGACCAGAAGACGAAGATCGTGAGGATCCCCCCCTTCATGGTTAAGGAGGCGCTCATGTCCTGCCCGGAGACCGTCGTGATGCACGCGAGGGACCCCAAGCAGGACGCCGTGCTGGAGGCCAACCGGGTGGCATTCACCAACTTCGGCGAGGCCCTTAACATCTACGACATCGATACGGGCCAGCACAGGGAGACCACGAAGCGCGACATGGAGGACATCGCCCGCATCTGCGACTGGGTGAACGTCATCTCCGTGGTCGAGCAGCCCGCTGGATCCCACGACATGCCGCAGGAAATCGGACACCTTCACGACTACGAGGCCCTCATGAACAACACCTCAAAGCACGTTGTCATGATGCCCCACGGCGCGGAGATAGCCGAGCTCCTGGTCAGGATGTCCGAAATCGCGGCCAAGGCTCACTTCCCCAACGATCCGGTGGAGGACCACCGCATCCTCTCTTTCCTCATATGCCCGGTGAGCCCCCTGAGGCTCCTCGAGCCGACCTGCGACATCATCATCGTTGCCGCCCGCAACAAGTGCGTCTGCAACGTGCTCTCGATGGCCATGTCCGGGGGCTCGAGCTCGATCCATCTGGCAGGGACGCTCGTCACGCATAACGCGGAAGTCCTGTCCGGGATCGTGCTGAGTCAGCTCGTGAACCGCGGAGCGCCCATAATCTACGGAAGCTCCACCACGGCCTTCGACCTGCGCACCGGCTGCGCGGCCGTGGGGTCACCGGAACTCGGAATGATCGGCGCCGCCGTCGGCGCGATGGCACAGTACTACAACCTTCCCAGCTGGACGGCAGGTGGGTAGGCTGACAGCAAGGTGCCGGACGCCCAGGCGGCCTACGAGTGCACCATGACGGCGCTCTACCCCGCTTTGGCCGGCGTCAACCTGATCTACGGCCTGGGCATGCTCGAGCTGGGAGTCACCTTCGACTACTCGCAGCTCCTTATCGGATCGGACATTGCCGAGATGATCCTGTACAGTCTCGGCGGGATACAGGTGAACGACGAGACCCTTGCGGTTGAGGACATCAAGGAGGTAGGATCCTTCAAAGACTTCCTCACCCACAAGAGCACCATGAAGCATCTACGGTCCCAGTCCTTCGCCCCGAACACCGACCGCCGTATGCGGCACAAGTGGCTCGAGGACGGCTCCAAGGACATCACGCAGAGGGCAAAGGAGAAGGCAAAGCAGATCCTCACATCCCACAAGCCCCTGCCAATCCCCGAAGACGCCCGCCTCAAGATCCGCGAGCTCGTTAACGCCCAGGAGAAGAAGCGCAACCTGCCGCTCTCCTCCAGATAGCGCCTCCTTAAACGGCCTTAAGCCCCGCCGCTCCCAGCCGGGGCCGCCAAGGAGGCGGCTTGGGTTGTCTGTGGCGGGGCAGAGGGCAGCAGAATGACTGGGTGGTCCTGGCTCGGATCGGCCAAATTCGAACCGGATAGCTTGAGGAAATATTCCGATAGCGGATTGCTTATCCCATGATCGGGTTAAACAACGCGATGCAAGGCTCGATTTGAGGATCGGGGGTCGCCATCTGATGCTAGTGACCCAAAAAATCGCGCACGCTTCGCGCAATGCCGCGGACTTCGGCACTGCAGGCCAAAGGCGGACGGATCTTTCTGAATGCTTGACGCATGCGGCCAAAGGCAAAACCGAAGGATAGTCAAAACTAAAGTCTCAAACAACACGAAAAGCAAAGCCTGAATCTAAGCCATAAGCAAAGCCTGAAGCAGGACCGCGAGAAAAATACTGGGGAAAGCGCCGGGAAACAATTTAACTCTTCAAGGATCAGTCAATCGAAAACAATCGTAATGACGAATGGCTAGGAGCCTGTTGCATAATGGATTTTATGAATAGCATGAGCACAAATGTGCTGGACAAGAGTTAGCCTCTCTACAATCAGTCGATTCATGGCAATGCTGTCGCGATTTATGCAACAGGCTCCTAGGAAACAAGTCGCGGACGTGCATGCGGAGCATGCGAGTCACTAGAGCATAGAGACACGGACGGGACGGAAAGGGATCCGGGATGGACTTCTCCAACGAACAGGTCAAGCGGCTCTGCGAGCTGGGGGCCGATCCCGAGGGCCTTCCCGGGGGCTTCGCGAGCAAAGCCGATGCCAACCGCTCCTTCCAGTCCATGGAAAAGTCGTTCGCCCGCGCCTGCGCGGAGGGTGTTCGCGGACACCTGAAAGCCGCGGGGCGCCCTGAGATCTCCTTATTGAGGGAAAGGCTCTCCGGTGCCCTGGCCGCTGCAGGGTTCACGGAGGTTGCGACCCCGCTATCCGTATCGCGGAACTTCCTGGAGCGTATGGGCATAGGCCCTGACCACCCCCTCTCCTCCCAGATCTTCTGGCTGGACAAAAACCGCGCGGTGCGCCCCATGCTCGCCCCTAACCTCTATTACCTCATGGTGGATCTCCTGAGGTTAGCCCCGTTGCCCGTCTCGATCTTCGAGATAGGGACATGCATGCGCAGGGAGACTAAAGGCGCGAGGCACGCTGAGGAGTTCACGATGCTGAACCTGGCGGAGTTCGGACTCCCCCTGGAGGCGCGTCAGGCCAGGATCCTCGAGTTGGCAGACGTTGTCCTGGCCGCCTCCGGGCTTCCCGAAGGCCGTTGCGCCCTCGAGAGCGAGGAGTCCGGCGTTTACGGAGAGACGCTGGACGTCGTAAGCCCCGAAGGCCTCGAACTCGCCTCAACGGCCATGGGGCCGCACCCGCTGGACTCCGCCTGGGGGGTCGGAGTCCCCTGGGTTGGCCTGGGCTTCGGGCTGGAGCGACTGGCGATGGCGCTTTCCGCCGCGCACGGGGTTCCCGTTGGCCTGTCCCGCGCCGGGGCGAGTCTGAGTTACCTGGGAGGGTTCCGGTTGAACGTGCCGGGAAGGGAGGATCGCGCATGACGCGGCTTAAGGCACAGGACGTGGGTTGGCTCTACGACCTGCGAGCCTTCGACAGGTCGATCGCGGGTGCCCTGGGGACGGACATCATGGAGCTTTCCGCCCGGGCATGGGGCCTGGACGTGGGTGAGGCCCGCCGCAGACTCCAAGGCCTGAAGCTCGCCGTAGTCACCATGACCTCCGGCGAGGGCGAGATACCCGGCTTCGCGGCGGCGGTGGCGGCCACCGGCGAGCGCATGGGCCTGGTCGCCAGGGTCATGGAGAGCCCGGACTCCCTGGGCCTGGCCGAAGCCTGCGAGTGGGGGGCGGATCTTTTGGCGTACTCCGACGACGTTGACTTCGTGGCCCGCGATGCCGCTGGCGGCAACGCCGTGCATAACGACCCGGCCACTGCCAGGGCTTTCGTGGCTGCCCTGGAGATCATGAACGGGGGCGAGCTGTCCGGCGCCAAGGTCCTGATCCTGGGCCTGGGCAGGGTGGGGACCCTTGCCGCGGAGCGGGTGGCGGAGCTGGGCGGCTTGCCGCTTGTCCGCGACCCGGACAGGCAGCGCGTCCGGGCGGCGCTCGAGCGCACCCCCGAGGCGCGGGCGATACCTGACGAAAAGGCGCTCCTTATGGAGTTCCGCGCCGGGGCAACGCTCATATTCGAGGCGGTCCCCTCGGAGAGGGTACTTTCCCCTGAGACCCTGGATGCCATGATCCGCGCTGGGGAGCCCAGAGTGGCAGCCCCGGGCGTGCCTCTCTCCTGGCCCTCGTTGTGGCTCTCTCCCGGCGCCCCGGGGCGCCTCTGGCACGATCCCCTGATAAGCGGCACAGCATCGATGATCTCGGGGATCGTGGCCTGAGCCGAACGATTTCGCCTTTGCCTCGCTGACCATCCGATACCGGGCTCGACAGCATTTCACCCCTCTTGCCCGGACCGGCCTGCCGCGGGCATATCTACCGGTTATGCAAGCGACCTGCGGGCCCTCCGCGTCAGACGGGCTCGCCACATGATTCATGAATTTTCCGGATTATCCGGAGGGCGGATCGAACGGATCACGGGGACTCTAAATCCCCGCAGCCGGGTGGGACTCCCGGGCCCTCCGCCATCTTCACCTAGGCGCACTTCTAGGCTCACCTCACGCGGCGCGGAGCTGAAGAGGCGACCGAGCCCGTGCCCCAGAAAGCCGCGTAGCGTGACAGTTCGTCTTATTCCCGCGCGGCGCGCACCGGTAAGGCCCCCTGACGGCCCATCCGGCACGAGAGCCGGCGGGGGCGGGCCATTGCAAAGCGAAGGCCCGCCCCCGCAAGCCGCGCGTCCTCCCGCTGGATGCCTGATGATAGGAGAAGCCCGATGGTCGAGAACGCGAACCTCAAGCCGACCGCCAAGAGATATTACCGAAAAAAAAACGACCTCCTCTCGCTTCTCGCGAAGATGAAGCTCTGGCCCGCCCGCTCCGGAGCCTTGCACGGCCTGAAAAGCGTGGAGCTCGCGGGGGAGACCGCCGTGCTCGTCACCCACTGCGGGCACAGCTTCAAGGTCAACAACTCTAGACGGAGCCGCGCGGCCCGCTGGCTCCGCAACAAGCACTACTCCGTGCCCTGCCCCGCATGCGCCGTGCCGGATTGGAAGATCGAGAAATACGGCGGCACCGTCTTCAGTCGGGGGCACGGGGCCGTCCTGCCGGGCGGAGCAAAATGGATCGCCCAGGACAGGTGGGCGCAATGAGCGGCCCGCGCCCCGCGCGGGCCGTATGCTCTCCATCCTCTGAAGAGATGCCTCTCTGGGGCCGGACGGCCCCCGCCGCCTCACATGCCCCGCCCCATATCGTCAGACCTGTTGCCGCCGAACCCGGGCCCGCTTCCTCCGTCTCCCCTCACGGCTACAGGGGGCTCGTCAAAAAGGCCCTCTCCCGCGCGCCGTTGGACCTGGAAGAGACGGCCAGGCTCGTCTCCCCTCCAGGTGAAGACGAGCGCGAGACACTTTTCGGCGCGGCACGGGAGGCCCGAGAACGCGCGTGGGGGGACATGGTTTTCTCGTACGGATTCCTGTATCTGTCCACCTACTGCCGCAACGACTGCCCGTTCTGTTCCTGGCGCCGTACCACCGACTCTCCGCGCTACCGCAAGTCCGCAGGTGAGGTACTCGAAGCGGCCAGTGAGCTCGCCATGGACGGGGTCTCGCTTCTGGACCTCACCACTGGTGAGGATCCCGAGACGGACAGCCCCGGCTACATCGCCAGGCTCGCGCGACTTGTAAAGGACGCTCGCGAGGAGACGGGGCTCCCGATCATGATCTCCCCTGGGCTCGTTTCCGGGAGGGCGCTTAGGTCGTTTCGAGATGCAGGCACCCTATTCTACGCCTGTTACCAGGAGACCCACACCCCCCCGCTCTTCGCACGGCTGCGTGCCGGGCAGGACTTCGAGGCCCGCTGGCGAGCTAAGCTCGCGGCCAAGCGCGCTGGGCTCCTTGTCGAGGAGGGTGTCTTGTGCGGAGTTGGAGAGACCGCGGAGGATCTTGCCCGCTCGATAATGGCCATGCGCGAGCTCGGCTGCGCCCAGGTGCGGGCCATGGCATTCGTGCCGCCGCTGCATGAAGGGCCCGGGCCATTCCTGGACGACCCTGCCCCAGGACGCGCCAGGGACACGGAGCTTGTCATGATAGCCGCCCTTAGGCTCTCATTCCCGGAAGCCCTCGTACCGGCCTCCCTGGATGTCGAGGGCATCAGGGGCCTCGCTCCGCGGCTCGACTCCGGCGCGAACGTCGTGACCTCCCTCGTGCCTGCGGGCATGGGGCTCGCGGGTGTGGCCCAAGGGGACCTGGACATCCAGAACCGCGCGAGGAGCCTGTCGGCGGTCCTGCCGGTCCTGGCCTCGCGCGGGCTGACCCACGGGACCCCAGCGGCATTCCTGGAGAACGCTGGAAGATCCTTGACGTCCTCCCGCGTTTTAACCACGTGAGCCGGATCGGACCGTAGCCCTGACCATCGGTGACAGAACATCGTTTCAGACGGTGGCACCACCGTCCGCCAGGAGGGACGCAGGCATGAGACTGGGGATTCTGGGAGGAGGGCTCCAGGGGACGGAAGCGGCGCTCCTGGCGCGTATGGCTGGATGGGAGTCCCTGGTGGTTGACGCGAGACCGGCCCCGCCGGCCTCGGGGCTTGCCGATCGTTTCGTACGGGCGGAGATTAGGTTCCCTGCGGATTTGGACCGCATCTTCCAGGGAACAGATCTGGTCCTCCCGGCCCTGGAGGATCAGGACACGCTGGACGCCGTAGAGAAATGGCGGGACCATTGGAGTTCCCCGCCTGTGGCCTTCGACTTCGGGGCCTTCCGGGTTAGCCGGGACAAGCGCCGCTCCAAAAGGCTCTTCAACGAGATGGGGGTGCCCTCTCCGCTCCCCCACCCGGAGGCGCCCTTCCCGCTGGTCGTAAAGCCTGCGGACCGGAGCGGATCAGAAGGTGTGAGGATCGTTCGGACCGCCGAGGAGCTACGGGTAGCGCTGGATACGACAGAGCTTCCGGTCATAGAGGAGCACTGTCCGGGCCCATCGTACTCCTTGGAGGTGACTGGCCGTCCGGGGGACTACCGAACCTGGCTGACGACCCGGTTGGAGATGGACGAGGTCTTCGACTGCCGCAGGGTGACCGCGCCCGCCGACATCCCGGAGGAGTCCGACCGCGAGTTGAGAAGCCATGCGCTGGCCCTGGCAGAGACCCTGGGCCTGGCGGGGATCATGGACATCGAGATCATCGCGACCCCCAAGGGCATGAAGGTGCTGGAGATAGACGCCCGGCTTCCCAGCCAGACCCCGGCTTGCGTCTTCCTTTCATCCGGGGAGAACCTCGTGGAGCGCCTTGCCGGGCTCTTCTCGGATGAAGCCGCAGCCAGGCGCCCCATCCGCCAGTCCGACCCGATCGGCGCCGTTTACGAGCACCTCGCGCTCGATCCCGATGGGATCCGGAGCACGGGTGAGCATCGATTGGCATCGGCCGGGCCTTTGCGGCTCGAGGATGGCTTCCTGGGGGCGGACTATGCCCTCGTGGATCCGAAAGGCATTGCCCCGGGCGGGGTGGTCACCCTGCTAGCCTCCGGTCGGGATCTCCCAGAGGCCATGGCCAAAAGGGACGAGGCCGTGGCGCGTATCTCCAAGCGGCTGGGGCTTTAGGTGGGACCGTCTTAACCTCGCCAGAGCTCTCCTGGAGGCTTGCGCCGAAAGATTCCATAGATTTGGCTGTCACTTCTCCAGGGGTCGGCGACATTCCCCGATGTGGCCCGCCCTTCTCTGCCCAGTATTGACTCATTGCCCTGGCCCAGCCCTCCCAAGTGCCTCTAGGGCCTGCGGACAGGGGCTAAAGCGCCCCGCTACCTGCTTGCGACCACCCCCACCCCTTGACCTAGCCCTACAAAACCTGCAATATGTGTCGAGTGCCCCTACTGGACATCGGCAACCGCCCCCCTCAAGCCATACCCCGTCCCGGAAGCCCAGGAATTGCCCCGGAATCCCGTTAAAGTTGCGGGACCGTCCGATATGCCCCGTCCGCCATACGGCTTCCCTGTCGGTCTGTTCACTATATATACCGCCATTCCTGTTGAAACCCCGAAAAAAGGGAGGCCTGAAAGCGTTGCGGGTTACGCCCCGCCGATGCCCCCCCGCCCCAGGATCGCCCGGACGGCGCTCCTGAAGCGGGGTTTACGGGGAAAAGATTTGCTTTTAAGCCCTCTTTCCTATATAACAATCCTCCGAAGCGGAAGGATTCCGCATGAACCGGCGCCGACCGCGCCGCCCGCCACGCGGACGGAAGCGAGGCGCCTTTCCGCGTTGCCCACACGCCATCCACCCACGGCAAGCTTTCGCCCCGCCGCCCATGCGGCGCCCCCCTGCGGGGGGGACCGGCGGGCCCCCTCCAACCGGGGCCGAGCCCACTTTCCCAAACGTCCACAAAGACCTCAAGGAAGGATTTTTCCAAATGACCAAAGCCGAACTGGTTGCCAGGATCGCCGAAGAAGCCCAGTTGACGCAGGCTCAGGCCAACAAGGCCCTCCTGTGCCTCATCGCCGCCGTGAGCGAGGAGATCCAAGCCTCCCGCCCCATCAACGTCACCGGGCTGGGCACCTTCTCCGTGTCCGAGCGCTCCGCTAGGCACGGCATCAACCCCCGCACCCGCGAGCCCATCAAGATCCCCTCGTCCAAGAGCGTCAAGTTCAAGTGCTCCAAGGCCCTCAAGGACGCCTTGAACGCCCCGCCACAACACGGGAAGAGCTGACGACCCTTCCCCTCCGCCGAGCCGGAGGGACCTCACCCCGAACCGCCCGACCTTCAGGCTTTCCGCAACGCGATCGGCTACCGCCACAGGAGGACGCATGGCCAGAGTCACGATAGACGACTGCCTCCGCTTCGTCGACAACAGGTTCTCCCTCATCCACCTGGCGGCAGAGAGGGCCAGGCAACTCAAGAAGGGCGCCCGCCCGCTCGTCCCCAACAAGAACAAGCATATTGTCCTGGCACTCCGCGAGATAGCGGCGGGGCTCATCACTTACGACAACATAAAGAAATTCGACCCGCCCCTGAACCGCCTTGACGATGACGACTCCTTCGGAGGGCCTGAAGACGAAGGCCTCACCGACGACTGACAAGAAGACCCCACGGTCGAGATCTTCTGTGCGCGGGACGGTCGTTTCGGTCGTTCCGCGCGCTTTTTTTTCACGTCCGCCTTTCGCCAACCATGCCAATTGCCGCAGACCTCCCGCAACGGTCCTTGCCCAAGGCGTTGGTCATATGCCCCCCTCCTCCTCCGCCCTGTCTGCATTGCCCGCCTTGGTTTCCGTTTCCCATGCCCGCAAAAACTTGCGGCCCGCTACTCGCCGAGACTGGCGCGACAGGGTTCCCCCTCGCCTCTCCCGCCTTCAGCCCGCAAACATGCCCGGCTCCCCCGAACAATCCGCCCTCCGTCCTGGCTACGCGCCTCCCCCCGCACATCGTCCCGAAAATCCCGCATCCCGCATACTGGCGCTCCTCTGGCAAACGGGCGGGGGAAAATGTTAATATCCGCTCTAGATCATGTTCCGACGGTTCCGGCCTCCCGGAATGCCCCGCGCGTGGCGCTACGCCTGTCGAGGCCCCCCTCGCCGTCGGCCCGCCCTGGCGCCATGAGGTGCCTTTACGTTATCAACAGGTGACCTTTACGTTATCGAAAGGTGATCAGATGGGAAGGTTCAGCCTCTGGGAGATCGTGGTAATCGTCATCCTCGTGGTCGTTATTTTCGGAGGGCGCCGCCTCCCCGAGCTGGGCCGGGGGCTCGGCAAGGGTCTGGCCAACTTCCGGAGCTCCCTCAAGGAAGGCGCGGACGGGAAGAAGGAGGGTGATCCCGACGAAAAAGGTGACAAGGGCAAGGACGCCTGATCGCCCTTCACGCTCCAGGTCCCTGGGCCTAGGAGCCTGTTGCATAAAGGGTTTTTATGAAGGGCATGGTAACGAATGCTGTAGACAAGAGGTTGCCCACCCACTACTAATTGTTCCATGGCTATGCTTTTGCGATTTATGCGACAGACTCCTAGACACGGCCCGGCGTGGTTCCGTTTCCTCGAGCTTAGGTCCTCCTTCAGGTCGAAGACCTGCTCCGGGCCTTGACCTGGCTCGTCTGGATACCGGTTCTTCCGGCTCTGGCCCTGACCGGGCACATGATTCCGGAGACCGACACCGCGTTCAATCCCGGATCGGGAGGCCTCCTGGGTATCGGGCCGGAGCCTGGAACAAGCCAGTCTGGCTTTGGATGCCCTGACTCCACGAGCGACCGATCCCCCGCCTCCGAACCGCACCCCTTAGGCCTGTTGCCTATGGCCTTCCCGCTTCTGTACGCCGACACCAGTAATATTATCATCTCCAGGCTTAACTTGCTCCTCCCCAAGGGCACCCCATGCCTGAGCGCCGCCGGATATCCCCCCGTCCTGCTGCCTTCCATGGGCCCTCCTGTGCGAGCGGCCCCGGCTATGGCCCCTGTACCTCTCCGGGCCCTCCAACCTTGCCCTGAAAGCCCTCCAGCCGCGGACCGCAGTCCGCCTACTGACGGAGAAACCCTTCATGCCTTCATTAATGGTCCAGGGATGCACCTCGGATTCGGGGAAAAGCACGATAGTCACCGGCATCTGCCGACTCATGCGCAGGGGGGGGTACAAGGTCGCCCCCTTCAAGCCGCAGAACATGGCGCTGAACAGCGCCGTGACCGTCGACCGGGGGGAGATAGGCCGCGCCCAGGCCGTGCAGGCTCAGGCATGCGGGCTCAAGCCCATAAACGACATGAACCCGGTGCTTCTGAAGCCCAACACCGACACGGGCTCCCAGGTGATCATCCAGGGAAAGGCGCTGACGGACATGCAGGCGCGGGACTACCACTGCTTCAAGCCGACGGCCCTCAATGCCGTGATGGATTCCTTCAGGCGCCTGAACTCCCTCTACCCGTACGTGGTCATTGAGGGTGCGGGCTCTCCTGCCGAGATAAACCTTCGGGACGGAGACATTGCCAATATGGGGTTCGCCGAGGAGATAGACGCCCCCGTTATCCTTGTGGCAGACATCGACCGCGGCGGCGTCTTCGCGCACCTGGCGGGTACCTGCATGGTGCTCTCCCAAAGCGAGCAGAACCGCATCAAGGGCTTCGTCATCAACAAGTTCCGGGGGGACCCCACCATCCTGGACCCTGGCCTCGCATGGCTCGAGAGCTACACGGGCAAGCCAGTTTTGGGCGTGGTCCCGTACATCGTAGGCTTCCACCTGGAGGCGGAGGATGCCATAGACCGCCGCCAGGGCGAGAAGGCCGCAGCGACACTGAAAATCGTAATCCCGGTCACGCCCCGGATCTCGAATCACACGGACTTCGACCCCTTAAGGCTCCATCCCCAGTCCGAGGTGACCTTCGTGAGGCCCGGGGAGCCCGTGCCTCCAGCGGATCTCATCATCCTCGCTGGCTCCAAGTCCGTGCGCTCTGATCTGGATTTCCTCGTGCGCGAGGGCTGGGACGCCCGCATCAGGCGCCACCTGCGATACGGCGGCAAGGTCCTGGGCATCTGCGGCGGCTACCAGATGCTGGGGCGCACGGTGTATGACCCGGACGGCATCGAGTCCAAGCCCGGCTCGAGCCCAGGACTGGGCGTCCTGGACCTGGAGACCGTCCTGGAGCCCGAAAAGCAGCTTTTGAACGTCGAGGCGAGGCTCACCCTGGAGAACGCACCGGTCAGAGGCTACGAGATCCACGCCGGGGCCACCCGTGGAGAGGGCCTAAAGCGGCCCCTGGTCATTAAGGATGGGGGCGAGCCAGATGGCTCTATATCCGAGGACGGCATGGCAGCCGGCACTTACCTCCACGGGGTATTCGAGAGTGGCGAGGGGCTCACCGCGCTCCTGCGCTGGGCCGGGCTGGAGAACCCGGACCCAATCGACTACTGGCAACTCCGCGAGGAGGACATAGACGCCCTGGCCGACACCCTGGACAAGACCTTGGACATGAAGAAGATCTACTCCATTGTCGAGAACGGCAACACCGCCGATGACAACCGGGATACCCCACTCTACAGGCTCTCAGAAAGCGCCAGCGGCAGGATGTGAGGCGCGGGCCTCGCCCCGTGTATCGCCGTGGACTGCAGGCTCCCGGACTGGGCGGACCACATTTGCCCAGATGCCCTATCCGAAAAGCCTTGCCCGGGGACGCCCTAAGGCCGTTAGTTGCGCCCCGCCCGTATGCCATGCGGCAACCGTAATAAGCCGATGGGGGATCCATGATTATGAGCCGAATGGCGCAACGGCGGTCCGAATAGGGCGGCTGAACTGTCATGCCCATTAATTTTTCCGTTTGTCCAAGTCTTCAACCTCCCTGAGGCTAATGAGCTGGGGCGTTGCCAAACCCGGGTTGCCGTTCCGACTTATTTCGGTTCCGTAATGCCATGACAGCTTCCGGACGGAACCATTTTCAGAGGTGCCACTCCCTGGGGTGTTCTGTGCCCCGACTCCATACCTGGCCCCGCGCCTCCCTCCGATCCCACGCCAGCCACGAGGCCATCGGAGGCACCACGCGGCATGACCTCGCACGCCTCCAAAATCAGATCCCCGTGAGCCCTTGCAGACACCGTCTCAAACCCGAAAAGCGCCCGCCATGGCCCAGGACACCCACAACCTCGATGCCGCCCGCGAGGCGCTCATTGCCATAGGAGACCGCGCCACTTCTGACTGGCTCATACTGACCGATGGCCAGCCCGAAGTCGGGATCGTCCTTGCCGCGGACGGTGCCATCGCCTTGACGTGCGGGGGGCTCCTGCAGGACTCGCGGACCGCGCCCAGGTCCCTGGCACAAGTGGAACTCACCCGCGCCCTGCCGGAGGGCTACGCCTCCGAGGCTTCCTTGTTCGGACTGGGAAGTCCAGCCCTGACTGAACTCCTCCTGGAAAAAACCGGTAAGCTCACGGCGCTCGAGCCTGCGGCCTCCGTGGCTCGGGCCTTCCTGGGGCTCAGGGACCACTCCTTTGACATCCGCTCGGGAAAGCTCAGGCTGATTTCCCCATGGTCCTTCGCCAACGGCATCGTTGCGCCGCTCTCTCCGCTCGCGGTAGTGCATCAGGCCTCCCGGAGACGGGATCCGGCCATGTGCAGGGCCTTTACGGATCTCGTTCGAGGGCGGCTGGCCAAGGGTCCCGCATCGGACGAACCCGTACGCCTCCTCATAGTGCCGCCGTTTTCCGGGGGAACGCTGTCAATGGCCGGCTTCCTTGCCAAGGCCGCTGACGAGCTGGGATCGATGGGGAAGCTCGTTGTCTGGCCAATGGAGCTTGCTGTGGAGGCAGAGTCCCTGAGGGCTCGCCCCACTACGGCCTGCGTCCGTGGCGAGTCGAGTGAAGCTCCTGAGCTTGCGGTGCCGCCGAGACCTGCAGGCTTTTTTCGGAAATGCGCAACTTCCTTGGCCGGTCAGGCAGCAGATTTCCGTCCGCACCTTATCCTGGCCTTGGCCCAGGCACCGCTAGACGAAAGCGGCGTGGAGACGCTCAAGGACGCCTGCCCGGACGCCTGTGTGGCCTTCTGGTTCGTTGAGGATTTCCAAAGGTTCACATATGTCCGCGGGATCGCAGCCGCCTGGGACCTATTCCTGCACATCCAGGGGAGGTTCATGGACCGAACATTGAGGGACTGGGGGGTCAGGAAAGCTGCCTATCTGCCACCTTGCGCCGATGCTGATTTCTTTAAACCTCGCGAGGCCCCTGCGCACTACAAAGCGCAGGTGTCCTTCATGGGGGCAGCGTATCCCAACCGTTTGAGGATCCTGGGCGATCTTGACCGGACGCTCGGACTCGCCGGCCTTACCGCAGACAACTTCAAAATCTTCGGTTCCGGCTGGGAGGCGGCTGGGCCTGGCCTCAAAGCCCGGCTCTTCGATGGCGGTAGGAGGATGACAGCGGAAGAGACAGCTCTCGTCTACGCCGGGGGAGAGGTGAACCTCAACATCCATTCTGGCCCTGGCGAAGGCTTCGATCCGGGCTCGGGATTCGTGAACCCGCGCACATTCGAGCTCGCTGCAACCGGAGCCTTCCAGTTATGCGACCCCCGCCCGCTCATGGAAGGGCTCTTCTCAAACGAAGAGATAGCAGTGGTGCCCTCGCCTGAAGACTTGCCAGAATTCGTTTTGGACTGGCTCGCGAGGCCTACGGACAGGGCGCGGGCGGGAGCCGCCGCACGCATCAGGACGCTTGCGGCTCACCTCTACCGCCACAGGCTGGAGGCGGCATTCAGGATCGCCTTCGGGACTTAGCCGCCATCCCCCCTCGAAGCCAGAGGGGAAGGCTAATGGGAGTAGGGGAGAAAAATGACCGTAGAGCGATGCGGAAAAGCGCCAAGAACGGAGAAGAGATACGGAAAACGTGAAAAATATTGATGGCTAGGCTTGAGGTGTACGGGAATTTTTCCTGCTCCTACATGAAGACATGACATTGCATGGCTAAAACATTGGAGGGGCCTAATAGATTGGCAAGCGGCAAGATGGTTCTCTTCATGGAATAAGTATTAATTATGTTCTCTTCATGGAATAAGTATTATCCATCTCCTTTAAAGTGTTTTATGCAATATATGCGCCATTATTCCTTGGTGTAGCGGAAGAATTATTCGAACAATTTTATGCAATTTCCATGCCAATGTTGTCCATCATGATTTTCTCTTCCCAGCATTCTTTCATATATGAGGTATGTGTAAAAAGTCTGAATTGGACTTCACGGAGACAACGCGCCTTTCCATTCAAGGGACGCCCCTGACGCATCTGTATTGACCGCAGAGACGATATTTCGTCCAATCCGACATGGAAAGTTCGGCCTGATTGATAGACGTGTGCTTTTGCCCTTCCTTTCAGACTCGGAAGGGCTTTTTTCACAGACCTCATATATCTCCTCCCTCGGAAGGCGAAGATTTCGGGACCGGATACTTCATGCCAGAGGATAGGCGGAGATGTTTAAAAGAACTGCCTTATGTCAAAAAAAAAAAAACCGAGGTGCCTCTGAAAGCCTTGACACCCGGGAAATTCCTGATATACTTGATTTATATGTTGCCGCGGGGTGGTGCAGTCTGGTAGCACGGCGGGCTCATAACCCGCAGGTCCTTGGTTCAAATCCAAGCCCCGCTACCAAAGCATTGTTTGTTTAGTCCTTCTGGCATTACCGGCTTGCTCTCGGGCAAGCCGGTTTTTTTTTTGTGAATCAGCGCTCTAATGTGACACGAAATCAACAAGTGCAAACATAAATACTGCATTTTGATTATATAATTCATTGATGTTATTATACTTTATGATAACATATATTGTTCAAAGAAAATATTTTGATTTAGAAATAAACATAACTCTTTTATTTAATATAATATATCACATCGTAATAATATAAAAATGAATAGCTTAAAATTGGCATATATTAAGCAGCTTGAAATTGCACAAGACACCATAAAATACTGTAGAATATTATGTTTTAGATAGATACAGCATACCTAAAGCATCTTTTATATATCTCTTAGAAAAATTAATATAGATTTATTTTACTGTGTGCATTAATAGATTCTTACATGTAACCTAACAAAATTCGGAACATGATTAGTGCAGTCAGGTTAATTTAGGAAAATGCAGAAGAATCCTTGCCCGAACTATCTTTGTTGGTTGGAGTAACTCAAGAGAAACATAACGCCAATAAATTTCTTTCATCGTCATGTAACCCGCCATCGAATCAACACATCGCAGATCCTCATCCACCATGCTTCGGCATATTTCATACTTGGAACCTATCAAATACGGTAACGGACATTCTGCAGTTTTATGCGGTCTCCCCTTGAGTAGACGAGCGAGAAATCTCAAGCGCCTGCCTTTATGAGGCCACACATCTTACCCAACTTCTCAAAGAATGGCCGCATCGCGTTCTATCCTTTCCTGAATTGTCGCGCGGGCCTCCAGGATTCGAACCATGACGACCGTGGTTTCTTGTTTCCATACCCTAACGATAACTCATTTACGGCTGACTCTCCATTACATCTAGCGAAATAACTTACACGTGATTATCTTCTGATAATAACATCAGTGATTTCATCTCAAACAATGGAGCTGACCAACTGTAAGAAGGATACAATTTTATCGGTTCCACCTCATGAATTTCAGGGGATAAACTGGCGAAACTCAAGGCGTATGATTTCTTGTCGAGCGCAAACGTGATCTTGCCCTGTTGTCGAAAAAACGTCATAGTATATTTCTCATTCTGGACTTACAGTCTGGGTTTGACGTCTTGGAGTATCCCATAACAACATCGTGCAGGACGATTACGTCTGAGCTTTCATTCTGAAATGCTTTAGAGACATAAAGGACAAAGATTGAACTGGCTTTCGGCACAATGCCATACCCCAAAGTCTGGCTTCCGATATTATGGACTTTCTCGATCACGAACCCCTTGAACTACTGTGCGCTATCAATTCATAAAATATTAAAAAATTTATATGCCATTGGCCTTTGTAATTCAATTGGCCCACGAATTAAGCATTCCGGCTCCCCTGCCTGTATGTCTTATTGGCTATGCTAACCCTCTCTGACAATATCTAATAAAATATAAGGCCTATAAAACAAAATGTAACTCTGCAGCTCAGGAATTACGTAACTCAGTTGCATGCGACTTGCCTCGGAGCATCGCTACCCAACAAGTCGTTGCCAATCACTGTTCGATACGTTTTTTTAGGGAGAAGACCGGATCTTTTGTATGTCTACATCAGCGAACTGCTGGGAGGTCTGGGTTAAGAGGATGGAGACAATCTGGTAAGCGGCGACCCAGACGTCGCATCGCTCGTGGATGCGATAGTTGTCAAGGACCACTATGAGCTTGATCCCGCCATCGGAGTCTTTGAAACCAGGGATAGCCTCTGGCAGGTGATCCATGAAATCAAGGAAAACAACGCGTCACTACCAGTCATAATACTTACGTTGTAAGACCCCAGCGGTCTCAAGTGCAACAAACATGTTGAGTGTCCCATGGCACCTGTAGGTGATGGCCTGGCCTTGACGAGAACTTTGCTGTAATGGCATAGCCGTTGAACCTTTCAAGATCCTGGATACCGGTCTTCTGGTCAATCGTGACCGCGACCGCGATCGTGTTCTGGGAAAGGTTCATGTAAGGGCTGATAACGTCCGCCTGTTTCACGTCAAACAGAATATCCTTGCACACACAACGAGGTTTCATCGTCTTGACTCTGATGCCCTTCTCCTCCATCGTCCTCCCGCTGACGTCCACGGACACTTCACAGGTGCTTCGCGCACGAGTTGACCCGTCACCGGGAAGCACTGTGTGGCGGCGGAACATCTCCAGGTGCCTTAAGGATTTAATTTTGAGCTCGCCATGATCATGCTTCCCCGGCATACTTGAATGGGGGGCGCCTCACAATTCTCACCACTGCCGAGAATTATAATTTTGGTAGGGGAGTTATGCCTTTATTGTCAGTGAAGTTTCCGAGACCATATCCAAAAACATCCCCGGAATTCTCACATCAAATTTTGCCGATGATTCCTAGTTATCAACCCAAGCTGGCTAACTCATCTGAGGCCCGTTAGGAGAAGTGAGGAGACTCACGAAAGCACCCTGAGACGGAAAAAGACTACGGAGGTACGCTAATCTGTAGGCATTTCCCTGAAAGCGAGCGAACCCCGAGGCCCTATACCTGATGATGTCTTACACTACCGAGCAACGAGAAAGCAGCCGTCCCGCCTAACACGATCATGGTGATTATAGGACCACGGCGCATGAAACTTTTTTGAGCACCCAATATGATGCGTGCCCAAGGTTGGGATGCCCAAGAAACGTTTCATGAAAAAGGGTTTTGGCGACCGTCCTGTGCCTCGTGGGTACCGGAACGAGTTTCTTGGCCCCGCGCGAAGGGGCGCAATCGCCCGTTAGGTACCTTTCTGACAAGGACGCCCGAGCCACAACTGTTCAGGACTTGGACTTGTCCTTGCCGAATGGCTTGCGGATCCCGCCCGGAGAGTTGGTCTCCAGGCTCGGACGACCCGAGCCACCTGACCAGCCTTTCCCGCCCCATTCCGGGCCGGAAAGCGGCTTCCCGTGAGGGTTCACGGGGAAATCTCCATGCTCGCGCGGGTGTTGCGCCTGCTCCCAATCCTTGGCGAACTGGGGCTCGCGGCGCTTCATGCGATAGAAAGTGGTTAGATCCCTGCCCGCAACCAGGGAAGCCTCCCTGGCGCTCTTGCCCGCCCGAAGTTCTCGCAGGAAGGTAGCTACCTGGTTATCTCGGTAGCGGGTCCTGGCCACCTCGCGCCCCTTTTCAGCCGCCTCCGTCCAGCGCTGGGAGAACTCCGGGTTGCGGTGACGGAGCTTGTAGAAGCTCGCGGAGTTGATGCGAGAACCCTCGGCAGCTAGGTTCACGGTAGTTCCCTGAGAAAGGGCCTCCAGGAATAGCGTGATGTTCTCCTCGGTAATGGACTTGACCTTAGAGAAGACGCGGCGGCCCAGACCCACAGCTTCCTCCCAGGCCGCTTCGAATTCCGGGGAGTTCCGTTTGAGGTTATAAAGTAATTTCCAGTTCAAGGCGGCGTCCTTCCTGGCGGTATCCACGGTATGCCCGCTCTGGAGGGCCGTCAGGAATAGGTTCAGCCTGGGGTCGTCGAAAGAGTTCATTTCTGTCACCTGTCATGCGCGTGGGAGCTTTTGCGGTTTGCCTCAATGAGGCTCGCGCCCCTGGTCATCTCCCCTCCTCCCCAAACAGCAAGAAGCCGCACCCGCGCCACCAGGCCCCCGCAAGGCGGCGTCAACGTCTCAATAGCCGCATCGGCCTCAGTTCGGTCAAGACCTTGATGGCTCACCAGCGTGACGCGGCCTTCCCCCAGGCCAAGCCATCGATGACCGCAAGCTCAGACTCATAATTCACTTGGGCTCAAGATTTCCAGTACCGACAACGCTCCCCAATCTCTCGGCCCAACGGGCGACTGATTTCTGGCAACGGAAACCTACGATTTCGGATTTTTTCTGTATCTCTTTATAAAACAGATTCGGTTCGTATTCCAGGACTTTTTGAGCCGCAACGGGTTCATCCGTAGCCGAAGAGCCAGATAATGCCCACCACATCTCGCCCGAGGGGCCCGGAAAGGTACCCCGGGAGCCACATCTCCACCGCCGGCCGACCTCGGCACCTTAAAGTGCTCAAACAAGAGATAATCCGAAAATAAACCGATGCCTGTTGCGGGAGTTTCGACTTCTTGCATTCGAACGATCTCAGCAAAACGTCAGCCACGCCAGGAAAATCCCGAGCCCACGGCCTCCCGAACGGACAGGGGCCGCCGCGTCATCAAGCCTCCTGACTGTTGGAATCAAGGCCTTCCAGAACGGTCATTTCCGACTCCCTTCACCAAGCCGAGCCAAGTCCGGTCCGGTCCCAATCGGGAGACACACGATGGGCAACTGGAGGACGCGAGGAGCTGCCGCAGTATCCTCTTTGCGGGTTGCAAGTCGGGATAATCACGGATACGTTGGATTCTCCCTCACTCAAGAAACGGTTCCGTCCTAAAAACCGCTGAACGCCGCAAGTCCCGCTAACAAACGCGAACGCCAGCCAGTAGCCGATTTCCTCGAAACGCGGGACACCGAAAGGCGTTTACGGGACCTTTCAGCAACCGTCACCGAGACCGACCCGCCGTTCCGGGTTGGGTGAACCGCTTCGTTAAACCGATAAGGCTCTCCCTGGATGACCAGATTTGGCATAACACTTGCATTGACCTTCACCAATCCCGAACGCGGAAACTCCACGTCCTGGAACGTATTGTACTGACCCAAACAGGACGATGCCCAGAAACCCAGGCGATTATTTTAAACAACATTTTAAAGTGCGTGACTTTAACAAACACGGCATCATGTTGTGGTTCTCAAGAAATCATCTCATTCGCCGGGATGTCGGAAACCAACTAAAGTATCTCATGAAACAGTTTCTTGGGCATTTTCTTGAGCATCGCGGCGTTAGACATCCTTCATATTGGTATTCCTCACAGATTTCACGTTGTGGTGTTGACAATCAATATCAACGATCATCAAACGTTTCCTTTGGTAATCACAGCCTTGGGCACCTAAAATAATTGTGATGCCCTAAAGGCTTGATGCGCCGGAGTGTCAACAAGTCTTATTGACCATATGGAACGGACCGGCACACGTCAGCGGACGTCCCGCCTTTTTGACGCCGTCTGGACGGCACTTGCCCCCTGCGGAGCTTAGCCCAGCGCCCCTTCCGAGCCCTGCCTTGACTCGTCGGGCCACGCGTCCCGCTCCAACCAACCCACTAAGCTTCCGCTGACTGACGGAGGAAACATGGAAACCGAAAAGCCCAAACGACGGCTGACAGAAGCTGACACCATGGCAGTGCTCGATGAGAGCATGGTTGCCGCTCTCTCCACCATAGGTGAGGACGGGGCACCCTACGCCACCCCCGTTCATTACGCAACGTCAGGCAGGATCGCCTATGTCCACGGCTCCTTGGAAGGGACCCGCAACGAAAATATCCGCAGGGACCCCAGAGTATCGCTCACAGCCTGGATGGTCGTGGAAATCGTCCAGGGGGATAAACCTTGTAGGACCGGCACCGCGTTCAAAAGCATCGTGGCAACAGGCCGGGCCAGGATCGTGACCGATGCCGTCGAGCGCAGGGTCGCACTTGACGCCCTGGTGGCAAAATACTCGCCTCAGCACGTTGGCAGGGGCTACCCTGAGGACATCCTGGGCAAGACCGGGATAGTCGCTGTAGAAATCGTAACTTTGACTGGAAAATATCGGTAAAAATGACGAGCGACCTATGAAGCGGGTACGTGTGCCGGTCGACCGGGTACGGGGAGGAAGTGAGGCAGCCCGTGGCACCGAAGGAGCACCTACGTCACGTTGCGCCGCACCCATGATAAGTCCTGCTGCGCCTGCTACAGGACTCACAACGGCCACGCGAGGTATTTTACCGCACCAGTTGCTGGGGGTCGAGCCTTGCCAGCGTACGGGCATTCAACACCTGCACAAGAATTCCCTCGCCTGCAGCGGGACGTGGGACTCTCTCACCGGGGGCCGAAACGCTGACGACAAGCCGGGCCGGGTATCGGAACGATGCAGGAAGCCGAAGGCCGGCGGCGGACGCGAGAAGGGGCCCTACACGATCATGTTGATTGTCGACACGCCGATGCATGAAACTTTTTTGGGCATCGCAATACAATGTCAACAACATAAGGCAAAAATCGGCAGTTTCTCAGATATTTTCATCAATGATATCGGTTGCTTGTCAGACTCAGCTCCTCATAAGTTGTTGACATTGCTTCGCAATATGATGATGGATGAACAAGGCCGTGATGCCCAATAATACGTTTCATGATCAAATCATCGGCATGGCTAAACCCGACCGAACCCGAGCTGGGCGACCTTTGCCGCAGGACTGGCGCGTCAATTATCGGCCGCTGAACTGGAAGGAGGCAGTTGCATTAGTCGTAAAAATACTGGCATGGAGCAAGTGGTTGTTGAGAGGGAGTACTCTCTTGTCTACCACATTCGTTCTCTTGCCCTTCTTCAAAACCCTTTATGCAACAGCCTGAAAGTTGCGGGCAATGGCTGATTGACCTCAGCATTTGACGCATTTCTTGGCGATATGAGATAGTTTCTGGGAGCGTCCAAGGCCATGATCTCGCTGTATCATCCGGGATCCGAAAAGGTCGTCATGGCCAGTTCGTCAATATTTTCGTTTGCCAGGAGGCTACAAGAGTCGCGCTGGACACTCGCGGGTGCCTCCGGAACAAGCGTTTCCGCCTCGACAGAATGGTGCCCCCCGAATTTAGGTTCTCCGGGCGTGCCCCTGACGCGGGGGAGATCGGACGGCTCACGCCAGGACTCGGTGACTAGCGCGGACGCTGGCGAATCACCTGGCCCCGCGCGGAGAACGTAGACTCGCCGTTGCGCTAAAGCTCGCGGCTTTCAGGGTTCGGGGCGCTGATCCACGTTCCTATCCAGTAGGGTGCCCGCCCTCGGGGCATTGAACCCACTGTCAGCTGCGGGATCCTGGTGACGCCGCGCGGCTTGCTTCCGGGCTCTCTGCCCTGGCTGGCATGTTTTCCGAGGAGGCTGGACTGAACCTCTCTGAGCGGCTCTAACAACCAAACTGAGAGAAAAGGCTCCGTTCGCTCTCAGCAGAGCTGGGGGAGCTCAGGGAGCACAACCCCCTCAGGACTGGTCTCCGCCGTGCCTTCCATGAGGGAGGCCCGGTTCCTCGTCGGGAAAGTGGCATCCCGCAGGGCAAAGGAACTCCTGGTGGGGGAGCGCAACGTCAAGAAAGAGGAAGTCGCGCGATACATCCACTCCGCAGGACTTCCCGCAGGCGTCCCCTTCGTGAAGTACGGCTGCACGAAGGCGGCGTCTGGTGAAACCGCGACGCTCGTCTTCTGGCTCAGTTGCGCGGTGGACCCGCCAACATCGTGCCATTCCTGGACTGCCTATGGCGAACCTAGTACGGAGGGAACATGCTTCGCGCAATGCGAGGCGAGCTTCTTGGACGCTGGTGCCGCGAAAGGTGCTGAAGGCGCGGACGACCGCAGGAGTCTTGCGGAGGCGGCAACGGGAGGGAGACTTTTCCTGGACTCCGTGGAACTCCCGCCGCTCCCGGCACAGGCGGCACTTCTTCAGGCGCTGAAGGATCGCCCTTTCGAGACGGAGCCCGGCAAATCCCCGGTCACGGAGGAGCCGTAGCTCGTCTTCGGGACCTCGGCTGACCTGAAAGCACTTGTCTCCGAAATCACATTCCTGGAGGAGCTCTATTATCGCGAGAACATCTTCCAAATAACGTTCCACCGCTGTGCGAACGGCAGGAAACCAGCCCCCTTGTCCCGGCGCTTCATCGAGCGCTTCCCCAAGGAAGCGGAAAAGGAGGTTAACTCGATCTCACCCGTAGCCATGGGTTGCCTTGAGGTCAACGCATGGCTCGGTAACGCGGACGAGTTGGAGGAGGCTATGCGCAAACCCGTTGTGGCGCACGATGACTGTTCGAGTGCGATACATACCTCTGACCTGCCTCCAGCGGTTTGGGTTACGGCTGAGGCAACGCAGGCTGTTCCCCTCCTCGGTCTCTGGGAATGGCTAGTAACCGCAGAACGCGAGACCATCTCGGAGGAACTCGCCCTCCGCAGGGAAACGTCTCGCGTACAGTCGAGGACCTGCACCTCACCCGGAGGTCCATGGAGCTCAGGATGATGCGTTTGGGAATGAGTTACAAGGATTTCAGGATATTGCGGGACGCCCGGCGCACCGGGAGTGGATCAAGCCATGCGGTGCAACGACCGCCTAACCTCATCCGGAAAACGCGGCAAGTACCCATATCGATTGACTTTGTTCGGGCTAAAGCGTATGCACCGGTAACTCTACAAGGAGTTCTGCGTGGGAAAATATAAGATTATCAGGTTTCCCTCACCGAAAATCAACGGAAAAAGCTCAATGTGTTTTTGCAGAATGGCAACCTCGCGTCTAGCACCCTTATCCGGCAATATCCCCTTGCATTGCGATTTGAGCTCTAATGGCCGGAGTCAAAGATCGGTCGGAAAATCTGACACGATCTTGATATTACATAAACAACCGTTAAACACACACAAAATTGTTTTGATAATTACAAATATCCATAGTACTGCTGAAATACTATGTGTATATCTCCATGAAAACATCAGGTTGTGTAAGGTTTTCAAGTTAAAATTCTTTGCCGCAATCACTTCTCAGCTAACGCCATATGCACCAAGATTGATTCCACCGAAAAAAACCTCACCCTCGTCAGGGAAGCGGAATGCTATGCGATCATCGCATTGGCACCCTGGTGCTTAAGCCGTATACCACCGCCCATCTGCGCACCCTTTACCCAGACACTCTGCCCTCAAATGACTGCCAGTAGGTGAGGGAGGGAGTTTTTGCAGTGGAATCAAGATTGACTCTTGACATCCTAAGAGATAACGTCTTGGAACTTGGATTTTCTTCTGGAGGGGTATCCATCTTGAGTGTCATGCGATTAGAATACAAGAAGAACATGTCTTCCATTCAGCATCTGAAAATATTTTAAAACTATTTCCAACTTGAACAATACGATATGACATTCGAGATGCAATTTGTTGCATTGCCAGTTCATAGCCTTCAAAACAATAGGCAATGTTGACTGTTCAACGTCAGGCACAAGCTCGTAGAACTGTAGATCGTTCCGGCAGGATATCGTCCACGACAGTGAAGAGTTATTTAAAATGCCAAAACTTGACAGATTTTATCAATTATGTCAAGAATTCTCAGGGAATATGGTCTATATCATACAACGATGAATGACGTTATTGACGCTTTCTGTCCCACTTACGTCCCGAAATTGACAATCGTCAACTTGCATAAATCCATCTAGTTGACGGTTTGCGTAGCAATCGCAACCATTCTGTTCGTTCTGGTCCAACCTCAAAAGGATATTCAACGAGTCTGCCTTGCAGAGGTAGCTTTGATAATCATCGCAACGTAACCATCGGTTTGAAAACGGCTCATTCTAGTGACCGAAAGGCTAGCGAGTACGGATTGGACGAAATTTGGATAATAATCTCCTTGATGACCTCAATCCTGACGACCTTCAAGGCAGTTTATTCACGGACGAATTGAACCCGCATGGTATTCTCCATCGACTATATACGAATCATTATTGCCGTAAGTGGCCCCAACACGCACAGCTGTCCAAGATAGCCCAGAATGGGGGGGCCGATCCCCGGAACCCATGGAAAACACTGCCCCCTCATCGCCCAAAATCGGCGATCCCGAAAACACCCCCCCCCCGCCCGGGCCGGCCCGACAATCATGCCGCATAAAGCGGAGGGGCTGTCCAAGATATCCACCGGCCGGACAGGTGTTCCGGCCTGGCGGCACTTGCCATTTGTCTATGCTACATAAGGGTTTCAGGGGCTCATTGTCTTCCCGTCTCCTGCGGCTCCCTGCCGCA
>JAISFS010000059.1 GCA_031263485.1 Deltaproteobacteria bacterium | reverse complement strand
GCCGCGGGGCTGGCCTCGGAGCGGGGTCCCGCCGGCGGGCGTCCGGGATTCCCGGCGCGTCGGGACGGCGGCATGGGCGACGTTTGGCGGGGGAATGAACGGGTAACCCGTGAACGGTTACTGATCCGCAATCCCCCGAGCTGAAACCTTTGCCGGGCATCATTTCATCCCCCGCCGAAAAACGCTTTCTGGCCATCCCACCTTATCCCGGCAATCAGGCAATACCGAATTGTCCCCGCCTGTCAGGCCGGTCGGAAAGCTATACTTATCGCGATGATCCGTAAAGCATTTCGAAATGAAGGCGGCGGTCATCTTCATAAGGACGACCGCCGCTGGTGGCAGGGGACGGGGTGAACCCCATCCGTTATTTGGTGGAGAAAATTGCGGTTTTTGCATGGCAGGGTACCGAGACCTGCGGGGGCCCGGTACTGGTGTTGGCTCCTTGGTGCGCACTTCCATTTCCGGAGGGGCACGAAACCTTTGGGCCCTGTGCCGTTTAAGGCATAAAAGCCGAATCCTGCGTGGGAATCGTACTTACGCGGTCAGCCGCGTCTGGCCCGACTCCCCGGCGGCTTGCGCCGCCTGACGGGACCATCGCCCGTCTGATTCAAATATAATCATAGCCACAAGGGGTGTCAACCTCGGACGCAAAAAATAATCAAAAAAACTTGCCTTCCCAAAAAAAACGCCTCCGCGAGGGCCATCGGCGGGGTTGCCGAGCAAAGGCCGCTCGCGGAGGGGCATGTCGGGAAAGACGCGAAAAGCGCGGCAAAGCCGCCAGCATCCTGAAGCACCGACGGAACGGTCAGGTGAAAGCCTCGTATCGAGGCGTCAAGGATATGGGCCGAAGCCCGAGGACACGCTGGCCGTGACGGTCCCGATGCGGGCCGATGGGTACGGGATCTGAGCCCCGTCAAGCGGGGCTTCCCGTCCTGTGCTCCTCACGATCGGCTAGAGGCTCGCGCCCCGCCAATGTTTTGGGACGCCCGGACCGGAGAGGCGGTTTTGATCGGGAGATGCCGCCGGCGTTCTCAGCCGGCCGTCGCAATCAGGCGGGGGTACCGCCGGAGGGGTTTCCGCCGCCAGTCGGGGGCTCGGTGCCGCCCTTGCCGAGCGAGACTCCGGGTTGGCCCGCATAGGGCTGGGCAGGGGGCTGCTGGCCGTAGGGCTGCTGGCCGTAGCCCGGCTGGGGAGCGCCGTAGCCTTGAGGCTGTTGGCCGTAACCCAGCGGTGGGGCGGGAGGCGTCAGGCCGACGGGCTGAGGCCCGTACCTGTTGGGTCCGGGGGTGCCGCCAAAGGCCAGGAGGATGTAGCCCACCAGGATACAGCAGAGGAGGACGAACCAGCCGGACATGTCGGCGTCGTGCATGCGCCTTACGGCCAGGACAAGGTTCGGGAGAGCCAGGAGGATGTTCACCGCGTAGACGGCGATGAAGATGAGGACGGCGACGAAATTGCCAATGCCGGGGATGAGCGAAAGAAGCACCCCAACGACCATCGCCGCGAAGTTCAAGACGATCTGAGCCAGGACGAACATCCAATAATCGCGGCGGCTGGTCCTCCCGCCCAGGAGCCTGTAGCACTCGACGGCGAGGTCGTAGAGATTCAGTTTAAAGAAGGAAACTATCGCGTCCATATCGCTTCTCTCCTCAGACAGGTTCCCCGACCGCCGCGCGGTCGCAGGTGGCTCCCCGCCGTGCCATTAAGCGCGGCAACGGCCTGCCCGGTACGTCCACGGGGCCGATGGCCTTTGCGGGGGATTTGGCGAAAAAAAACCGAAATTGTACTCCGAAGGATTTAATCCAAACTTTGGAGACAAGTCAAGGGGCATGTCAGGGAGAAGGTTCGCCGGTGCCGTTTCTCGCCGCCCAGAAACAGTCCTGCCGGTCGCGCCTGACGTAGCCCTCGAAATTGGTTTTTCGTGTCTGGCACCATTATACAGTATTCATCACGCTCCTTCAGCTCAAATACCAACCATTGATCGCTCCCTTCCGACCCCATCTGGCCTGCCGAAGCGGCCCGTGGTAAGATTCCCCTGCCCTGAACGCCACTCCGCCCGCCTTTAGCGGCTTGAGCGTTCCGGCACAAGCCTGACTTGGCTGCAACCTTACAGCATAAGCCTTCCGTGACCGCGCTCCCATGGAGGCCTTCCGCGACCGCAACGCTCCCCCGGGGCTTCCCGGTCAAGAGCGCTCTCGCGAGAGCCTGCAACGTTATCTGATGTCTGTGAAAAAAGCCCCTCCGAGCCTGAAGAGAAGGGCAAAAGCACATGCCTATCAATCAGGCCGGACTCCCAATGTCGGATTGGGCGAAATATCGTCTCTGCGGTCAATACAGATGCGTTAGGGGCATCCCTTGAATGGAAAGGCGCATTGTCTCCGTGAAGTCCAATTCATACTTTTTACACATACCTCTTATCTGTTGAGACGTTTAAAGGCATCATCCGTGGAGCGGCGTCGGATGCAATTTAAGGCCCGGTTCAACCGCGGCGTCTCCATCCGCTGCGCTTGGCCTGAAAAGGTACTGAACCGGGCCGAAAAAGCCGATAGGAAAGACGGCGGGTGACTGCCGACAGCCCGGCACACGGCCGGGCGAAGCGCCATCGAAAGGGGCCGGAGAGAGCTATGGCTGCGGACGAGAAAAAACCTTTCCTCTCCGCATTCGATTTCGTCAGGATAGCCAGGAGCGCGTCCCTGGCCGTCCTGAGGAGCGCCAGGGGCGCCGCCCCCCCGCTCCCCCGGGCGCTCGAGCTGGAGGACCGCCAGCTTGGCGAGGCGGGGCTCACAGGCTACATCCCCGCGATCCATACGATGCTCCTGGATCTCCTGGACCTGGACCGCCCCGATCTGACCCCACCCGAGCCCGCCCAGACCTTCTCCGCCTGGGCAGAGGCGCTGGCCAAGGCCTTCCATGCCCAAAAGCCGCCCCGTCTGGCATTCACGGACCGGGACGCCTTGGGCGCCCCACGCCGGACGGTGCATACGGCGGCCATGCTGGCCGAGGAGGCGGACAGCGCCTCGTTTCTGTTCTCCGGCAGGCGCAGGGTCCTGTCGGCGGTCCCCCTGGTGCATTCCTTCGGCTTCGTGTTCGGACTCCTCGTGCCCAGGCGGCTCCGCATCCCCGCCGCGGACGTGCCCCCCAGCCCCACCTTGTCCGGGAGACCGCTCCAGAAGGGCGATCTGGCGGTACTTTTCCCGCAGCTCCTGAAGCTCCTTGCGACCTCCCCGCCCCCTGACGTTGCCCTCCTGTGCTCCAGCTCCCCCCCCCTGGAGGGCAGGTATTTCCGGAGCGCGAGGACCGCCGGCTACCTCTCGCTAGCCGAGATCTACGGGACCTCGCTCACCGGCGCCCTTGGCTGGCGCAAGAGCGGGGGACCCTACGAGCTCTTCGGGCACTTCGACCGCCGAGGCGAGAAATCCATCCTGCGTCCGTCCACCGGGACCGTCCTCTCCTCCAGCCGCCTCCAATGGCGCAGGGAACGGCACTTCAGCCGCTACGCCGGCCAGGACGAGGAGCGGTGAAACGTTGGAGTCGATGCCTCATGCCGAGCTTGACCCGGACCGTTCCAGGCGCCGCGTCTCCGGCCCTCCGTCCTTCTTGACTCCGGCCTTAACGACTCCGGTTCGGGAGCTTGCCCAAAAAGGATTATGGGCATGAAACGAAACAGATTCGACCGGACTTCCTCCGGATCTTCCCCATGAACCGCGTCACCCTCGGAGATCCGGGCCGCCGCCGTTCCGGATTGCCTGCAGGCGAAGCCGACCTGAAGGGTAACCGGCGCAGATCAAGAATGCCCTGAGGCTGAAGGACGATGAGCCGAAAAAAGCGGTCACTGTCAGGCACATCTTCTTGAGAAAGTTCCTAACCGGTCCCTCCTGGACAAGGCAGACAAGGCCAGGAAAGAAGCCTTGACCAAGCTTCTGTACAAGTCCCTCCTGGAAATGGCGAACAAGGCCAAGCCAGACTCCTTGAGCAAGTCCTGAACAGGTCCTGAACAAGTCCCTCCAGGAAATGGCGGACAAGGTCAGGCTCGACGACTTGAACAAGTTGCTGAACATGTCACTCCTGAAAATGACGGACAAGGCCCATACTCGATGCCTTGAACTGGAACGCCAAGGAGAAGGAGGACACCTCCGGTCGCAGATTCGTCGATTTTGGCGTCACACCCTCGCCAACACCCCATGACAAACGGAAGCCCAGGCGGAACCGGATGACCGAGTCCGAAGCTCGGAGCAGACCCTCTGACGGGTTGGGCAGTCCGGGGACAAGTGGTAGCCTCCGCCGCGCTCGGACTGGATGGGGCCTTCCCGGACGGCGCCCCGGCCGAAACGGCCGGGGCGCCGGGAAGGCGCGCGCGGACATGGGTGCCGCCCGGACGGCGGGCGGTTCGCGGGGATCGGGGCGCCCCGGG
>JAISFS010000272.1 GCA_031263485.1 Deltaproteobacteria bacterium | reverse complement strand
GCTGATGAATTGAGTGAGAGAACCGTCGAATCAAATAAGATTCCACTGTAAAAAAACTACTAACATCATGGCAGTCATTTTAGGGCAGAGTATCTGGGTAGTATCTGGGTAAAGGGTGCGCAGATGTGCGGCGATTTAAGGCTTAAGCGCAAGGGTGCCGATGCGATGGCCGCATGGGGTTCCACTTCTCTGTCTAGGGGGATGGTTTTGCTGTGGAATGAAATAACATGACACGCCGGTAAAAAAGCAGGGGGTTTTCAGGCGGTCGTTTACTATGAAGGTATAAGGCGAGAAGCCGTCAGGCATGACATCGGACAAGGAGCCCGCACCGCAAGGCAATCCCTCCAGGTGGCCGTGAAGCTCCTAATCCGCCTCATGTTTCAGATCGGCGGCATTGACTGGATGTCTACGAAACGCGCCGCCACCTGGGTACGCCCGCGGATCGCCAGGGCAAGGCATATGACCTTGTTGCTGATTGCCCTGAGAGATTCGCCGTATTCCCCTTCCGTCATCTGTCTTTCGGCATCGTCGAGGGAGGCGGCCAGCTCCTTCGTTGCAACGGCTTTCACGGCAGGATCATCCTTTTCCTCATCCGGGTTAGCATGCCTGTATTTCAGCTCGATCGCGACGCGGACCCTGTCATTCAGGAATACTGCCATATCGGCGCGGCCATGGGCTCCCGGCGTCTCGCTCATGACGTCGATTCCGGCGGCGATAAACGCCGCATGGATTACGGAATGGTAATAGCTTTCAGACGTATCATGCTGATAGAAAGTTATTGAGGCAAGGAGGATGCCCAATAACCTTGCCAATTCCGAGGAATTTTTGTCTGACAGGGCTTTCGGAAGATTCGCCGTGAAATCGGTGAAATATTTGTTGTCAGGATCGAAAGCCTGCATAAAAAAGGAAGACTGGTAATTTCCGCCGACTTCCCTGTTAGGGATCCTGAAGGATAGTGCCTTGACTTTGGCGGGTTTGCCGTCAATGATCACGTCCTTGAAGACTTGGCCGTCGATCGTCAGATAGCCGCTGTGGAACAGGACGGGGGCAACATCAAGGCCTCCGAGCTCGATTTTCCTGATCTGCTTGGAAGTATAGCTGTCGAGACTCGGCTGAATGAATTCCATAGGCCTCTCCCTCACAAGCGCGGAGAGGAGCGACGGCACTCCCAACATCGTCCAGTAATCGTCGAAGCTGCTCTGATCGAAAAAGTTGAGTATCGAGTATGGGTTCAGGACGCGCTCCGGCCCAAGCCAGCTGTAGCCGTCGTACCATTCCGAGATCATAGCCTTCAGCGTATCCTCGTTGGCTTTAGGGTCGATGCCATTATCTGATTTAAGTCTATCCAGAGTCTCCTTGAACCTGTCGGAGAATAGTTCGTCCAGCTCCGAGATGGTGAAGCCGCAGATCGCCGCATAGTCAGGCATGAGCGAGATGTCTACGAAGTTGTTCGGGCCTGAGTCCAGCGCGGTCATGGTGAATCTTGAGATGCCTGTGACTAGCGCGAAGCGGATGAAATCAATGTTCCTTTTTATCGAAGTGTAAAAATCATGCAGGACTTCGCGGTTATCCGCCGCAAGCTTCCTGTTAGAAATATGCCTGGCGACCGGCGCATCGTATTCGTCGATGAGGATGACTCCTCCGACACCGTACTTTTTGTTGACGCCTTTCAGGAACTGCCCCAGCATCTCCCCGTAGGAGTTAGCGGTTATTTTTACGTCTTCGATTTCCGCAGCATCCATCAAATCGCTTTCGATCCTGGCCTCAAGGTCATCCTTGGCGTATATCTTGCTGTAAGCCATGCTCAATTTAAGGACAGGGTGCCTTTGGAAAGCGTAATCGCTGTCGGTGTCGATCCATAGGCCCTCGAAAAGCTCGTGGTTGCCCAGAAACAGTTCCTCGAGAGTCTTAATCAGAAGGGTCTTGCCGAACCGCCTGGGTCTGGACAGGAAACAGCAGTCATATTTGTTGATCATATCATGGATATATTTCGTTTTATCCGCGTAAAGGCAATTCCGCTGTATGATTTTACGAAAGGACTCATCTGAAAGCGGGAGTCTTTTCGGTCTGATTTTGACAGCTGGTGCCATTTGGCCCTCTTGATATGTTCTTCCTTTTGCTGTTGCTTGACCGGTTAGCAGTGCCAGAATGGTCGTCACGGGTGAATTAGCCGCGCTAAGGTCGATCCCGAACGCCAAGGTGGCCATATAATACCAGAAATCGGTTAAGTAGTGATACTTTGATTGATTCAGATACGAACGAAGTGAGTCGGGGCAGGACTCATGAGGATGGGCAGGGTGGGGCGGCGGTGACCGATGCAGAGGGGATGGGCGGTCACTCCTAAGGGGTACGGTTAGATACTCCAGTCTCTCAAAAGATAAAGACGAGGGCCGTGCGGCAGCTCCGGGCCCCCCGCACCGGGCTTACTGCGGTTTCGCAAATTTACTGGGGTTTCGCCAATAATGAAGCCTTAAACCCTTATCGGCACCAGAAACCAAGGTTCACTTGAGTCGTTGGCGTAACAAGCCTCGCGCGTGCGGTGAATTTCGGGAGAATGGAGCCCGCCGCCAGAGTCAGGGAGTCAAGTGGCTGACGGAAGGTTCAAAAGGCAGGCGGCGGTAGCGGCCGGGGAGGCCGCAAGGGAGATCAAGGTCCCCACGAGGTACCGGTCGGAGGTTTACCGTTGAGGCTCCCAGTGCAACGTTCCGGTCGTACCGCCAGATCTATCAGGCCGGGCAACCAGATCGAAGGCTGAACTGCCAGATCGGGAGGCCGTGGGGCCAGATCGGAGGCAGGTCGGCCAGGACGGAGGCCTGGCGGCGATGGTCCCCGGACGGTAGGGGTAGGACGGCATCATTAGCAAGACACGCCGTTATTCTCAGAGTCAAACGACCCGATGCCTCGTGGGGGATCGGGCCGCCTGAGAGTATCCGCGGATTCGGCGTCCTTGGTGGCGCTTCTTGAGGATGGCCTGCCAGCGCACCAGGATGACGGCAAGGCGTCCGTGGTTTCGGGGTCAGCGGGATCCTGCGGCCTTGGAGGGAGCGGTATCCTCGGCCTCCATGCCCGTGTCCGGGGATTCCGGCTTCCGTGAGGTCTCGGGCACGGTCTCGGCCGGACTCGCGTGGGCCTTGCGCTCGGCCCTGGCGATCTTGGCGGGGGGGAGGCTCAAGGCCTTCTTGATGCCGCGGGTGGCCTGCTTGATGCGCTGGACGTTCTCGACCAGGGCGAAGCGCACGTAGCCCTCGCCGCCGTCACC
>JAISFS010000192.1 GCA_031263485.1 Deltaproteobacteria bacterium | reverse complement strand
GGCCCGGCGCCGGCCGGCCCGCCCCCGCCGCGCCCCCGCGCTTGCCCCCGCGCCCGCCCCGCAGCCCGCGGGGGGCCCCCGCTGGGTGTGCCGCGGTTGGTTTTGGGATCGCGCGGAAGTTTTATGGTTTGCCGAAAACGGTTCAAGGCTTGCGGTGGTGGCGGTCAGGCGGGAACGGGTCAGGCAGATCGGCGGTCAGGCGGGATCGGGGTCAGGCAGATCGGCGGTCAGGCGGGTTGGCGGTCAGGGTGGGCGACGGTCTGGAGGGCGGAACGGGGGGACTTGCGATGGGGCGGAATTAGGCGTCTTGAAGCCCGGGCGGGTCCTGCGTCGGGGGAGGGCGTGGCGCTAGAAGCTCTCGCGGCGCCTCCTGATCTCCTCCCTCTGCTTGGTGAAGATCCACTGGACTATCTCGTTCTGGTCGGAGCCCAGGATGTCGGTGAACTCGAAGCCGTACACGAAGCGCTCGCTCGAGACGCCCGGGGCGGCGGAGGTCTGCTCGCCGGAGGGGAGGATACGCACCACCCTCCCCAGGATGTCCATCAGGCGGCCCTCGGTGTACGGGAGGACCAGGCCTATCTCCAGGTAGGTGCCGATGGGGAAGTCAGTGTAGTGCCCGAAGGAGAGGCCGAACTCAGAGACGTCCTGGACCATGGCCTGGTTCATGTAGTTCTTGCGGGTGCTCGACTCCGCCAGGATGCTCAGGATGAGCGAGAGCTTGCGGTCGATGCGGGCCAGGATGATCTGGGACTCGCTCTTGAGCTTAGGCAACGGCTCGGCGTCCAGGGCCGCGAGGCGCTTGACCGTCGAGTCCTGCCCCCTGATGTACTCGGCGGGGTTGTCCAGGAGGTTGAAGAGCATCTGCGTGGGCATCATCGCCCTGAGGCCCTTGCGCCTCTCATCACTGGAAGACATAGCGGTGCTCCTCGGGATTGCTCTCCGGCCTCAGGTCCGACGCCGCGCGGACGGTATCGCGGCCCTCCCTCTTGGCCAGGTACATAGCCTGGTCGGACCAGTATATCAAATCTTCGGGTGAGTTGATCAGGAAATGATCGACCGTGGAGATGCCCTGGCTCACCGTGGGGCGCAACAGGGAGCTCTTGGTGGGCAGCCGGGAGGACGCGAGCGCGGCCCTCACGCGCTCGGCGAGGTTCCTGGCCTGCTCCTGGTCGGTCCAGGGGAGGAGTACCGCGAACTCCTCGCCGCCGATGCGGCCCACGATGTCGCCGGTTCGCACCGTGCCGGCCATGGTCTGGGCGACCCAGCGGAGGATCCTGTCCCCGGTCTGGTGGCCGAATGTGTCGTTAACGCTCTTGAAGTGGTCGATGTCGAGCATGATGAGGCTCAGGGGGGTGTTGTGGCGGCCGGCCTTGGCGAACTCCCGGTCGAGGCACTCCATGAAGGCCCGACGGTTCAGGAGCGAGGTGAGCGGGTCGTGGGAGGCAAGCCTTACGGCCTCGTGGTACTGGCGGGCCCGGTAGAGGTGGAGGGACGCTGCCCAGGCGAGCTCGTCCAGCCCGTCCGGCGCCTCGATCGCGGCTTCGGGGGCGAGATCGGGAAAGCTCAGCGTGAGCGTCCCCAGCGCGGTGCCCCGGAACGAGAGCTCGCGGGAGATCGCGGCGCAGTCCCGCGAGGGGGGATCGGGATCGGGGCCGGAGTCGAACGCGAACATGCCGTCTTCGGAATCGGCCTCAAGGCGGTCCGTCCGGTCGGGGCTCCCCGGACCCTCGGAAGGCGTCGCTCCCGAGGCAAGGGCCCGGGCGAGCTCGCCCGCGAGCGCGAGCGAGGTCCTGACGCCGTAGGCCAGCCGGTCCCCGGCTTCGCGGACGGCGGCGACGAGAGGCTCCAGCTCCTGGGTGCGGGCAAGCCGCTTGTAGATCTCCAGCTCGCGCTCGCTGTCCGTCCGGTTCCTGCCTACCAGGGTCGCCATAAGCTTCAGGCCGTCCAGTACCCTCCGGATGACCGCGCGGAGACGGCTCTCGTCCGCCGGCTTGCGCAAAACTACGAACACCCCGTCGCTCACGAGCTCCATGGAACGGTCGAATCCGGGGTCGGAGGAGAGCACCACCAGCTGGGCGGCGAGCTTGAGGCGCGATATGTCGTCCAGGAGCTTCCTGGGGTCCGAGAGGCCGGGCACGGCGTCCGAGGCCAGGACGAGGTCAGGGCGGGCCTCGGCCAGGAGCCTCGTCCCCTCCTCCATGGTGTCGGCCCACATGATCCGGGACCCGAAAGGCCTCGCGGCGGCGCTCACTCGGGGCATCTCGCTCCCGTCGGGGTCTATCACGAGTATCGTGCTGGTCTGCATCGCTGTCCCTCCTTGCGCCCGCCTTCCACGTTCCTTCGGGGGGGGCCGCCTTTGTTCTTCCCGCCATGGGTAGAGCAGCTTCTGTGCCATCTTTCGCGGGGCATCGGCAGCCGAAATTTTTATTCAGTTATTACATGTGGTTACACGTCACATCAGAAATGGCTCACGTGACGCTTCAACGGAATTTCACCCCGCCCCCAAGATATGGTCAGGCGAGTCAAAAAAATGACAGGGAGCTGCGGGGGGCAGGATGAACTGCCGGAAAGGCGCCATATGCCTCGCATGAGCGGAGACGGCAAGGACTTGCGCGGGACTTGGCCGGTCGCCGGGCCTCAAGGGAGGGCTTTCGGCGGTGTGAACCCGAGCGCGCAGAAGTGCGCAAGGGGACTGCGGAAGATGTGAAGTGGTTTGCGCACCAAACCTCCGGGTCGGCTTGAGGGAAGCTGTGATGCCAGGCCAGAGGCCGCTTCTGGGCGGATCTTCGCGAGGCGGCCCGGAAACGGTCAGGATCGTCCCGGAGGCGGGCTCGGTGACAGAAATGGCGGCTTGAAGGGCTGGAAGCGGTATTCGGGCGCCTGTCAGGAGGCCCGATGGCTGGGCGCGAGGATATCCGGTAGTCTTCTTGCGGGAGCTCTGGCGAGACCGGCTGAGGGGGCGGCGTTGCTCCTGCGGAGGAGCGGCGCAGTTCCGGCGGTGAGGGCGGCCAGTTCCGGCAGAGGGGGGCGGACCAGTTCCGGCAGAGGGGGGCGGACCAGCTCCGGAGGAGAGATCGGCGCATCTACGGCTGAGGGCTCTCGCCGAACGTCCGGCGGGCCGCGCGTTCCCGCGTTACCGAGCGCGTCCGGCCCGGACAGCCAAGGCGGATCTGGTTTTAGGTCGGCCGATAGGCTACACTCCGGGGCGTGGCGTCTCAGGTTTTTCCCCGTTTGACGCCGGACGCTCGGGACGGCTCGTTGCATCACAATATGGAGCTCGTTGCATCTTAAATAAGGAGTTTTCTGGCCGATGAAGATCCTCTCCGTGAAGCCTCTGGCCATCCCGGACGTGAAGGTCATCCGGGCTGCCCGCTTCAGGGACGGCCGGGGCTACTTCACCGAGCACTTCCGGGCCTCGGATCTGGACGCCCTGGCCCCCGGGCTGGGGGTCACGGAGTTCAGGATCCTTCAGGCCAACGAGAGCCGGTCGGCCAAAGGCGTGATCCGCGGTCTCCACTTCCAGTGGAGCCCGTACATGGGGAAACTCGTCCGGCCCCTGTCCGGGCGGCTCGTGGACATGGCCCTGGACATCCGCCGCGCCTCCCCGACCTTGGGCAGGATCGTCCTCTACGACATGCCCTTCGATCCGGAGGCGGACTGGTTCGAGTGGATCTGGGTCCCGCCTGGTTTCGCTCACGGGACCATGTTCCCAGAGGAGTCCGCGATAGAGTACCTCTGCACCGGGGAATGGAGCCCGGGGAACGAGGCGGGCGTGTCTCCGCTCGCGCCCGACCTTGACTGGTCGCTGTGCGACAAGGGGCTCAGGGGAGCGTTCGAGGGGCTTCTTTCAGAGGGGATAGCCCTCTCCGAGAAAGACCTCCGCGGCCTGACCCTGGCTGGCTGGCTCGCCCGGGAGGAATCCCGGCTCTTCTGATAGGTGCCGGAGGCCGGGGCAAGGTACTTCCTGAGGTCGCCTCCGCCCTCTCCGGAGGCGGCTGCTCAAGTCGGCGCCTGCAGTGAGCGCCATTGACTGCGGGGAGAGCCGCAGGCGTCTAGAGCGCTTGTGTTGCCCGCGCCTTGCGACGAGCGGCCAGGGCCATGCGCAGAGCGGTCCGGGCCATGCGCGGTGCGGCCCGGGCCATGCGCAGAGGATGCGTAAAGAAAGGAGCCTCGAATTGAAGGCTTTGATCCAGAGGGTGTCCAGGGCCAGGGTGACCGAGGGCGGCGAGCCCCTGGGAGCCATCGGAAAGGGGTTGTGCGTGTTTCTGGGCGTGGCGACGGACGACGGCGAGGCCAACGCCGTCAGGCTCGCCGACAAGGTGGCGAGGCTCAGGATCTTCGACGACGCGGAAGGCCGCATGAACCTCTCGGCCTTGGACGTCGGGGCGGAGATCCTGGTGGTGAGCCAGTTCACTCTCCTTGCCGACACCCGCCGCGGGAGGCGGCCCAGCTGGACCGCGGCTGCCCCTCCGGAGAAGGCCGAGGCGCTCTACGAGCGTTTCTGCGCGGAGTGCGCGTTGCTCCCGCGCGTCGAGCGGGGCCGCTTCCGGGCCATGATGGAGGTGGAGCTCGTGAACGACGGGCCCGTGACGATCATGGTGGAGGACCCGCCCAGGGAGCCGTGAGGCCGTGTGGGGCCGCCCGGGAAACCGAAGCGACGCGACCCTGGACGCGGAAAGGCGTTGCCCTCCGTTTGCGTTGGGGGATGCGGTCATCCATAAACTTTCCCCGGTCAGCCGGGGACGCGGAAAACCGTGCCCCGCAGGGCGGGACGCGGATTGCCGTGCCCGACAAAGCGGGGCAAGGTCATCCAGATGATTTCCCAGGTTCGCCGTGACGCGGATTGCCGTGCCCGACAAAGCGGGACACGATCTACCAGAAGCTTTCCCCGGTCGCCGTGACGCGGAAAGACGCGCCCCGCGCGGCGGGACACGATCTACCAGAAGCTTTCCCCGGTCGCCGTGACGCGGAAAGCCGTGCCCCGCGCGGCGGGACACGGCCAACCCGGAGCCTTTCGTCCGCGCCAAGGCGCGCCCGCAGTAGCGCGGCGGCTCAGAACTGCATCCTCTGGATCTCCTGGTAGGCGTTCAGGACCTTGTTGCGCACCTGCATGAGCATCTTGAAGGAGGTCTCGGCCTTGCTCATGGAGATGAGCGTCTCGTGGATGTTGCCGTTGCGGCCCGTGGACAGCTCCTCCATGGCCGTCTTGGCCTGGAACTGCATGTTGTTGGTGTTGATGAAGGTGGCCTTCAGGTGGTCCGCGAAGCCCGGCCGCGTGTCCTTGCGGCAGGAGGTCGACTGGAGCATCTGAAGTGGGGTTCCCCCCGATCTGGGGACTCCGAGCATGGCGCGATCCTCCGCTGGGGTTTCCCCCCGTCAAGCTTATCTCAGAAGGTCCAGGGACTTCAGGGCCATGTTCTGGGCGGCGGTGGCGGCCGTGATGTTGGCCTCGTAGCTCCCCTTGGAGGAGATCATGTCCACCATCTCCTGGACGACGTTCACGTTGGGGTAGAGCGCGTAGCCGAACTCGTCCGCCTCGGGGTGGGAGGGGTCGAAGACGAGCTTGAAGTCCCTCCTGTCCTCCATGATCTCCCGCACCTGGACGTCCTTGAGCTCGCCGTCAAGCCTCGGGCGCGCCCCGCGGGGCCCGCTGAAGTAGGGGGCCGTCTCGAAGATGGGGACCTTGCGGCGGTAGGGCCCGCCGTCAGGGGTGCGGGTTGTGTTCATGTGGCTCAGGTTCATGGCCACCATGTTCATGCGCTGGCGCTGGCTGGTGAGCCCGGACTGGCTTATGTCCATGGAGTTCAGGAAGTCCATCTTGAGTTACCTCGATCCGCCTTCGCCGATGGCGTACTTCAGGTTGTCGAATTCCTTGGCGAGCATCTGCACGGTCGTGTTGTAGATGAGCTGGTTCTTGGTCAGGAGCGTCATCTCCTGGTCGATGTTCAGCTTGTCGTCGTCGTACTCGTCGTAGCCGTAGGGTGACATCCTGACGGCCTGGCTCGCCCTGTCGAAGGCGCCTGTGAGATCTCGCGCGGGGATGTGCCGCCCGTCGGTCTGGCGGACGTCCAGCTCAGTGCCCTTGCCCGGGAGCCTCTTGGCGAGCACCTTCTCGAAGTCGAGGTGCCTCGCCCTGAAGCCGGGGGTGTCCTTGTTGGCGAGGTTCGTCGCCGTGAAGTCGTGGCGGGCGAGCCTCAGCCCCAGCGTGCCCTGCATGATGCCGAACTGGCTGGTGAAGAGGTTGTGGTTCAGGTCGGTAGTCATGTCCGCTCCTTGCCTGGGGGGCGGCGGGAGGGCCGCCCGACGGCTCTGGATAGCAAACGGCGGGCCAGCTTTTGCCCCGCGCCCCGAAGCCGAGCGGGGTCCGGCAGGGAGGCGCGGGGTCCGGGACGTCCCGGCGGGGCGCGGCATGCCGCGCCTTGGCCCGCATGATCCCCTGCACGCGCGGTGCCGGAAAACGCGGGCCGTGCGCGGGACCTTGCTCCCCGGAGCGACGGGATCCCGTCGCCCCGTTCGGAGGCTGAGGCGGTCAGCGAGCGCCAATCATTGCAAGGCAAGGGTTGTTGTGCGGGCGTTGCGGGGGGCGGCGCCCGGATACGTCATCGCGGAGTGACAGAAATCGGTCGCGGCATGAGACAGATTCCAGGAAAAACTTTGAAGGACGTAAGCGAAATCTCGCCTGCAGGATCGGGGAAACCGCCCGTGGCGCTCGAGGAGAACCTGAAGGGGGCGGCGTGCGGCTCGCGTGCCGAGCTCCGCGCCGCTTGGGGGACGTATGTTTCCGGCATGGGACTGGCGCGATGCGGATGGCGTTTTCCGGAATGGGAGCGAGGCAACCGGCGAGGGCGGCCGTCCGTGTGCGGAGGCGCTCGGCGGGCCTGAAAATCAACTTGCCGTCCTCATGCGCGGCGCCTCATCCTCACGCGGGACGCCTCATCCTCACGCGGGCCGCCTCATCCTCATGTGCGGCGTTGAGACTTTTTAGCGATGTCACGCGGGAGTGGGAATCTCACCCGATTCCTTGTACAGGGCAATGCGCACGTGTAAATCGTGTCGCCGCCTCCGTGAGATGTACCGCTTGATCGGGAATTTCACCTGTTTTCTCGTTTATTGCACCGCTTACACTTATACCGTGTCATCGCTTCTGCGATATGTCCCGCTGGATCGGGGACCTCACCTGATCCATCGCATAAGTTATCGCGTACATATACGGTGTACCGCCGCATACGCGAGATGACCCTGTGGCTCTGGATTTTCGCCTGCTTCCTCGCATAGGGCATGGCGTCCACTGACGGCGTGTCGTAGCTTCCCCGCGATATCCAGCGGGATCGGGAATCCCCCCGGCATCCCCATGCGGTGCGGAGTCCCGGTCCCGGCAGATCAGAAGGGGGCCATGTTCAGGGCGTCCAGGATCCAGTAGACCGAGAGTCCCCCCGCGATGGTCAGGATATCCCTCGAGAAGGCCATGGCTATGGCCGTAGCCGCCATGGCCGCCGCCAGCCTCGGGAAGAGCGGGCCGCCGCCCAGGAGGAACTCCCCCGCGACCAGGGCCGCCAGGATCGATACCGGGACGAACTCCAGGGCGACCGCGAGCTTAGGCGGCGGGACCAGCGGCCGCTTCACGGCGAAGAAAAACGATCTGAGCGCCATCGTGCCGCCTACGGCGAGAGCCAGCGCCGTCCAGAAGCCCTCCACGCTAGCGATCTCCCTTCGCGCGAAGGCCGGCGCGGGAGGTTATCGCCCCTGCGGCCACGCCGGTCAGGATGGCGAGGACGAGCCCCATGTTGTGGGGGGCCTCGCGGAAGATGACCACGCCGAGCCCCGCCGCCAGTCCCGCCGTCGCCTTGGCGAGATGCCCTTGCCGGGATGACTTCATTACCGAGATGAGGAGCGCGAGGAAGACCATCGGGATCGCCATGGCGAAGGGCACGCTCTCGGGCAGGAAGGTCCCCGCGAGATACCCCGATGCCGTCATGAGCTGCCACCCCGACCAGGTGGGGCCCGCTGCCCCCAGAAAGAACCAGGCGGGGTTGCGGGCGAAGCCCTCCTTGAGGAATGCCGCCATGGAGATCGCGTAGCTCTCGTCCGTCAGGAAGTAGCCCCGGGCGAGTCCGGCGGCCCTCGTTGCCGGCGGCCCGAAGAAGGGCGCGAGCGAGGACGAGTAGATGACCAGGCGCAGGTTCACGCACAGGACGGTGAGCAGGAGGGCGAACGCGTTCACCCCCTCGTTCCAGAGGTTCAGGAAGACCAGCTGGGCCGAGCCGGCGAAAATGCCCAGGCTCATGGCCTGGGCCTGGATCCAGCTGAGGCCGGCGTTTCTGGCGGTCGCCCCGAAGATGAGCCCGAAGGGGACAAGCCCCATCAGGATCGGCGCCCCTGCCGTGAAGCCCGCCAGGTAGTCGGCCTTGAAGGCTTTCCAGAAGCCGGCTCCTTTCCCGGAGTCCCCTGCGAAGGTTGCGGGCCCGTCCCCGTCCTCGTCCTCGGACGGGGACGTCCGCCGGGAAAGGGCGGCCCTGAGCGGCGTACCGGCGCCAGGCGCCGCCGAAGGGCGCGGAGCGTTCGGGGCTGTCGAGGGGATCTTCGCGTTCAAGGGAGGCCTTTCTGAGCGGAAGGCCCGCCGGGGCCGTGAGCCCCGGCGGGCCGAAAAGTAAACTGCGAGGTCGCGGGCCGCGGCGGGCCGGAAAAATCCCGGCGGGGCCGCAGGGCGCGGCGGGCCGAAAAAAACCCGGCGGGGCCGGGGGAATCGGGGCGGGACGCGGGGCGACGGTGGTGCCCCGGGCCCTGAGGGGGCAGGGCCCGCGCGAAGGTCAGCTGAGGACCAGGCGGTCGGAAACGGCGCCGGGCACGGCGGGGTTCGCGGCGTGGAAGTGGTGGATGAGGTCCTGTACGGTCAGCCGTGACTTCTCCTCTGCGCTGAAGTCCAGGATGATGGAGCCCCGGTGCATCATGATGAGCCGCTGGCCGTAGGCCAGGGCCTGTTGCATGTTGTGGGTGATCATGACGGCGGTGAGCTTGTCCTCCTCGATGATGTCGCAGGTGAGCTTCATGACGAGCCCGGCGGTGCGGGGATCCAGGGCCGCCGTGTGCTCGTCCAGGAGGAGGAGCGTGGGACGCACCAGGGTGGCCATGAGGAGGGTGAGCGACTGCCTCTGCCCGCCGGACAGGAATCCGGCGGGGTCGCCCAGGCGCTTCTCCAGGCCCAGATCTAGGCGGGTCAGCGTCTCCCTGAAGCGGGCGCGCTCGGCGCGGGTGACGCCCCTGCGGAGCGTCCGCGGCTTGCCCCTGCGCTGGGCCAGGGCCATGTTCTCCTCAATGGTCATGGTGGCGCAGGTGCCGCTCAGGGGGTCCTGGAAGACCCTGCCGATGTGGCGGGCGCGGCGGTATTCGGGCCAGCCGGTGATGTCCGTGCCGTCCAGGACTATCCTGCCTTCCTCTGGGATGGCGGCCCCGGCGATGCAGCCCAGCAGCGTGGACTTGCCCGCGCCGTTGGAGCCGATGACCGAGACGAACTCCCCGGGGCCCACGTTCAGGTCCAGGCGGTTCAGCGCCCGCACCTCGTTGACAGTGCCCCTGGCGAAGTATTTGGAGAGGCCGCGGATTTTCAGCATGTCACTTCACGCCCCCGGGCAGGTCACTTGCCGCCCTTCTCCCTGCCGCCCCCGCCGCCGCCCTTGGAGCGGAACGACTGGCGGATCCTGGGGAGCACGAGGGAGGCCACGACCAGCGCGGCAGTCAGGAGCTTCAGGTCCGAGGGCTCGAAGCTCCTGCCCGCGAACTTCAGGTTCAGGGCGGCGGCGATGGCCAGGCGGTAGATGACCGAGCCCAGCACGACGGAGATCACGATGGTGGTGATGCGGCGGCTGTTGAAGATGGTCTCCCCCACGACGATGGAGGCCAGCCCCGCCACTATGGTGCCCACGCCCATGCCCACGTCCGCTGTCCCCTGGTTCTGGGCGATGAGCGCCCCCGAGAGGGCCACCAGGGCGTTCGAGATGCCCACGCCCGTTATGGTCGTGAAGTGGGTGTTCACGCCCAGGCTCGTTATCATCTTCGGGTTCGCGCCCGTGGCCAGGAGCGCCTGGCCGTATTCCGTGCGGATGAGCCAGATGAGCCCCGAGACCACCACGACCGCCAGGACGATGAAGAGGATGTTGGAGACGAGGAATGGCGAGACGTTCAGGGCCCTGATTGGGTCGAAGACGGTGGGCCTGCCCAGGAGCGCGATGTTCGGCCTCCCCCCCATCACCCGGATGTTCACGCTGTAGAGCGCGGTCATGGTGAGGATGGAGCTCAGGAGGTGGAGGATCTTGAGCTTGGTGGTCAGGAAGCCCGTGACCGTGCCCGCCATGAAGCCCGCCGTCATGGCCGGAATGAGAGACAGGAAGGGGTTCAGGCCCTTCGTGATGCATATCGCGGAGACGGCGGCCCCCAAGGTGAGGCTGCCGTCCACGGTAAGGTCCGGGAAATCCAGGACCCTGAAGGTCAGGTAGACCCCCAGGGCCATGAGGCCGTAGACCAGCCCGAGCTCGATGGCTCCTGAAAAAGCGTAAAGGCTCACTGGGAGAGGGTTTCGTCTGCCCTGGAGAGGACGGATGCGGGGATTTCGAGGCCAATCCTGTCCGCGAAGGCCGTGTTGACCGTCAGGCTCAGCTCCGTCTGTTCCTCGACTGGGAGCAGGCCGGGTTCGGCGCCGTCGACGAGGATCTTGCCGGCCATGCGGCCTGTCAGGCGGCCGAGCTGGTAGTTGCTGATTGAAAGGCACGCCACCCCGCCCTTGCGCAGGGAGTCGTCGTTGGCGGGGTAGAGGGGGATCTTGCGGTCGAGGCTGACCCCGACGACGGCATCCATGGCGGAGACGACGGTGCTGTCGGCGGGCAGGAAGATGGCGTCGGCCTTGCCGGCGAGGCTCCGGGCGGCCGCCGCGACGCCTTCGGCGTCGGTGGCCATCGCCTCGACGAGCGACAGGCCGCTGGCCGCCGCGGCCTTGCGGGCGAGATTCATCTGGACGACGGAATTGCTCTCGTTGGGGTTGTAGACGATCCCGATTTTCCCGGCCGAGGGCTGGATCTCCTTGATGAGCTCCAGCTGGGCGGCTACGGGGTTGAGGTCCATGGTGCCGGTGACGTTGGCGCCCGGCTTGGACAGGGACGCGACGATCCCGGCGTCCAGCGGGTCGGTCACGCCGGCGAACAGGACAGGCACGTCCTTGACCCGTTTGGCTGTCTCCTGGGCGGACGGGGTGGCCACGGCGAGCACCAGGTCGGGCTTCTCGCCGATTATCAGATCGACGATCGGCCCGATCGCGGCGATGTCGGCCTTAGCGTTGTGTTCGCTGAAGTAGACCTCGATGCCCAGTTCTTCGAGCTGTTCCCTGAAGCCGCGCACGATCTCGTCAAGCGCGGGGTGCTCCGCGAACTGGTTGATGGAGACGCTGAAGAAGGCGGACGCGTCCGAGACGGGCCCGAAGGCCGAGACGCACGCGGCGGCGCAGGCGGCGACGAGGAAACTGCGGAAAGGTTTCATGGGGGTCCTTTGCGGCGGGGAGGCCCGATCAACCCCCTCACGGCTCCCCGGAGGTTTCCGGGTCGAGGCTCAGCGGCTCCCCGGAGGTTTCCGGTTCGAGAGCCCCGTCAGGAGGCGGGGCTCCGTGCGACCGGGCGGGATCCGCCGTTGCAGATGCCTGTGAGGGACGATGCGGCGGGAGGGGCTTGCCAGGCCCCGGCGTCATGGCGGCGGACGGCGGCCTCCGGGACGAGGCCCGCGTCCGCCGCGAGATCCGGGAAATCCGGGGCCCCGGAGGTCGGACGGACCCTCGGGGCCGCGAGGTCGAGGAACGGCCCGGGCCGGCTGGCCCAAGAGATGGGGAAAGGCTTAATTGGAGATGGTTTCGTTGGCCTTGGAGAGGACGGTCTCGGGGATCTCGAGGCCTATCTTGTCCGCGAACGCCCGATTCACTATCAGGTTGAAGTCGGACTGCTCCTCGACAGTGAGCTGGCCGGGGTCGGCGCCGTCCACGAGGATCTTGGCGGCCATACGGCCGGTCTGGCGCCCCAGCTGGTAGTAGCTGATCGACAGGACCGCCACCCCGCCCTTGCGGAGGGAGTCGTCCTCCGCGGGGTAGATGGGGATCTTGTGGTCGAGGCTCACCTTGATGACGGCCTCGACGCTGGAGATGACGGTGTTGTCGGTGGGCAGGTAGATGGCGTCCACCTTGCCGATGAGGCTCTGGGCGGCCGCCATCACGCCCGCGGTGTCGGCCGTGACGGCCTCGACCAGTTCCAGGCCGTTCGCGGCCGCGGCCCGGCGGGCGAGCTCAACCTGCACGACGGAGTTGCTCTCTCCGGCGTTGTAGATGATCCCTATGTTCTTGGCCACCGGCTGGATCTCCTTGATGAGCGCCAGCTGGGCCGCCACGGGGTTCAGGTCCGTGGTGCCGGAGACGTTCGCGCCGGGTTTCGTCATGGACGCCACCAGCCTCGCGTCCACCGGATCGGTCACGGCGGTGAAGAGGATGGGCACGTCCTTGATGCGCTGGGCCGTGATCTGGGCGGACGGGGTGGCGACTGCGAGCACCAGGTCGGGCTTCTCGTCGATTATCTGGTTCACGATTTGCGTGACCGTGGGCATGTCGGCCTGGGCGTTGTGCTCGTGGTAGTTGACCTCGGCACCGAGCTCCGCGAGCTGCTCCTTGAAGCCGCGCACGGACTCGTTCAGGGACGGGTGCTCCACGAACTGGTTGATGGAGACGGTGTAGGCCGACGCGTCCACGGCGAGCCCTAGGGCCGAGACGCACGTGGCGATGATGAGGCAGCAGAAGGTTTTCATTTTTTTGTCCGACCGCCGCGGGGCAACCTGGCGAGGCCCCCGTGGCGCCTCCGTGGTTTGGGATGGAGCGCCCCGAAGGGGCGGGGCGGGAGGGGGGCGGAAAGTTCCGGGCGTCCCGCGGGCCGGGCGGGATTCGTCCCTGAAAGGCGGTTTCCCTTGGATCTGTCGGCCAAATATAAGCCTTTTGTGCGCTTTAAGTCAATACGGGCGCGGGTCCCGCGAACTTCCGCGCACGGAGATCGTTGCCGCGGGGAGAGGTTGCCGCAGGCAACTGCGATCGGTCGGTACCGGGAGCGCAAGGCAGGGCCGCCCGCGATGGGTTCCCGGCCACCCTCGATGGGCTCCTGGCTTCCCACTTAAGATTCCAGGCCTCCCGCGAGAGATTCCAGGCCCCACGCGAGAGATTCCCGGTCGCCCTCGACGGGTTCCAGGCCGCCGCGAAGGGTTTCAGGCCGCCGCGAGAGATTCCCGACCCCCTGTGAAGGGTTCCGGGCCACCGCGAAAGATTCCCGGTCGACCGCGAGGGGCTCCGGGTCGCCATCGGGAGGCTGTTCCATGCGCGATGCGGTCCTGATCGCCGCCGAGCCTGGGCCTGTCGTCGTCTAGCGTGCCAGGATCATCGGAAAGTGGCCCATGGTCCCTATGGCCCATGATCGTCCGTGAACGGCCCCGGGCAGTCCGTGAGAGGACCCGGACCGCCGCTGACTCTCGGATGTCCGCAGTCAGGACAGGGAATCTCGTCTCTCCTTCAAGGCGTCGGGCGTGGCGGGCCAGAGAGGCCGGGGAGTTCAGCCGGTTTGAGGAGCGGAGCCTCTCGGGCTGAGGAGGAATGGCGAGAGAGGCAGGAAAGAATGAGGGAAGAGGTGCCTGAAGGAGGGAATTATGGGGAGAGGGAGCACAGTACGGAAGGGCGTCTTGTGGAATGGGCCGGGTCTGGCGGGGCCGTTGAGCGCTTCCACAGTGCAGATTTTTCCGGGGGAGGGTTCAGGGCGGCAAGGGGTACCGGACGGCGTCGTCACGGGAAACTGAGGGCGAACTGGGATTCTCGGGAGCCATCGTCCGCAACGGGTGAAGATGCGGGCACACTTGCAGCGGGCAGGCGAACGGTATTCCATACGGCATTAGCCAATGTCGGAAAGATTATGGCGAAAATCTTTCTGCTGGTGGAATTATCGCCTGAATTTTTTCGGTACAGGGCTCGGCCCGATGCCGACGCGCCGCCGTTCCGGGAATTCGGGCATTCCGGCCAGGCTCTTGAAGCTCGCGGGCGGCAGGAAGGCATATTACGGTTCGGGAATTTTCAGCAGGTCGTCATGCAACGGCTTCTTGGGCATAATCGCTTTGGTCCCCCATCATATTGTGACGGCTTGAAATGTTTCGTGCGCCGGAATGTTGATAATTAACATGAACGTGTAGGAGGCCGACGGTCTGGTTTGGGTTCGGGTTCGGGTTCGGGTTCGGGTTCGGGTTCGGGTTCGGGTTCGGGTTCGGTTCGGTTCGGAGGCGACTGCGGAAAATCGTTGGCATCTCGCACAATACGTGTCCAAGGCGGACATGAAAATATTTGCATTGATATTGCCAATATTCTCTTGGTTATACCACCTAAATTATTTACGAAATTCGTCTTTTAGCTATTTCCTTTATCCTGATATTAACTGAACTTCCCCCGTTGACTCCGGAGGGGACTTCGGGAGCATGCTTTTTTCTTCGGCGAATGCCGTTGTTGTGCAAATATTTTGCGCTCTCTCTCACGCTGTCACCTCTACTTAAACCTTGCAAATATTTTTTTCAGGTCCCTTTTCTGGGAGTTAATTTCCCCGAGCCAAAAATTTTTTCCCGCATTCGGCCCAGAAAGCCTGGCTTCGAAAGGATCAGACAGACCATGACGCTTCCGGGCGACCGGACACCCGATCTGGCCGGAATAGGGAGGTTTAGACAAAGATCTGTGAAATCAGGACGTTACCCCCGCAAGCCCGCTGTCCCAGAAAGAGGCAAATCTATTGACTTTCAGGATTTACGCCACTATATTTTCAAATGTGGAAATTTCATGACTCCGGGCGGATGGTCCGCCCCCCGGGACGTTCCGGCGGATGCCGGGCGTTACCTCAAGTTTCAGGTTCCTTCCTCGCTTGCCGCCCTCGCGGCCCCCGCTGAACCGTCCTCCAAGACCCGCGCCGCCGCCTGCGTAAGGCGGACGTCAACCCCGGGTCCCCGCTTATTTGCCGGAACCTCCCTGAAACTCTCCGCTCACCGCTTTCCGGATCTCGGATCGGGGACTTGCCCTTTCTGTCCGCCACCGTCCCTGTTTTACCCGCCCGAGCGCCGTCGCCGATTCCGCATCCCCGGTCCCCGCCAAGGTGCGCATGAGGCGCGTGCATGCCGCCCCGGCATCCCTCGGCTTCCCGCGCGGGCCGTACCTCGGGATTACACAGAATCTTTAAGGAAGGCGCACACCGCGCCTTCGGGCGGACGCAGACTGCGGCGCCCAGTGACTCACGCCGCAGGCGTCGCCTGCGGCCAGGGTGCTCTACATACCATGGACGATCCTCCTGACCGATTTCGCCTTTCCGTCCGGTCGGGCGGGCCTCCGCTGGGCCACGAAGGCGAGCCGTCAGGTTGCCCGGGCCTTTCCGCGGCCAGCCTTTCAGGCCCCGCTCCCGCCAGTCCTGCCGCCCCCAATACCTTGGACGCCCCATGTAACCGCGGAAATCCGCTGTCGCCCGGAATCCCTTGCCTGCGGCCCGTGTCCGGTCGCAGGATCCCAGGGATCTCCCGGAACAGCGTAAACTCCCGGAACACCGGTAACTCCGGGACCCCCATGACGGCCCGTTCCACCGCCTTTGCCGCCCTTGCTGCCCCCGGCCCCGCGGTTGCCCCAGGCTCGCCGTCGGTTGCCCCGACCGCCGGAGGCCGCCCGTGAGCGCGGGGGTCGGTCGGCTGGCTCGCCTGCGGCTTTCGCGGGTTGCTGAACGGGGGTGGCTGGACGCGTTAAGACGAAGCTCCGGCGCGCTCCTGTTCGTGTTCACGGCGCTAGCGGTCCTGGCCGTCGCCCTCTACACGCGGGGGCTCATCTCGGACTACATCGCCTCCGACCGCGAGAGCTTCGCGGAGAGCCTGTCAACGGCCTCGGCGGAGGCGGCCTTCCTGGCGTCGGGCGACGAGATCCAGGGCTTCCGCGGCGACCCCGACCAGGGCTCCGAAGCCTACCGGAAGCTCGCGGAAAACCTCAGGGGATTCGTCGGGGGGGATCTGCGGGTAAGCTATCTGCTTATGGACGATGGCCAGGTCGAGTACGTGGCCGACTCCGGTGGCCCCGGCGGCGCGGCGTTGCCGGGCGAGCCGTTCGACTCCTCCGCCCGCCTGGGGCTCTCGCGCGCCTTCGACGGGCAGGAGGGCCCGATCGAGGACGTGCGCGGTACGGGCCGCGAGAACCTCTACGCCGCCTATTCGCCCGTCTTCGACTCCGAGGGGAACGTGGCGGCCGTGGCGGCGGCGGAGGCCGCCTGGGGCGAAGGGCTGCCCGGGTGGCTCGTGGGCATGCGCTGGCTTTCCGCGGTGCAGACCGTGGCGCTTCTGACATTCCTGTCCTCGGGATTCGCCTGCCTGATGGGCTGGAGGCGGGAGGCCAGGCTCGCGGACGCCGCCAACCACTCCAAGTCGCTGTTCCTGGCAGGGATGTCCCACGAGATCCGCACCCCCATGAACGCCATCATCGGCCTCTCCGAGTTGGCCCGCCGCGACTACGGGAAACTGAAGGCGCTCGAGCACCTGGAGGGCATCAAGACCGCGGGCGCCGGGCTCCTCTCCATAATCAACGACATCCTGGAGTTCTCGCGCCTGGAGGCGGGGGACGGGTTCGACGAGGGGGCGCCTTACGGGACCGCGAGGCTCATAAGCGGCGCGGTCGCTGTCGCCCGCGCCGGGCTGGGCGCCGCGCCCCTGAAGCTGCTGGTGGACGCGCGTCCGGATCTTCCCGAGACCCTGGTGGGGGACGAGGGGCGCGTGCGCCGCGTCATCTTGAATCTTTTGGGCCAGGCCCTCCGCAACGCGCGGGGCGGCTTCGTCCGCTTCTCGATAGAGCCCGCGTGCGAGGGCTTCGACCTGCGGCTCGTGATGACGGCCGAGGTGCCCGGGGCACAGCTGGGCCCCGGCGACCTGGACAGGCTCTTCGGCGGCTTCAACCCGGCGGCAGATCCCGACGGCCGGGAGGACGGCGCCGGTCTCCCGCCCAACGGCGCGGGACTGGGGCTGGCCCTGGCGGCGGGGGTCTGCCGGGCCCTCAAGGGAGGGCTCACGGTCAGGCGGGGAGCGGGCGGCGCGGGCGCCGTCCTCCGGGCGGAGCTGGTCCAGAAGGTGGCCTCCTGGAGGCCCGTGGGTCAGCTCTTCTCCGCCGCGTCCGGCCGGGTCGGCCGGACGGAGCCCTCCTTCGCGGCTCCCGAGGCCCGGGTGCTGGCCGCCTGCGGCTCGCGGGAGAGCCAGGAGGGGCTGTTCGCGCTCCTGGCCCCCTACCGCATCGTGCCGGACTCCGCCATGAACGCCGAGGAGGCCCTGGAGAAGCTGGCCGTCAAGGACTACGACCTCGTGCTCCTGGACCAGGTGATGCCCGGGATAGGCGGCGCGGGCATCTGCCGCCGTATCCGCGCGGTCCCGGGCGGGCGCTTCGCGGAGTTGCCGGTGGTGGCCCTGGCCGAGCCCCGGGCCGAGGGCGCCGCGGACGTGCTCACCTGCGCGGGCTTCAGCGGGGCCATCGCCAAGCCCGTGACCCCGGCGGAGCTGGACGAGGCCCTGGCCAGGTGGATCCCCCGCTCGAAGACGCTGGCCAGCGGCGCGGGCCTGGGCGACTCGCTTCTGACGGGCGCTCCCGGCGACAGCGGCGCAGCCGCCTGGCGGCGGGCGTTTTCCGGCGGCACCGCCTTCGACGAGCAGGCCTGGAGCCGTTCGGTCTCCACCGCCTACGCCTCGGGCCGCCATGCCGCCATCTGGCGGGCCGGGGCCCCCGCCGCGGCCTCCGCGGCCAATGCCGGCGACTCGGCGGCGAGCCTGTCGCCCTTCTTCCGTTACGCGGCGAAGGGCGACGCGGCGCCCGAGCCCGACCGTCCGGGCGAGCCGGACGGCTTCGGCGAAGGCGTCCCGGCTGGTTACGGGATGCTTTCGGCGGAGGGCGTGGACATCGGGCTCGGGCTCGCCCGCTCCGGCGGCTCCTCCAGGCGCTACGCCGATCTTCTCAAGGTCTTCTCGGAGGACTGCCGCTCCGTGATGGGCAGCCTCGTCGGTCCCCCGATCGCCGAGACGGGCCTCCCGGCCTTCCTGACTTCCTCGGGAATGGCGGGGCCGGTCTTCCGTTTCATCCCAGAAAGCCTGGCGGCGGGCGCCCGGGAGGGCGTCCGCGCCGCCGCGCCGGGCCTTGCCCCTGAAGCCGGGGCGGGGACGGTCGCCCCGGTCGTGCCGGTGGCCGATCTTGACGGCTCCGATGTCAGGGCTTCCGTAGGTTCCGGGCCCGTCGGAGATGGCCCGATGCCGGCAGGCGGCGGCGAAGCTTCCGCCGTTACCGCGTCCGGCGCCCCAGAAGGGGGAGACGGCGGCGGTGTCCCGGCGCGTGTCATCTCGATGTCCCAGTTCACCTTCGTCGCCCGCTCCCTGAAGTCGGGGCTCTCGGGCATCGGCGCCCTGGAGCTCTCGCGCGAGGCCATGGAGCTCGAGAAGGCCGGCCGTGACTACGATTGCCATCTCATAACCCGGCGACTGCCTTTCTTCCGCGAGCGGCTCGAAAGGATTCTGGAAGCGGCGGAGAAGGCCTGCGGCTTCGGGGGCCGCCGCGGCGGCGCCGCGGCCCCCTTCCCGGAAGGCGGGCATGCGGCGGTCCCGGCGCCTTCGGCTCCCGTCTCCGGCGCGCCCCTCGCTCAAAGGCTCAGGGACGAACGTTCGGAAGCTGTCTCGGGCGGGTCGCCCGTCCTGTTCGAGGAGCTGGAGCGCCTGAACGCCGCCTTGGAGCTCAGGGACGTGGAGGCAGTGGACGAGGCCGTCCCCCGCATCCTGGCGGGCGCCTCATCCGAGGGCGTGCGCCGCGAGGCGCGGAGGATAGCCGGGCTCGCCCACGACTCCGACTTCACCGGCGCCGGGGTCATCGCGCGGAGGCTCATGAAGGCGGGGAGGGGCGCCTGAAATGGACGTAGGAGGCCCGGGCCTGAGAATCAAGGCATTCCTGGGGAGACACACGGGCTTCGTGATGTTCCTCGTCTCCCTGGGGGCGGTGCTCGCGCTCTCCCTGTACACGGGGCTCATCCTGCGCGGCTACATGGACGACCAGGAGAGGGCCTTCGTGGAGCGGATAAGCCGCCAGGCGGTGTCCCTGGCGCTCATGGTCACGGGCGAGGAGCTCTCGGCCTTCACCGCGGCCGATGACGTGCAGCTTCCGGAGTATGCGGCGCTGAAGGGACGCCTGGCGGAGTTCGGGGCGCGGATAGGCGCCCTGTACGTCTACTATTTCCGGATTGAGGACGGCGGCCGGATCCGCTACATCATAGACAACGACTTCGACGAGCGGACGCGGGTGGGGCTCGACACGGAGACGGTGGACGTCGCGGAAGAGACCGGGGCGGAGGCCACCTGGGAGCGCGGCGAGATCGTCTGCGAGGGCATAGGCATCTACGTCGAGGGCTGGGAGGGCCTGTCCAGCGCCTACGCGCCGGTGCGTCGCGCGGACGGGGGCATCGAGGCCGTGGCCGGGGTCGACGTGGACGACCGGGTCCTGAGGCTCTCGAACTCCCGCATGACGCTCTTCCTGTCCATCCAGATCCTGGCGGTGCTCCTGGTGTCGGCCTGCGGGCTCGCCTCGATCCTCTCCAGCCGGGGCGCGGCCAGGCGCGCGGAGGCGGCCATGCGCGCGAAGTCGTCCTTCCTGGCCCGCATGAGCCACGAGATCCGCACCCCCATGGCCGCGGTCGTGGGCATGGCCGAGCTCGCGCAGCGCGAATACGGCACCCCGAAGGCCCTGGAGCGCATAGACGGCGTCGCCAAGGCGGGCGCGGGGCTCATCGCCGTCATAGACGACATCCTGGACATCTCCAAGGTCGAGCAGGGCGCCGTGACCCTGAAGCCGGGACGCTACTCCACCGCGGCGCTGCTGGCCGACTCCGCGGCGGTCGCGCGCGTGCGCATCGGCGAGCGGCGGGTTGAGCTGGAGGTGAAGGCCTCCCCGGACCTGCCGGGCGCCCTTTACGGGGACGCCGGGCGCGTGAAGCAGATCCTCCTGAATCTCCTCCACAACGCCGTGAAGTTCACGCCGCAGGGGCGCGTGAGCCTTACCGTGAGCTCGATCCCCCTGCAACACGGGGCGTCTGACGCCGCGGCCGTCCGCAGGGCGTCGACGGGATCCGGCGGAGGGAAGCCCCCCGCCCCCCCGGACGCCCACGATGTCGGGGAGGAGGCGTCCGAGCCCCTGGAGTCGGTGCTCCTGACCTTCCTGGTGGAGGACACGGGCGTGGGCATCAGGCCCGCCGACCTCAAAGGGATCTTCAAGGAGTACTCCCGGGCGGACTCCTCTGGGGCCCGGGCGGTCGAGGGCACCGGCCTGGGGCTCTCCATCGCCCGGTCGCTCGCCCGCGCCATGGGGGGCGACATCACGGCGGAAAGCGAGTTCGGCAAAGGCACGACCTTCACGGCACGGATCGTGCAAAAGGCGGTCGATTCCAGGCCCATGGGTGAGCTGGACGCGGCGCCGGCGGTGACCCGCCCGGTCACGAAGGTGAGCTTCACCGCGCCTGAGGCGGCGGTGCTGGTCGTGGACGACCTGCCTTCCAACCTCATCGTGGCTGAGGGGCTCCTCGCCCCGTACCAGGCGCTGGTCTCCACGGCATCGAGCGGCCGGGAGGCGGTGCTGGCCCTGGAGAGGGGGGACTTCGATCTGGTATTCCTGGACCACATGATGCCGGGCATGGACGGCATCGAGACCGTCCAGGCCATCCGCGCCATGGAGGAGGATCGCTTCTCGACCCTTCCGGTCGTGGCCTTCACGGCAAACGCCCTCGCGGGCATGCGTGAGTTCTTTCTGGAGAACGGTTTCGACGACTTCATGGCCAAGCCAATCGACGTCGGCGAGCTGGACAGGATCATGAGGAAATGGATCCCCGCCTCCAAGAAGGCGGCCCCGCCGCCCGCGCGAGGCGCGGACGCGGCTGCGTGAGCCGATGCTTGCGCGGGTCGGCGCTTGCGGGCGCGACCGAGCGAACCGGCGCTTGCGGGCGCGGGCGAGTAAGACGGCGCTTGCGGGCGCGGGCGAGTGAGACGGCGCTTGCGGGCGAGCTTGCGCGAGTCGACGCTTGCGGTGCCACGGCATCGCTCTCCGGGGGGAAACCCGAGCGCTTCCCCTTCCGGCGTCCCTCGTAGCCGCCTGTTCCCGTTGCTCCTGCCGCAGGGGCGCGTCAATGGCGCAGGTAGCTGAACAGGAACAGCCCCACGAGCAGGAAGAAGCAGTTGGGCAGCCAGGCGGCGATGAGCGGGGGCAGGAGGCCCGCGTATCCCACGCTCCGCGAGACCTCCATCGTCACGAGGTACAGGAAGGACAGGAGAAGGCCGGGCACCAGCCCCATGGCCACGCTTCCGCCCTTCTCGCGCCAGAAGCCTATCGGGATGCCCACGATTATCATGATCAGGGTGATGAAGGGCCGCGAGAACTTGAACTGCAGGTCCACCATCTGCCTGACAGGGTAGAAGCCCTCGGCCTTCAGGAGCGCTATGGTCTCTGACAGCGCCCGGAAGCTCAGCTCGCTGGAGTCGGTCTCGCCCTGTCGGCCCAGCCCTGCGGGCGGAGGGGGGAAGCCAGGGACGAACAGCTCCGCCTGGCGGCGGAAGTCGAAGCGGGGTATGCCCACACCATCCATGCCCCGGTAGCTCTTGACCTCAGCGTCCGTGAGCCTCACCCCCTCGTCCGTGAAGACGGCCTTGCGCGCCTCGATGCGCGTGGAGAGGTTGAGCCGGTCGTCGTAGAGGATGAAAGAGGCACCCAGGGCCTCGCCCCGGGTCTCGTCGTAAACCGCGAAATGCTCCAGGAGCCTCACCTCCCTCGCCCAGACGTCCCGGACCTGACGCTGCAGGGGCTCGGAGCGGCGGTTGCGGACCTGACCCTCCCAGATGCGGTTGGCCACGGTCGCGGCAGAGGGCGTCACAAGGTTCTCCAGAAGGAAGACCAGCGCGCACAGGACCAGGCCCGCGCCCAGGAAGGGACGGGAGAGCCGCAGGAGGCTCACTCCGGAGCCCTTGAAGGCGACTATTTCGGAGTTGCGGGCCAAGATGACCAGGGTGATGAGGGTTGAGGCCAGGGTGGCCACGGGAATGAGAAGGATGGCCACGTAGGGGATCTGGGCCAGGAAATATAGCGCGATGTCCGAGGCGGGGATGTCGTGGCTCACGAAGTCGGAGATCTTTTCGATGAAGTCCACGACCAGGAACAGCGACAGGAAGCCGGCGAGGCACAGGAGAAGGTGCTTGACGAAGAGCCCCGCCAGGTAGCGCGTGATGACGCTCACAGTCCGTCCTCCCGGCTCGTACGGTCGGCGGTCCCGTCCCGGCCAGCCGCGTCTGCTTCGGGCCCCCGGCCAGCCGCGTCTGCCGCAGGGCCATGGCTTGCCGTGTCGGTCGCGGGGCCTTGGCTAGCCGTGTCTGCCGCAGGCCCCTGGCCAACCGCATCGGTCGCGGGTGCCCGGCCAGCCGCGTCGGTCACGGGGCCTTGGCTAGCCGTGTCGGAAACGTGGCCTTGGCGCGTAGCGTCGGCCGCGGGGCCCGCTATCGCCGGATCGTCGTCGGCGTGCCTGCCGTTGGTGGTCCTGCCCAGTACGCGCGACCAGAAGCGCCTGGCGGCGGCGCGCGGGTCTATGGCGGAGGAGCGGTTGATGCCCTTCAGGAGCAGGAGCGCCAGGACCAGGGCGATGGCGTTGGCGGACCAGACCGCAGGGGCGGGGGGCAACGATCCGGCGGACGCGAAGCTGATGCCGAGCGAGAACACGGAATAGTAGACTACGAAGATGACCAGCCCCACGCCCAGTCCGAAATTGCGTCCCCGGGCGCGGAAGCTCGCGCCCAGGGGCATGCCTATGACCGCCATGAGGAAAGCCGCGACCGGGAACGCGTAGCGGCGATGGTACTCGATGGCGTAGTCGACCCAGGAGTCGAGCCCGGCGGCGCGGAGACGCTCGGTCTCCGCAGGGAGCTGAGAGGTGGGGAGTTCGGAGCGGCCCGCCGCGAAGCCGCCCTCCTCGGAGGCGAACTCCGTGCCGGGGGAGATCTTGAGCTCGTAGGTTTCGAAGAAGATGCTGTCGACGCTCTTCCGCGTCTCGTGCATGCGGTCGATGACGCCGTTCACGAGGCGGAAGAGCAGAAGCCCTTCCTCGCGGTCGATGTCCAGCATCCCCCGGGAGGCGACGATCACCGTGTTCTCGCCCTCGAGCCTGCGGTCGCTTATGAAGACGTTCTCCATCTCCTCGGTGCGCGAGGGGAGCTGGCCCACGTAGATCGTGAGCCCGGGGAAGTCGCGGACGAAGACCTGCTCCTTTATCGCCAGATCCGCGCGGGCCTTGGCCAGGGCCAGGATCTCCGCGCGGAAGCGCAGGTTCGCGGCCGGTGTCAGGTACACGTTGAAGAGGCCCGTGAGCGCCCCCGCCGCGAGTCCGAAGAGCGCGACCGGCGCGAGGAGCTGGTAGAGGGACACCCCAGAGGCCTTGAGCACCGTTATCTCGGAGTCGGCGCTCATCCTGAGGAACGTGGTGAGCGGGGCCAGGAGAGCCGCCATGGGCACGGACATGGACAGCATCTTGGGCATTACCAGGAGGATAATCCACGCGACGTCCACGGTGGAGACGCCGCTCGTGATCACCAGATCCGCCAGCTGCATGGCCCGGGCCATGAGCAGGATGAAGGTGAATACCGCGAGGTTCACCGCGAAGGCCGGGACGGTCTCGGCCAGGATGCTGCGTTTGATTATGAGGGAGCGCATGGTCCGGGGAGGGCCTCCCTTGGGAGCGGCGGGCAGGGGCCGCCGGGCCGGGAGGCACCCGGAACGTGGCGGCGGAGCGCGGGGGTCAGGACCGCCCCTGCCGCTGGTACTGGGCTACCATGCGGTTGTGCTCCTTGAGGGTGGAGGAGAAGTGGTGGGTGCCGTCGTTCCTGGAGACGAAGTACAGGTAGTCGGCCTGGACGGGGTTCACGGCCGCCCGGATGGCGGCTTCGCCGGGGCTCGCGATGGGGCCGGGCGGGAGGCCCTGGATCACGTAGGTGTTCCAGGGGTGGGCGGCGCGGAGGTGGGCCCGGGTGATGTTCCCGTCGAAGTCAGGGATGCCGTAGATGACCGTGGGGTCGGTCTGGAGCGGCATCTTCTTTTCCAGGCGGTTGTAGAAGACTGCGGCGATGAGCGGCCGCTCAGCCGGGTCGCCGGTCTCCTTCTCGACTATGGAGGCCAGCGTCACCGTCTCGTTCATGGTGAGGCCCCTCGCGTCCGCCTGCTCGGAGTACCGGGCCCAGACCTTGAAGAACTGGTCGGTCATGGCCTTCGCGACCGTCCTGAGCTGGGTGCCCCGTGGAAAGCTGTAGGTCTCGGGGAAGAGGTAGCCCTCCAGGCTGGGGGCCTGGATGCCCAGCGACCGCACGTATTCCGGGTCACGGCAAAGCGCAAGGAACTCCGAGGCCTTGCCCAGGCCGGCCAGTTCCACCTGGCGGGCGATGTCGGCCATGTTCCAGCCCTCTGGCACCGTGAAGGGGTATAGCTTGAAGTTACCCTTGGCCAGGAGCGCAAGGGTCTGCCAGGCGTTCATGGACGGATCCAGGGTCTGCTCCCCGGCCTTCACGGCCACGGGCCTCTTGAGCCTGGAACTGATGCGGACCGCCATCAGGAAGGCGTCCTTGTCGCGGATGACGCCCGCGTCCAGGAGGATCTGGGCTATCCTGGGGTAGTCCGCGCCCAGGGGGATGGTCACCTGCACCTCGCGGCTGGCCGTCTCGGGCGCCGTGAAGCGCTCCCCGTACTTGAGGAGCTCGATGAAGCCGAAGATGAGGAGCCCCACCGCGATCAGCCCGGCGAACCCCAGGATCCTGCCAACTATGCTTGGCCCGCTCTTGACCTTGGCCGGGACCGGCTTTCTCTTGAAACGCACCTTGCTACTCCTGGGCGATGTCTGCCGCGCCCGCGCCGTCCGCGCCGGCCCGGTCACGTGGCGTCCCGCCCGGTTCCGGCGCCGCGGCGGCTTCCCGCCACGGGGCCGCCATCGTCCCTGCCGCGCCCCGGGCCTCGATCGAGACGAGCTCTCCGGCTGTGGCGCACTCCCCGACCGAGGCGCAATCCCCGGCAGCCAGCTCCCTCTGGAGCCGCCGCTCAAGAATGAGCGCGGCCGAGACCCCGTCTGCCCGCCTGCGCGCCCGGTCTCCCTTGACCCCGTTTCCGTCCAGAATGCCCCACGCCTCTACGGTGGTGAAGGACTCGTCCTCGGTCACGACAGGCAGGCCGGTGGCCTTCCTGAGCTCGTGGGCCAGCGCCAGGGCGGACTGGGCCCTGGGTCCGATCTGCCCGTCCCTGAGCGGGAGCCCCACCACCAGGGCATCGGCTCCCTCCTTGGAAAGGAGGCCAGCGACCTCGCGCAGGAAACGGGCGTGCGGCTTACGGCACAAGGGGGCGAGGGGCCTGGCCACGGCGCCTGCGGAGTCGCCCACGGCGACCCCCACGGTCTTTTCCCCCGGATCTAGGGAGAGGTATCTGGTCATGCCGCAGGCCTTCCTTTCACGTATCCGTTCACCTCACGTATCCGTTCACCCCCTCCCTCAAAGGAGGTGAGACGAGAGAGCGGCCTGCACTGAAGCTTGACGATGCCGCATCTCATTGGCGGGGTTGCGGTCTCGCGACCGGCCGCCGAAAGGGGCGGTCCCGCCGATGGCGGGACGCGCCGTCAGGACCGGAAGCGGGAGGGGGTGCCTCCGCCGCGCTCGGGCTGGAGGGGGAGCCTCCGCCGCCCTCGGGCTGGAGGGGGTCTTCCCGGACGGCGCCCCGACCGAAACGGACGGAGCGACGGGAAGGCGCGGTCGGAAAGGGGGGCCGCCCGGGCAACGGGCGGTTCGCGGGGATCGGGGCACCCGGGCGCCGTGCCGTCCGCCGCCACGGGGGCGGATCGGCGTACCGGGGACTCCAAGGCCTGAAAAGGGCTCTTCCGGGAACTTGCCAAGCCCCCGACCCGCCAGGCCGGGCGGGGACCGGCGGGCGCGCTGGCTCCCCCGCACCGCCTTCGAGCGGTTTATCTGCGACATGACGCCGTACGTCAGGCACCTGAGCCCGGGAAAGAACAGGGACCCGCAAATCCAGCGGGCACCGCCCAGCGGCCGGGGGAGACGGTGCCATGTACCGCTTCCCGCCGGCGGGCGCCTTGGCCTTCCCGCGGGGGCCGACGCCCTTCCCCTTGCCTTTCCCCTTCTTCCCGTGGGACGCCCGGGGCCGGTCGTCGGCATCACGAGCATGTGATCCCTTGCGGTCAACGAGGTGCGTTCGGGACGGGACGCTTCACGAAGAGCCTGGGGACTGTCCGTCCCGGATGGGGGAGGCGAGTGTGAGGGGGGGTGAACGATTACCCTTTCACCATGCAAACTATTTATGTTACCACTTGCGGAGGACGTTGACAACAGGCGCCTGGGACCCGGGACTCGGGAAAACGGGTTCCGCCGTGCCATGTCCGGGCCCGGGAGCGACCGGAAGGGTTTCTGCGCACGGCGTCCGTCCGCGAGGGCGATGCGGGGAGACGTCTCCGGCGGCGGAAAACGTGGCCGGGATCAGGGGAACCGGCCCTTTCCCGTCCGTCAGTGGATTCGCCCGTTGGGGGTCTTAGCTACGGTTGGCCTAGGAGCCTGTTGCACAAGGGGTTTTGAGGAAGGGTACGAGGATGGATGTGGCAGGCAAGAAGCAGTCCGTCCACAACTAATAGCTCCGTGGCAATGCAATTGTGAATTATGCAACAGGCTCCTAGGCGGCAAGCATTCCGGTCAAGGACGGCCACCGATACCCGATACCCGATAGCCGAGGCTGTCGTGCCGCTGCCCTGCGGGCACCCACCCCTGTCCGCCCCCTGCCTTGATGCCTTACTGGGGGAGGGAGTACGGAGGTTGTCGGAGGCGCGGGGTGATGGGTGCCGGAAGTGTGGGTGCCGGGACCTGGAACGTTAGTGAAGAAGGCTGGACGCGACCGTTGAGGACGTGAGGACGTATTGCACAACGAAGCGAAGCTGTGTAAAATGAAATGGCCGTTGTGGCCTGTCAACCGGATGCCCTGTTGCCGGAAACAGTTCGAATCCGGGTTCGGTCGACTGGCCTTCCCGCAAACCGTAGCGTAGGTGAGATGACGTTTTCTTTTCTCGCAATTATAATTATAATTCTCGGTCTGGCATCCTTGTCCTGTCGGGTTTGTCGGGCGGACGACAGGGAAGCCGACGGGCCAGGCGCCCAGGCGCCTCTCGAACCGCCCACGCAAGGCAAGGACGGCTATCTGAAACGCCTGACAGGCCTAATGCCCCACCCCGTTTTGCGTTATTTGGGCGTCCCGCCCGACAACGTCGAAGGCGCCGTACCGCTGAACACGGAACTGATCAGGCCCAACCTGGGGATAAGTCGTCCCGACTGCGTGTTCAAGCTTGCCGACGGCTCCATTCACGTAATCGAGTTCCAATCCACGGCAAGGTACATCGACGTCGTCAGGTTCGCGGTATATCTCGCGTTGCTGGCGTTTGAACACTCAACTGAGGCGGGACGTTGCGTTCCGGTCTCGATCACGGTCGTCTATTCGGGCGGCATCGGGAAGCGCCCGCAGCGATGCTATCCCGACGATCTTCCCCGGGGCGCGGGTTTCCTGCAGCTCAAGCTCAACCAGATCGTCCTGGATAAGCGGATCGACATGGCCAAGGTGGTCCGGAAGGTCCGGGACGCGAACGAGTCCGGCACCGTCCTGTCCCAGGACCAGCTCGTCGAGTTGCTTTTCGCCCCTCTCGGGCGCGTCCCGGTCGATCCTGTGCCGACGACCGAGGAATATTTCAACCAGATGCGGATCCTGTCGGAAAAGACCAGGAACCCGAACATACTTACCATGGCATATCTCGGAGTCAGCGCGCGGGGCGGCATCGCCACTGCGGAAATGATGAAGGGATTTCAGGAGGTGCTAATAAAAATGGGCGCCAACGTCTATCAACTGGCCGATGACTTAACACTCGGGGAATTTTCAAAAGTCAAGGCGGAGAATGCGTCAAAGGATGTGACGATCAAGTCACAGGATGTGACGATCAAGTCACAGGCGGGGAAGCTCAAGTCACAGGATGTGACGATCAAGTCACAGGCCCAGGAGATAGAGGACTTGAAAACCGCCAAGGCTGTCCTGGCTATGCGCACCAAGAACATGAGCCCGGAGGAGATAGCCTTAAAGCAGGATCTGAGGTTGTCCGAGGTCCACAGAATCCTGGATGCCGAAGGCGGAGACGCATGACGTCCTCCTGATGGGGACTTCCGGAATCCCTCTCCGCGCCCTGCGGGCGCTAACGTCAGGAGCCGGACGCCAGCCTGAGACGGACGCTTTTCTGCATGGAGACGCTCAACTATCCTCCCTCGCCTGAGCCAACGCTTGCGACGCGTCGGGCAGCCGTTTAGAGGGCCTTACAGGAATCTGCGCTCTGCGCATGGAACTGGGCGTAAGCGCCATCCACGAACCGGGGCCAAGACCGCCAACTGGAAAGGAGCCCTCCGGAGTGCCGGTTGACACTCTCGT
>JAISFS010000143.1 GCA_031263485.1 Deltaproteobacteria bacterium | reverse complement strand
ATGGTTAAGGTATGGTTAAGGTATGGTTAAGGTATGGTTAAGGTATGGTTAAGGTATGGTTAAGGTATGGTTAAGGTATGGTTAAGGTATGGTTAAGGTATGGTTAAGGTATGGTTTAGAGGGTACAAGCGGGTTTCGACTCGAGCGTCTATGGCACGAGTCATGACGTCAGGTTTCCCGCAGATAGGGTCTCAGCCGTTTGAGGCGGAAAGGATTCCGTCTTCGCCGTCTGGGGATGAAGTTCGGCGTCCGATGGCGCAGGTTTCGTCAGTCATGCGCGTCTCTTCGGCCTGAAATATGTTTTCACGGATCTGAGATTTCTACGGTAGATTCCACCCCGTCGATATCAAAGCGGCAGGCGACGATGTTCCTTTCGTCCCTGCCGATGGCAAGTGAAACCAAAACCGGGTTTTTGAAGGCACGACCGTATCTTTTTTCGAGAATCTGTTTCATTCCTGTCAGGGCGGTGATTTCTCCATCTTGGGCACCCTCACTCATTTTGAGTTCGATGACGTAGATAACCGTTCCACAGTCGACCAGCAGATCGATGCGTCCCAATCCAACATGCCTCTCTGGAGTCACTTTCGCTCCGGCCATGTTCAGAGCGGAATGCAGTACAGAGCGATAGAATCCTTCGCCCATCCTCCTGCGGAATAAATCTGCCAGCGATTCGCTAAGTTTCCGTTCCTTGCCCCATGGCAAGAACAGCCCGATCTTCCGGATGATGTTCGCCAGGACGCTTATGTTCGGCTTGCGGTACGCTTTCGAGTGGTCTTCGTATGATATGTCGGCAAAAAGCCTCATGAAGATTTCCACTATTCCGGGAACGTTTATGTCATCAAGGCATTGCTTGAGCTCGTTCGCGGCAACGTCTATGTCGGACCAAGTTGATTCGTGGGCTAGGTTCTGAAGGAACAGGGCAGAAAAGGCCGTGCGGACCTCAAAGTTGGGATAGTCAAGGGTAAAAGAAGTATCGGTTTGTTCCCTAAGGGTCAGGTAGCCCGATTGATAAAGGAATCCTTCAGGACGAGTGGAGTCGATTTCTCCCGGATCGCTCACGAAATTAGCGTCCACCACCAAGCCCTGGAACTGATCTGCCGTGAGGGTTTGGTCCTTAAGGAATTTTCTAATAAACGTGTTGGATCCTGATTTCATCCAGTAATTTAAAAATCTCTTCCTGGCGCTTGCGAAGAAAGAAAGAACGGAAAACGGGTTGTAGAGCCTGGTTTGGCCATCGAATGAAAATCCGTCGTAATAGTCTCTTAATTTTACTAAAAGGTCATTTTCGTTTATCTTGAGTGTTTCGGATGCCTCGGTTATGAATGGTTTGAAATTCTCCTCTAATTCCTTGTGCGTGTAGCCCATGAAGGCATTGAAATTCGGCTCGAGTGAGATATCGATAAGGTTGTTGAGCGATGAAAAGACTCCCATCCTGGAGAATTTCGTCACGCCGGTGATGAAGGCAAAATCGATATGTTCAGCTGCTGATTTGATCTTGGAATAGAAATTCCTCATGATTTCACGGGATTCGGCGAGAAAATTCCTTTGAATCGGATATTTGTCACTTTGGAGAATACTGATGATCGGGGAGTCGTATTCATCTATCAGGACAACAATATTCCGTCCGTTCGCTTTCTTGATATCTTCAATGAGAAACAAGAAGGCATCTGCCGAATCTGCGCCCCTTAAAGTGACTTCATGTCTCTCTGCGTTCACTCCGAGGCGGCCCATTAATTTCTGTTCTAAAATTCCGATGTTGCGTGAACCGCCAACATCGCTCATATCAACACGAATGACAGGACGGGGCACAAATTCAGGAGAGTTGATTTGATTTTCTGCCGCTAATCCATGGAAAAGATTACTATGTCCAGAATAGAAAGCATCGAGCGCGGTTACCGTAAGCGATTTGCCGAAGCGGCGAGGACGGGCGCAGAAGATAAATTTGCTTGTCTTTTTTAACAAGGGAAAATACATCGTCTTATCAACATAGACTGCATTTTCAAGACGAAGGTTTTCGAAATTAGGTTCACCGGTCGGGAGCAGTGGTAATTGCTGTGTCATCATGTCTCCTCTGGTTGCAGGTAATCTTGAAAGTTGCATGTACGACGATATCTTGGAAAGATGATAGAGCTTCTGAGTTAGGCGAACAGATATCATCATCACATGATTAACACATATCAACTTCTATGGATAATAACATATTTTATGTTGTGAGTCAACCCCACGATTATTATACTGTTACGGACTTTCGGTGCATCCTATGGAAGAGAGATATCAAAGGATGATGGGGTCGAATGACGACTGGATGTCGGCTTGAGGGTGCGGTTTAATACGCCGACAGGGAATGGATGTCGAGTATTGCTCTTTGTAGAATAAATGTCAATATGACTTCAAAATTAAATATTGATCAGTGGCATTTGAACGGACCGTACCGGCTTCAGTAATCGTGAAACAGAGTCAGGCGTGATAACCGTCAGAGTTCGCGGCCTTCAGGATTGAGCAATTATCCACGGATATTGCGGAACGGTTCAAGGTGCCTAGGGAAAGTTGCATAAATGGGTTGACGAGACAAGCAGTCTTGCTAGGGTAAGAGACACAACGTCTTTCTATCAAGCCGTTGAATTTTTAGGATATGACACTTGCTGGGGCTCCCGGGTTCTCTTTGGGCTACGATGTCAACAACATAATGACAGGGATTTCGAATGAGTTGATGATGTAATGATAATAAAATTTAAAGATTCAGTGGAATCCAACCATAAATTATTGAAATTTCATTGCAAAAGAATAATTTCATCTGATGTAGCAAAGGCGGATGTATGAGGGGAGAAAGATGTTTTTGGATTCTCAAATTACGAAATGACCTGTCGGTGAGAATATCAGCTGGTTCTCTTACAAGTTTGGTATCAGAGCTAGCTTTAACGACTCTTTTAGATTGTCAGCGAAAAGAACGATATGATGTAGTCGTCATTTCTTGTGCCCATGGGAATAATTCGTGATGTTCACTATGATAACTATGATACTTAGGCAAGGATTATCGACTTGTAAAATGGTCAAATCAGTGTCTTAATTGTCAGGCGATAAAATTTTGGAGAATATTGATGACTTCGTCAAAACTGTTCAGGTTTTGATAGTTAGGTATCGGCCAGCCGGACGCGGTCGATAATCATGTCTTCATATTTCTTGGATCTGAACCTGGCGGTCGGGTGTTTTTTGACTGTTATTCGCGAATATCGGCATGGGTTGGAGTCGGATTTCCTGGGGCATAGATCTCGACGGTCGACTTACTGCCGTCTATTAGAAAATGACAGGCCACGATATTCCTTTCCTTCCTGCCGATGGCAAGTGAAACCAAAACCGGGTTTTTGAAGGCCCGACCGTATCTTTTTTCGAGTATCTGACTCATCCCCGCCATGGCGCTGATTTCTCCGTCTTGGGCATCCTCACTAATTTTGAGTTCGATGACGTAGATAACCGTTCCGCAGTCGACAAGGAGATCGATGCGGCCCAAACCCACATGCCTCTCGGGAGTCACTTTCGCTCCGGCCATGCTCAGAGCGGAATGCAGTACAGAGCGATAGAATCCTTCGCCCATCCTCCTGCGGAATAACTCAGCCAGCGATTCGCTATGCTTCCGTTCTTTCCTCCATGGCAAGAACAGATCGATCTTGCGGATGATGTTCGCCAGGACGCCTTTGTTCGGCTTGCGGCCCGCTTTCGAGTGGTCTTCGTAGGATATGTCGGCAAAAAGCCTTGTGAGGATATCCACCATTCCGGGAACGTTTATGTCTTCAAGGCATTGCTTGAGCTCGTTTGCGGCAACGTCTATGCCTGACCAAGAGGATTCGGGGGCTAGGTTCTGAAGGAACAGGGCAGAAAAGGCCTTGCGGACCTCACAGTTGGGATAGTCAAGGGTAAATGAAGTGTCTGTCTGTGCCCTGAGGGTCAGGTATCCAGACTGATAAAGGAATCCTTCAGGGGGAGTGGAGTCGATCTCGCCCGGATCGCTTGCGAAATTCGCGTCAACCACCATGCCTTGAAACTGATCGGCCGTGAGGGTCTGGTCTTTGAGAAATTCCCTGACAAGGGTATTGGAACCTGATTTCATCCAGTAATTCAAGAAATCCTTTCTGGCGCTTGCGAAGAACGAGAGGATGGAAAACGGGTTGTAGAGTCTTGTTTCGCCATCGAAGGAAAAGCCGTCGTAGTAGTTGTTCAATCGTTTCAAAAGGTCATTTTCGCTTATCTTGAGAGTCTCGGATGCCTCGGTTATGAAGGGTTTGAAATCCTGCTCAAGTTCTTGCTGTGTATAGCCCATGAAGGTTCCGAAATTCGGTTCGAGAGAGATGTCGATAAGGTTGTTGAGCGATGAAAACACGCCCATCCTCGAAAACTTAGTCACCCCGGTGATGAAAACGAAATCGATATTTTCGGCGGCGGTTTTGATTTGTGAATAAAAAGTTCGCATTATTTCCCGAGTGTCGGCAAGTAGCCGTCTTTGAGTTAGGGATTTTTGATTTTGGACTATATGAATGACGGGGGCATCGTATTCATCGATGAGGACAACGACGTTTTTACCGCTCGCATTGCGTATATCGGCAAGAAGGTATAAGAACGACCTCGCCGAATCCGCTCCCCTAAGCGAGACTTTGTGACGGTTGGCGATTGCTCCAAGCATGTCCCGGATATTTCGTTCTAAAATGCCTATATCGCGTGATCCGGCGATAGCTGTCATGTCCAGGCGAATGACCGGACGTGCGACGAAATCAGGTGAGCCCATATGGCTTTCGGCGGCGAGTCCCTTGAAAAGTTCGATTTTCCCCGAAAAAAAGGCATCGAGAGCGGTGACCGTCAGCGATTTGCCGAAACGACGGGGCCGGGCACAGAAGACGAATTTACTGACCTGTTTAAGGAGCGGGAAATACATCGTTTTATCGACGTAAACGGCGTTATCGCGTATCAGGTTTTCAAAAACCGGCTCTCCGGTCGGAAGAGGGTGTAATATGCGTGTCATATTGTCCTTTCCGCGTTAAGTTTTCAGGATGGCTACAGTGTTAAAGCTACAATTAACAATTACTTTATATCATCTCTAGTTGTTTGTCAATTACCCGATAGTTGGCTAGTTGGCGGCTTATGGCATCAGGCGATGAAGGGAGGCGGCAACGCGGAGTCGAGAGTCAGGTTGGTCAGGTTTTTCATGTCAGTTCATGCAAGGTAATAGTCGTCCGACGTCGGAAAGGGCATCTCTGAATTTCAATGCCACTTATACGAATTGGCTGAAGAAATATCGTCTACGGTGATATCGTACCAACCTTGGAAGGGTTGGCCGCCCTTTCAGCCAGGCAAGGGCTGTCCGATGACGTCACATGGTGGACGGTTGGAGAACCCGTATCGGCGTCAAGCCTGATGTGACGTCCCGTATATGAAAGGTCCCGGTCAGCCGCGCGGCGGCGCGGGCCGTCATGTTTCTGCATACGGGCACTCCAGTGAATGACCTAGCTGTCTCGATTGGCGACCAGACCGGCCCCTGGCGCCTCAAAGGCCGCAAAGGAGCATATACCAAGGTGACGGCGTTTGTCCGAACGCCTTCCTCTCCTTGCCGCGATCTTTCCAGGACGCATTGACCGATATGGGAGCAAGTTTTCAAGACGGCACGTTTATGGTTGAAGCGGAGAAGTGTCGAGTCCCCCTGCCCATTGCGCAAGCTTAGGTCGCTTGCGTCGAGTCTTAAAAAAAATCGGTCGAACCATATCGCCCGACGTGAATGAAATCGTAGGCTGATAACCGTATCGCCCGACGTGAATGACATCGTCGGCTGAAAACCATATCGCAGGCTTTTCAGGACGACGGAGGCCCGCGGCTTCGGGATCCCGTTGCGGTCGACCGCGATGAGGCGCCGGAACCTCGTCGGCCCTCCGGCCGGCATCCGTTTGGCCGAGACGTTTTGGGTGTTAGACCGTGCGCGAGTCTTGCGGTGCTTTCCAGGCATACCGTCCTGCGCGGCTACTGGTGCCTCAGGGCATCTATAGGGTCCTGGCCCGCGGCCTTCCAGGCCGGGTAAAACCCGAAGAATATGCCGATTCCCAAAGATACCGTGAACGACAGCCCGAGCGAGAAGGGCGTGATGAAGACCGAGGTGTTCCAGAAGCGCGAGACCGCCAAGGCGCCGGCTGAACCGAACATGAGCCCCAGGAGCCCGCCGGTGAAGGACACGAGGACCGCCTCCAGCATGAACTGCGTGAGGATGTCCAGCTTGCGGGCGCCGATGGCGAGCCGGATGCCTATCTCCCGGGTACGTTCGGTGACGGATACCAGCATGATGTTCATGATGCCGATACCGCCCACGGCGAGCGACACCGAGGCTATGGCCCCCAGGAGGAGTGTCATGGCCTGGGCGGTGGCCTCCGCCGAGTCCATCACGGCGGAGAGGTTGCTGATGAACACGTCGTCTTCCTGCATGGGATCGATTATGCGGTGTCGCTCGCGCAGGAGGAGCCGCATGTCCTCCTGGACGTGCGCCATGTCGGCGCCGTCCTTGGCCTTCACCATCAGCATGCGGAGGCGTCCCTGGAAATGGGTTCCCTGGAGGTAGCGGTTGAACGACGAGAAGGGCACGAGCGCGGTGTCGTCCTGGTCACGGCCGTCCATGCTCTGGCCCTTGGCCGAGAGAACCCCGGCCACCTTGAAGGGCGTCACCCCCACCCTGACCGTCTGGGCCAGAGGGTCGTCCTGGCCGAAGAGCTCCTTGGCTACGGATTGGCCCAGCCAGATGCTCCTGGAGGACTGCTGCATGTCCAGCGCGTCCATCTCGCGCCCGTCCACGACCGGCCAGGAGCGCACTTCGGTGAAAGCTTCGCCCACTCCGTTCAGTTGCGTGTTCCAGTTGCGGTTGCCGGCCACCAGCTGCATGGGAGCGAACGCCATGGGCGTCACCGCCGCCACGCCTTCCAGCTCCCGGATTGCCTGTCCGTCCTCCAGGGAGAGCGTCTGGCGCTGGCCTGATCCGCTCCGCACGCCCCCGGAGCTGAAGGCGCCCGCGAGCACTATGAAGATGTTCGTGCCCAGGGCCTCCACCTGCTTCTTCACGGTGATGCGCGTGCCCTCGCCGACGGCGAGCATTAGGATGACCGCGCCCACTCCGATCACCATGCCCAGCGTGGTGAGCATGGTCCTCAGGCGGTTGGCCCCCATGGCGCGGAGGGCCTCCAGGAACATGGCCGGGAGCATCAGAGCGATCTCCTTTCGGCGACCGGGCCGTCCTCGACCAGGAGCCCGTCGTGGAAGCGCACGAGGCGTTTGGCGCAGGCGGCCACGTCCGGCTCGTGTGTGACGATGATTATGGACGTCCCGGCATCGTTCAGACCGATGAAGAGGGCCATGATCTCGTCCGAGGTCTGGCTGTCCAGGTTCCCGGTGGGCTCGTCCGCGAGGAGCAGGGCGGGCTTCCCGACCAGCGCCCGCGCCACCGCAGCCCGCTGCTGCTGGCCGCCGGAGACCTGCCCGGGAAGCCTGTGCGCGAAGGCGTCCAGGCCCACCTTCTCGAGTTCGGCCATGGCCCTTTTCCGGCGTTCCGCCGATGGCACCCTGGCGTACAGGAGGGGAAGCGAGACGTTCTCCAGAAGGTCCGACTTGGGCAGGAGGTTGTAGCCCTGGAACACGAAACCCAGAAGCCGGTTGCGGCGCGACGCCAGTTCGTCCTGCGAAAGCTTGCTTACCGGCTCGCCAAGAAGCCGGTAGGACCCGGATGTGGCGGTGTCGAGGCAGCCCAGGATGTTCATGAACGTGGACTTGCCGGACCCGGACGGGCCCATCACGGCCGCGAACTCGCCCTCGTCCAGGCGGAAGTCCACGCCGTGGAGGACCTCCAGCGCCCCCGCCCCGGTGATGTAGGCCTTCTTGAGGTTCTCGGTCTCGACCAGCGTCCTTTCCATCCGGTTAACCTTTCCCGGGCCGCGCCCGTACCGGGCTCGGGCCTTTGTTGAGGGGCAGGCCGCAGGGCCTTGCCGAGTCCGGCGCCGTCGGTCGAGGAGGCTCCAGGGTGCCTCTTCGGCCACGGCGCAGACCACGCAAGCGGCCGCGTCCGCGCGTGACGTCAGTGCGGCCTGTCCGCTTATGGCGTCCATGCGGGCCCGCCCTTGCATGCCGTTTTTGGCGTTAAGGCCGTCCATGGATGCCCTCGTGAAGATCGCCCGCACGCCCCACGGTCCGTTGCGGCGGGTGAGCTGGACGCGCATGGGGCCGAATTCGCGGCGCCGCTGACGCCTCCGCTCTTCAGGATGGCTCCGGACCGTAAGGCCTGTAAGCCGGTGGACAATTGGACCGTTCGCCGGAGCGTTCAGCCCGACGAGGAGAGTTGCAGGTCAGCTACAAGAGGCTTTAGCCGTCTGGCAGGTCCCGGCCGCCTGCGGGTCGGTTTCGTCAGAAGGGCCTCGGTCCTCCGCCCCGCCTGCCGCCGCCACCGAAGAGGGTCCCCTGGGCCTCCTCGACGTTGGTGTCCTCGCCGGTGATGACCAGATCCCCGGTCTTCAGGGCGCCTCCCCGCACTACGGTATACCTCAGATCCGTTGCCCCGGTCAGGATGTCCACCTGGACCGGTTGCCCTTCCCTGCTCAGGACGTAGACCCTGCCGTGTCCGGGAGGATCGTCCTTGGAGGGGATGACCAGCGCCGCGAGGGCCCGGGAGGACGCTCCGGACTCGCCGGCCGGGACCGGCGGGTGCCCGTCCGGGGCTCCGGGATCTTCGCCGTCAATCTCGGTTTCCATCCCCCGACTTCCGTCCACGTCTATGTCTATGTCTACGTCCCCGTCCCCGTCCTCAGATGGCGCTCCGCGCTGGGATCCTGCCTCGGAGGCGGCGGCGTCCACGCCCGGCGGTGCCGCCGGACCCCCGCCGGGGCGGAAGCTCAAGGCAGCGTTGGGTACGAGCACGGCCCCGTCCTCGCGGTAAAGCTCGATGTCCACGTAGGCCGTCATGCCGGGCAGGAGGCGCAGATCCGGGTTGTCCACGTCAACGACCACGTCGTAGGTCACCACGTTGGAGTTGACGGTGGGGTTCAGGCGGATCTGCCTGAGCTTCCCCTTGAAGGTCAGGCCGGGGTAGGCGTCCACGGTGAAAGTGGCGGCGAGGCCGGGTTTGAGCCTGCCGATGTCGGCCTCGGCGAAGCTCGCGTTTATCATCATCTTGGTCAGATCCTGCGCGATGTCGATGAGCGTGGGAGTCTGGAAGCTCGCGGCGACCGTCTGGCCCACGTCCACGGCGCGGTTGATGACCACCCCGTCCACCGGGGAGACGATGCGCGTGTTGTTCAGGTTGTAGCGGTCCTGCTCCAGCTGGGCTCGGGTCTGGGATACCGAGGCCTCGGCCATGGCGAGGTTGGCGGCCGCCGTGTCCAGCTCCTCCTTGGGGGAGGATTTGGCTGCGAACAGGCGCTCCTGGCGGGCGTAGCGGATGCGGGCGAGCTCCGCCTGGGATTCGGTGCTGGCCAGGTTGGCCTCGCTCATGCGCACCTTGGCGGAGAAGAGCTCGTCGTCCAGCTTCACCAGGAGCTGGCCCTCCGTCACCTCGTCGTTGAAGTCGGCGGCTATCTCGCGGATGGTCCCGGAGATCTGGGTTCCCACGGACACCACCCGGACGGGGTTGAGCGTGCCAGTGGCCGAGACCGCGATGCGGAGCTGGTTATTTATTACCCGCTGGGTCCGGTAGGAATTACCCGTTTCCTTGCCCGAGAATGGCCTGAAGATCAGGCAAAAGGCCCCGGCCAGGACGATTAACGCTAACAGGGCTTTGGTTTTCTTCTTCAAGTTTCTCTCCGTAGTAAGCGCAGCAGCCCGCCAGGCCAGAGAAAGGGCCGATTGCCGCCGATGCGCCGCGCTTCTCTCAGCATTTTTCGGGCCAAGGAGGGTTTCTGGGCCCGTCCGCGCGTCTCGGCGCCGGACTGGACAGAGTCGCAGATGTCAGCCTGAGCCTTGTGACATTGGCCATAGCGGAAGACCTGAGGTCGGACACGATTCCCCATGCCGTTGGGTTTCCGGTAGTGTTGAGAGATAAGCGACATGGGCACCAAGTTCCATAGAGAAAGATCTGGGAGACGTTTTCTTGGACATCGCAGTCTCGGAAATCCCATCGTGTTGTGATACTCTTGAGTGAGGTCTCATGCGCCGTGGACTCGATAATCAGTAGAACATATCAGGCATGATTTTGAGCGTTCAAGATCTGGTATTTTTCCAGAGCCGAGCCTACCGACTCTTAGACTCTTACTGCGTTGCTTGAACTGGAAGCAGGTCTTGGGTTAAATTTATTGTCCAACGGTCTCCGATGACTGGGTGGCATGGGGAGGGCAACCTCAATTGAAGGTGCCGATGGAGAGTCTAGCAAAGGGACAGACGAATTTAAATTGGTTGACACACCTTGAAAATGGAGTAATAAGGGAAGATTAACGTGCGAGCCAGGAGCTATGAATGGCCGACATAATTATGCAGTTATTCTAATTATAGAATATATAGAAAATTGTGTCCTTTTGATAATGCCTTTAGCAACCTTCATCTACCTCAATAATTTTTTTAGCTAAATAGCCGGTTTTGTGATTGTTGTGGATTGATTTACTGGCGTGGAAAGTGGAATGTTTGACTTGGCGAAAGGTGGCCCAATATGACGGAGAAGAAGGATAATGAGAAGAAGGATGAGGGGATCGATTCAATCATTGCTCGAGTCGTAGAGACAGGGGAAGGACAGATCATAAAACTTCCCCCAGATTGCCGTGTGGAAGCTCAGGAATTGGTTATATTTCATGATGGGCCTGATTTGGTTCTTCGGACAATCAAAGAGAACAACATTGCCGGTTTTTTCGATAAGATAAAGTTGTAACCTGAAGATTTTCGAAAATATATCGATGATTAGCCACTTCAGGACGCGTAATATCTGTGAATACCGAACCCAAAAACATGTTAGATACGAACATCTGCATTTATATATTACCCAAAAGGATACCGCAAGTTATAAGCGATTTGAAAGTCTTGTCTTTTGCCTGGTCAGGCTGTCATCTCAATTGTTACATGGGGAGAATTGTACCATGGAGCGATTAACTGTCAGAGACAAGATCAGTCGCTGGCAACTCTTCATGAATTTATCCTTAATGTATCAGTTCTTTCAATGCTAAACGAGTGGGGTGTATTCTATGGAAAATATATGCCAAGATGAAAATCAAGGGCGTTTGATTTCCACAAACGATTGTTGGATCGTAGCCCATGCCATTACGATGGATTTGATTTTGATAACAAACAACGAAAGTGAGTTTCGGCGTATAGAACAACTTAGGTGGGGCAACTGGGTTTGAAGGGCGCGTCAATGTATTTTCGGCGACTGTTCACCCGGCTTACGTTCAGGGTGGGTGATTGAAATGCGACAGCTTTGATGTCCAAGCATCTTCCCGCGCGGCTCTGAGCCTTACTCGGGGAAGGTTCTATTTCCCTTTTCAATGTCAACAACTTAAGGGAAGTGGTGTCTGGCAAGCTGTTGATATCATTAGTATAAATTCCAGGAAAACTGTCGTTTTATACCTTAAGTTGTTGACATTGTTTCCCTTTTCTGAGAGAGAAAACTGAAGGGAGATTTCCTATCGTATAGTCTGAACTATCGCATAGTCTGAACTATCGTATTGTCAGAAACAGTTCGTGGGAGAAAGAATGGCCATTTTTCCATAGCCTTTCAGTTTGTCAGCCTCCAGCGATTTTACATGCTCCCATGTTTTGCTCAGCCATACTCCTTGACCCGAACAAGGCCATCATCATGGCCTGGACAACTTCCGTCTGAGAACTGAAGCGAAAGTCATGTCTTCTTACAACCTGGCAAGACTGGCAAAAGATTATGTTTGTTCCATATCCGCCTGCCGGCCTTTTATGGCGAGAATATGCCGGGGATTGTGGTGAGGCAGGTCGGGTCAGACATCCGGAAGACAAGAAGGCTATTGGTTCAGCGTGTAGTGGGGCCAGATCGGATTCCAACAACAGCTGAATGGGATACCGCCCCGTTCGCCCCGATTCCGACAATGCTTATGCGTCAGCCTGCTAGACCCCGGATCCGGTGAGGATGGGCACTTCCGGATCGGGCTTGAAGCCGGACAGCGCGGAAAGGGCCAAGGGGATGTAGCGCTGGATCTCCATCGGTGAAATCCCCTGGGGTCCCATTGCCCTGGCGGCCAGGTCCCCCGCCTCGGCATGCACGTAAACAGCCAACGATGCGGCTTCGAAGGCGTCCATGCCGCGGGCCAGAAAGCCCGCGATGAGGCCGGTGAGCAGATCGCCCGATCCTCCCGCCGCGAGCGCCGGGCCTCCGCCCAGGTTGATGCGGTAACCGTTGCCGCCCCGGTCCATGACCACCGTGTGGCGGCCCTTGAGCGCGACCGCGGCTCCAGTCGCCTCGGCGAGCCTGGCGGCGGCAGTCAGCCTGTCGTCCTCGATTTCCGAGACGCTCGTTTTCAGGATCCTGGCAGCCTCCCCCGGGTGCGGGGTCACGACCGCAGGCCCCGGGCGAGCCTTCAAGGCCTCGAAGATGCCCGAGGACGGGTCCAGGGCGTCCGCGTCCAGTACCAGCGGGAGGTAGGGGAAGGACTTGATCAGAGTGACCCCGAGTTTCTGGGGTTCCGGAGCCAGCCCGAGCCCCGGGCCCAGGCCCAGGGCGGCGGCTCGTCCGTCCAGCCCCTTCAGGAATTCTATGAGCGCCTCGGGCCTGCCCCCGTCCGCGAAACCCTCGGCCGTCTCTGGAAGGGCCAGGCACATGGGGGCGGCGAGCCGCAGATCCGTCATGGCCGCAAGGCCAGCAGGGCACGCGGCGGTGACGAGCCCCGCCCCGGCCCTGAGGGCGCCGGTCGCGGCAAGCGCCAGGGCGCCCGACCTGCCCGGGGAGCCCCCGGCCACCACCGCGTGCCCGAAGGTGCCCTTGTGGCCCCAGTCGGGACGGGTAGGCGCCAGGGTCTGCGCCTCGGCGCGGTCCAAAAGCCTCCCCCGGACCTTGATCGGGTTGGGGGAGTCCACCAGGCCGATGTCGCCCAGCCTCAAGGCGCCCGTGAGCCTCAGCCCGTCCCCCATGAAGTGGCCGGGCTTGCAGGCCCCGAGCGACACGGTGAGATCGGCTTCCGGAGCCGGGCCCAGCGCCCTGCCGTCGGCTCCCGACAGGCCGGAGGGCAGATCCGCCGCGAGCACCCTGAGCTTCCGGGGACGCCTGGGCACTGAGGCTAGCGTTGCCGCAGCCAGGCCATCGACCGGCCTCGCGAGCCCCGTCCCGAAGACGGCGTCCACCAGGATATCGAAGGAATCCCAGTCCGGGATGGCCCCCTCGCCGGCGATCCGCTCGGCCTTAAGGCCCATGGACTCCATGGCGCGGAAGTTCACGAGGGCGTCCCCCTTGGGCGACTCGCCCGGACCGGCTATGAGGTACGGCGTCATGCGATGGCCCATGGAGGCGAGGATACGGGCTATCGCCCAGCCGTCGCCCCCGTTCTGGCCCGTTCCGCCCAATACGGCGACGCTGAGTGGGGTCAGGGCCAGATCGGGCCAGAAGCCTACGGCATGTGCCACGATGGAGCGGGCGGCGTTCTCCATGAGGACGATCCCGGGGATGCCGATCTTCTCTATGGCGGTGCGGTCCAGTTCCCTGGACTCTTCGGGGGTGGCTATCAGGATCGGGCGGTGAGGAAAACCGAGGCGAGGCTTGCCCTTCATGGAGGCGTCCTTTCGGCGGGCCGGAAAACCGCTCGTCGCGTGCCGGGCACCGAGGTTTCCCCCGGCTTTTGGGGCATGACGTGAGCGAGCTGGGGTACGTTTCCCACTGGTAAATTATAACGGCAATCTTTGCGAGTTTGAAGAACGGGGTTAAACCGGGGATCGGAGAAGCTTATGGAGAGGGTAGGGCGAAGCCGTAGGCGATGAGAAATGGCCAATGTGGGAGGGAACCACAGACCGCCGCGTTGAGATTATGGCATGTGGCGGGGATTCCGGATGGCCGTCATAATCTTTCGGGCGGTATTTCAACCCGGCAGGGACGGCACGCCGTCGGCCGCCCGACTGGACGGGATCGCGGCGGGGCCAATGAAATGATGGCGTCTGGGAACGTGAGCGGGCGAATGATTTGTCTCTCGGCATTAGTGTCATGTGAAATCGCGTGCTAACGTTTTTTTTGCGTGAGATCTGACGAACCGGGGAAGGAGGCGGACCGGCACGGCGGGCAAGCCTTCCCAATCCGTAACGGAATCCTCGGTCTTTCGGCGAAACGCGTCACCGAATCCAGATGAAGATGCCGTTCGGTATTTTCAGCTCGAATTGCAGACAGGGAGCAATCACTGAAGGAGGCAATCAGCCGTCAGCGGTGATCCTTCAGTCGGTGGAGGGGCAAGAGGTTGTTCACGGCACAGACTCTCGAAGCCCGGTGCGATGTCCCCGGTGTCAGTCAGAAGTGGGGCATCGATGAGCTTCTTCACGATCTGGGCGGTCATGTATGCGGAGAACAGGGCCCTCTCTACCGCCTTCCTCTCGCCAACGTTCCCGCTGACCACCGGTTCTTCCCGTGGACCTGCGCTACCGGATGGCTGCGGAATCAGAGGCGTGCCGGGCGCGGCTTCAGTCGCGCCGTAGCGGTCGATAGACCGGTTCAGGCTTGCGGTAGCGGTCGTGAGGTTGGCGGTCGCCCTCTCGATCGTCGAGTCTGCCAGGTCGGCCAACTCGCCGATTCGAATCATCTTCCGGCAGAAGACTTTGGTCAGGGTCTGGAACGTCTTGGCCTTCTCGATCTCGGATCGCGCCTTGGCTAGGTCGGCGGCGGCCTTGACACCGAGAATCGTGCCGAAGATCAGGAGTGCCGGGCCGACGAGAAGGGTGCCCAGCACCGCCACGCCTCCGGTCACACCCAAACCGAGCCCTCCGGAAGCCAATGTGCCCCCGCCGAGCCAGGTGAGGGTCGCGTTGGCAGTAGCCAGGCCGCCGCAAGTCGCGGCGGCCTCAGGGCCTGCGAGGGCGAAGGCCGTGCTGGCGCCGTAGGTGCCCAGCGTCAGCAGTCCGCCTGCCGTACCGCCGAGGGCGAGTCCGGCGGCGGGGGATGCGAGCTGGGAATCGGTAAGCATCGTGGCCCGTTGAACGCTTGGGAAACAGCAGTTGTCCGGTCGCTCTATGAGGCAGGAGTCACGACGCAATTCGACGTTCAATGACAACCTCCGGTATGCGGCGCAATAGTCCTCCAAAGGCCCGTTCAGGGTATCGAGCTTCCTTTTTCCGAGCGCTTCCAGGGACGACTTGAGCCCCGCTCGCCCGGCGTTCAGTCGGGATTCGGACTTCCTGATGATCCTGTCGGCCTTCGCTTTGATCGCCTTGGACCTGTAGAACCTGATCATCGCCATGACGCTTCTGAGAACGCCGAGGATCGTGGACAAAGAGCCGAACACTACCAGGAGTAACCGGACCGGCATGACATTCACCTGCAAGAGGTTTCACGATGGGCATTACGCATCGGCGGAAGCCTGGATCGCCGGAACTCAAGCGGCGTCAGAGCACGAGCGTCTTTCCTGAATATAGGAATGAAAGGTGTTCCTCGAAGTCGTTGATCTCCATGGGGGAGCCCAATGTCTCTGCCAGCCGGACGGCGCTCGCCGCCAGTGCATCGAGATCATCGGCGACCAAGCCCGCTTCAATCTCGTCCAGCAACCCCCAGAGGCTTCGCGAGAGGGAGCCGAAGTGCTCGGAAAACAGCCTGTCGGAATCCTGGCTGTAACTCTCCAGGCGGGTCCGTAACTCCTCGCACCGATCATTCAATTCGTGGTACTGAGCTTCGCGATCTTTGGCCTCACGGGTCTCCCGGAGGAGAGCGAGACAGCCGCTGTACAGCCGAGAGCTGAGGACGCTCCCCAGCAGGCCTCCCAATATGGCACCCAGCACCGGAACAGGTATGAGCGTCTGACAGATGCCGCCGACTGCCACGCTTGACCAGAACATGGCCCCCTTCTCGCCTACGCTGTGGAGGAAGGCGGTCCCGTCCATGTCGCCGTTCAGGTAGGATTTGAACAGGACGCCGGATTCGATGGCGATCGTCACCAGCATGGCGGGCAACAGGGTCCTGGACGCGCCCTTCAAGGCCCCGTTGCTCGACTGGCGCATCACGGCCTTGAGGACAGTCCCCAGGAAGCCTCCGGCATACCCGACGGCGCCGGCCATGGCGGTGTCTTTGAGGAGGTCAGCGGCGCCCTGGGCGAGTGTCTTGCTTTTGTCGATGGCTACGCATTTGCAGTTAGAGATGAGCGAGACCGCGGCGCCTATCAGCAGGGCCTGTTGGGCAACCTTGACGCCGGTCCTGTGGCACCAGCTTGAGGGACTCGCGACCTGAGTCCAGTCGCGTGGGGGTGTCCTGTAGCTGATTCTCATGGCATGTTCGGATGGGAGACCGATGTCCCTTATAGCGGTCGCGATTCTTTCGTAACGGAGGGCCCTCTCCCGCAGGCTGGCGGCCATCTCGACGTGGCCGCCTCCGAGGAGACTTGCGGTAATCAGGAGTCTGGCATGCTGTCCCATGCAGTATTCCTTGGCATCGGCGGCATGACCTGGAGGCACCTCCACCAGGAACGCGCCGTCGCCAGCCCCGTGACGAAAAACCTCCCAGGCATCAGCAGCCAGGTCATCCATGATTTGCCGGGAGTCGCTCGAGCGGCCGATCCGGGAGACGGGCCCGGCCTGTCCGTTCGCGTGACTGTACCCGACTGAGGGAGCGAGATGCCCTGCCGCTTCATCGGAGGGGAAACATTTGGAGTGCCAGGTTCCCCCGGTGACTGTCTCCCGGAAGTGAGCCCGACCGGCATCGTTACCGTCCCTGGCGGCTGTCCCGGTCCCGAATTCAGTCTGCGGCTTCGGATTTCGTTGGACATCCTGTCGGGCGAACTCGAACTCGAACTCGAATTCGGAGACTTTGGCAATTCTTCCATGGAAATGCCGGTTGACTTCGAGACCGTCTCCCATGCCCGCGCCTACATGGGGGCCGGTATCCCTCCTGGATGGTCCGCCGATCTTGTCCGGGAAGGCTACCTCCCCGATGACGCCGACCTCACCGCAACAGGCATCGGCATGGTGGACGCTCACCTTGCCGAAGGGTCTGTCTGACTCTCCGGGTGCCACGGACATTGAAATGCAGCAAGCATCGTTGCCATGGTCCTCAGGCGTAGCCCGATCGCTGTCGCGGAAGTTTTCCGGTAAAAGCAACTTCTTCAGGACTGCCAATAGTTTTCTCGGTTCCATCGCTTCTCCCGATGAGATGTCCGGTTTGACACGAAGAAATAGCGAGGATTGTGTTCAGGCAACTGGCGTTGGGAATCTGCCGTGAAGGCCGCCCGACCGATGCGATTTGTGTGATTGGCTGACGGAGTGATTGGATGATGATAGTTTGCCTCGGAGCCGTTGTCAAGAAACGTTGCTGAATTACCTGACTCGTTACAGGTGGAGTTTTATGAATCGTTTTCCAATCACGCTCTTGTCAGTGATGCGGAACTCGCAAGAAAGCTTGTCCTGATGGCTGAGTGTGGCGGAAAGCCGGTTCTTCCTCGATTCCATATTATGGAATTTAGGCGTAAGGCCGGTAACCTCATTGGCCGTGAACGGCAATTTCATGCGCGCCCGATAATCTGTGAACCAATGCAATGACTCAAGGGGGCGGTGTATGGGAAGTTGCTGATATCATTGCATTTCGTGTAGCTGTCGTCTCTGCCGTAAGTTGTCGATATTGGAACAGTATTTGAGAGATGGCATGTCTCATGTCTGTTATTTGTGACTGAATTGATTTGGACGTGATGATTGCCATAATGATTATGATAAATCGTGTCCGGGCTTGATTCAGGGAACCATTCAGGACAACAACATCAGCGTATACATGGCAACCGTAAAAGGTCGGCGAGGGATTCATGATGAAGAACTGGATGAGGAAAAGGCGGCCTTGGCAGTACATCCAGGAAACCGCACGCTGTAATTTGTATGTTTCGCCGACCTTTCAGCCTCACTGGGCTAATGAGCAGGGGCGTTGGCTAACCCAGGTTGCCGTTCCGACTTATTGCGGTTCCAGCATCTATACGGGTTCAGTCCTTTTGAAGCTGGTTGACGCGGGATTATTTTTCTGTTCCGTCATAGAGAAAGCGGTTTTCGCTGATGCGTCATTAAGCGATTACTGGCAAATATCCTGATGGGGGATTGTCGCAATCAAGGTTTTACAGGTTTCGCAAAATATGGTGACGCCTGTGTCATTGTCGTTGCCGACAAGACACTTGGCCATTACGGCTTTAGCTTATCCGGCAATGGAACGAGGCGGATATCGATGTCCTTCGGCACGACAGCAGGGATATGCAGTCTTTCATTTTCAGCGGCGTGGACTTGATGTCGTGCGAAAGCAGGTCATCCAGGCGGGCGGGCATTGACATGTTTTGCCGAAAGTCGAAATATGGAGGCGCGTTTAGGAAGCTAGGGGCGGCCGCAACCGTTGAAAGAGCTTGATGTGCAGGGAGCCGAAGGACGGTCGAAAGCGAATATTGCGGACTGTCGCGCGAGACGCGGCGTTGATGACGGCTGCCTTGCCACGGGATGGGAAAAATGAGAAAATGACTTCAGTCAGCACTGGAACAGCGACGAAAGGGTTCCCGCAGGAATTCGCGCTTTCGGAAACACGATCGAAGCCGTTGGCCGCTCGGTAATTGTCGGGCCTCGTTCCGTTCACAGCGGGGAAGGCAAGAATCACGGGGAGGATGACTTGACTCAGGCATTTGTCAGGCGCATAGCGGAGGCGTTCCGGGACCGCGTGCCGCCGTCGGCACGTTCACGCGCCTTCGCGGAGCCCGTGCCCTCCGACCGCGCCCGGGGCGCCGTGGAGGCCTACGCCGCAGGTGCCGCCCCGGAGTCGCTCATCGTCCTGGCGGACGACTCGGATGCCTTAGACGGTCGCCTTGGCCTGGCGGCCACGGCGGACGCGCTCTACGCGCGGGCACGGGGCGGCGCCTCCCTGAGGCTCGAGCTGGACGGCGTGTGGCACGTGGAAGCCCGTGGCACGAGTATCCTCGTGAACGGGGAGCCGTTCTGCGAATTCGCCGCAATTGACCCGGTAACGTCGGAGGCGGTCGCCAGGGCGGCGGGCGAGCTCGCGCTCCTCGCGAAGGCCGCCGCCTCCCGGACTCCGGACCGAAAGCCGACCGAGAGATCCGGTGCCGTCGGCATCGAGGCTCCCGATTCTATAGCGGGGACCGATGGGAGCGTCGGCCTTGTCGAGTCCACCGAGCCTCTGCGGGCGCCTCAGGGATCTTTCGTGGATGCCCCGGCGGCGCCTCCGGGACCGCCGCTGACTCCCCCGGCCCATACAGACGGCTCCGGTGAACCCGTGCTGCTTCCGCAAGCGGATCAGCCGCCTTCCCGGAACAATCCGGTCGCGCCACAAGATCCGCAACATTCCTTGCAGGCGTCCCTTCCGCCAACCCTGAGCCGTTCGGTCCCGCCACAAGTCGCTACCGGTACCGGGCAGGGGCTCTCGACGGCGTCACGGGGCAATTCTGGCGAACCTGAGGTTCCTTTGCAGTCCCCCGAGTGTCCGGGCGGAAAGCCGGACCCCGCGCAACCTTTTCAAGAGTCCCTGCCGACTAGCCAAGGCAATCTTGGCGAGGGGCAGGAACCACTGCCGTCTCCATGCAATGGGCCAGGTCCGCAGGTCATCATGCAACTCACTCAGGCATCATCGGAGGTTCCCCAGCGTTATCTTGGCGAGCCTGATGGCCCTTCCGCCCCTCAAGGCTACCCACCTCCCCTTCAGGGCTCCCTCCAGCCGCAGGACAATCTCCAGCCTCCTCAAGGCTCTCCTCCCCCTCAAGTCTATCCCCAGTCTCCTCAGGGCTCTCCTCCCCCTCAGGGCTATCCCCAGCCTCCTCAGGGCTCTCCTCCCCCTCAGGGCTATCCCCAGCCTCCTCAGGACTCCCTCCCGTTGCAAGGCTATCCACAGCCTCCTCATGACTTCCCCCCGCCGCAGGGCTATCCCCTGCCTCCTCAGGACTCCCACCCGGAGCAGGGCTATCCCCAGCCTCCACAGGGCTCTCCACCCCCTCAAGGCCATCCCCAGCCTCCTCAGGACTCCCACCCGCCGCAGGGCTATCCCCTGCCTCCTCAGGACTCCCTCCCGCCGCAGGGCTATCCCCCGGCTCCTCAGGGCTCCCCCCCGCCGCAGGGCTATCCCCCGGCTCCTCAGGGCTCACCCCCGCCGCAGGACTATCCCCCGGCTCCTCTGGGCTTCCCCCCGCCGCAGGGCTATCCACTGCCTCTTCATGGATCCCCTCCTCCTCAAGGCTTTCCTTTGGCACAAGCCTCTCTTTCCCCTCAAGGCTATCCCCCGCCTCCTCAGGGCTCCCCCCCGCCGCAAGGAGATCCCTCGCCTCAGGGCTATCTCCCTCATCAAGGACATCCCGGTTTCAATCCTGCCGGGGCGCCTCACGAAGCCTTTCAGCCTGTCCCCGGCGCTTCGCCGCTGTCCCCTCCCGGGCCGCTGTCCCCTCCCGTGCCTCTCTTTCCGCCGGTACCGCTGTCCCAGCCCGTCCCGCTTGCCCCGCCCGTGCTCCTGGAGACGCCTCCCGACCCCGAGGAGACGGCCCTGAAGAAGCTCAGGCGCATCCTGCTCGCCGTGGACCAGGCTCTGGTGAAGCCGGACGTGGATCCGGCCAAGGCCGCGGTCGCCGCGGCGTCCTATGCGCCGGTGGCCTCTTACGACGACATCCTGTTCCAGGTGGACAACTCGGCCACCGGCCGCGGCGAAAACGGCATCGTGGCGACCTGGGGGGCGATCCACGCCAAGAGCCTCTTCGGCGGGGGCAGGTCGGTCCGTCTGGGTCCGCAGAGGCCCGTCTTCACCGTGGATGACGAGGACGTCGTCTGCGAAGGCGTCGAGATCGTGAAGCTCGAGACCGGGACCGGCGGCCTCCTGCCCCTGACCGACGTGGCGGTGGCCCTGAACTTCCTGGCAGGGCGGGTCGCGGGCGCCCCGGATCCCAAGGACCCCTTCGATGACCCCGCGCCGCCGCCGGAGGCGGCCGCGGTCTACGGCCCCATGTCGGAAGCGGAGCTCCTGACGCGGCTCGCGGGGCTCCTGGCGCCGGTCGCCCGATGCCGCGTGAAGCCCGGACTGGATCCGGAAAAGCTCCGGACGGCCCTGAAGAGTTACGCCGTCGAGGCCAGGGAGGAGGACGTGCTCTTCCAGGTGGACGACACCCAAAGCGGGGAGGCCAGTTTCGGGCTGGCGGTCACCCGGACGGGCACGTACGCGAGGTGGAGCGGCCAGGACCCCGTGGCGTTCCCCTTGGGGCCTCCCGTGCCGGAGATAATTGTGAAGGACGACTTCATCGGAATCGACGGCAGGAGAGCCGCGAGGCTCACGTTCCTGACCGATCCCGCACGCCGGGCAGTCGCGGTAGCCCTGGGCTTCCTGGCCAGGGTGAACGCGGCTGGAATCCGGACCCTGCGCCCCTTGTCCGGGTCAGGGCCCGGCGGCGCGTATCCCGAAAGCTCGGATCACGCGCAGGGGGCCGGGCCCGGGCCCGAGGCAGGGCCGTCGGGCAAGCCCGGTTCCTGACAGGCTGGCTCCGGGAACGCGGCGGGAGGGCCCGGGGGATGTCAAGGCCCCGCCGGAAAGCCTCGCCTGAGTTCGCCGGACGGGCCGGAAGACGGTTGCCGGCCGAGGCAGCCGCCCTGGTCATCTGCCGAAGACGAGTCCGGCCAGGGCGGGTTGCCGGATCGGCTCTGAGGCTCACAATCCCAGAAGTCCTTCGCCTCAGGGACGGGCACCGGATCGGCTTGCGGGGTCACGGTTTCTCAGGCATTGAGGTTCCAGGACGGATTACAGGAAAGACTCTTGGGCTCGCAATCTCAAAGACCCGCAGGCTTCGGGACGGGCCGTCCCGCTTCCGCACGGTGCCGGATCCATTCTGGCGGGAACTATGTAAGTATTGCGGGCTTCCATGATGGTAAGCGGAGGGGGTCGTTGCCGATCGGCGGGCGTCCATGCCGATCGGCGGACGTCAATGCCGATCGGCGGGGGTCTATGCCGCTTGGCGGGCGTCCATGCCGGTCGGCGGGCGTTCAAATCGGTCCGACGGTCGCTTTCGACGGCTTTCGAAAGGTTTCAGGCAGGCGCGGTGGAGGCGGGAATGCTGGAAGGGGATGTCGTTAGGCTCATCGGGAAGTACGCGAAGGATCCGGCCCGGGGCGAGTGGGGGGGCTCCTGGTTCGGGGAGGGCATCCCCGAATCCAGGTTCAGGGCCGCCGCCATGGCTTATCGGGCGGCCGATCCGCCGTCGGACGCGGTGCTGCTTCTGGAGCGCTGGGGACTGCGGCCCGGGGGCCACGGGGCGATGCTCGTCACGGTCAGCGGGATTTACGCGAGGATCTCCGGTCCTGCCGGGGACGAAATGCGGTTTCTGCATCTCGACCGTGTAAGGTCCGCGGAGGCCGTTAGCGACGGCACGCCCGCCGTCGCGATAAACGGAGGGTTCTACCGCGTCGAGTTGCCCGGGATAGTCCTGCCGGCGCGGGCGATGGCGGCCAATCTCATGGCCGATCTCGCGGAGATAAGACGGGAGGCCGTAAGGGAGCGGTATTTCGGGGGCGGCAGGGTCCCGTCCGAGGGGGAGGTCCTGGAAAGGCTCGCCGAAATCTGTTCCGGGTCCGCCAGTATCCACATCGGGCCCGGGATACCCAGAGGGCTGTACGGGTACGTGGGCCCGACGATCTCGCCCGTGGTCGGGCCGGAGGAGGTCGTCTTTTTCCTCGCCGACTGCGACTGGACAAGGCTCTTCTTCCGTGACGGACCGATGGCGGGGATAGTGGCCACGCGGGACGCGGCATTCGCGAAAGGCCTCTCAGGCGTCTCGCGCATCGTAGCGTTCTCCGACTCCGGACCGGTTTTCGCCGCGGCGGTCGATCCTTCCGGGGCTTGGGTGAGCCTTTTCGCCGGGGAGGTCGAGCTCGCGCGCTTCGTCTGCCGGTACGGCATCGGCCCTGACGCGGAGTCCGGAGCGCTGGCGCTTTCCTTTCTGGCCGAATGCCGCGCGGCCGCGGGGGCCTCCCCTCAGTCCCGGGCGCCTGTGCCGCCGGGTGGGTACCCGTTCCGGGAGCTCCCCGACGAGGCGGGGATAACGGCCTCGCTCCGCGGGATGCTCGGGGGCCTGAGAGGGTTCCACGTCGCGCCGGATATCCCCGAGGCGATGCTCGACCGCGCCCTGGAAGCCTTCGCGCCCGGCGTCTGGCCGGAGGACGTCCTGTTTTTCGTGGAATCGGGCGAAGGGCGCAATCCGAAGGGGGCTCTCGTCTGTACGCGGGAGACGGTCTTCATGAGGGAGACCGGCGCCAGGGGCCTGGGACGCTTCGCCTCCCTGACGCCTCCGGCGCCGTACGCCGCGTCGAGGGACGGCGCGATCCTCTTCGGCGACCGCGAGCTGGGGCGGCTGGAGCCCTTGCCGCCGGAGCTGGTGCTGGGGGGGGCGAAGACGGCGCGGGCCCAGTCGAAGGCGGAAGCGGCGGTCGGGGCGTCCTTGGCGGCAGAGGCATTGCGCTACCTGGCCGCCGCGAACGCCAGGGCGGCCGCCGCGGCGGAAACCCCGGCGAGGCAGGATCTCGGCGGGGCGGGGGAAACCGGAACGGCCGCTCTGCTGTCCGCGTTCCCGGACCCGTTGCCCGCGATCCTGAGCTGCGTGACGGGAGCGCAGCTGGCCCCTTGCATAGACGAGCGGACGTCCGACAGGGCCGTGGAACTTTTCGGGCAGGGACTCAAGGAACCGGACATCGTCTTGGCCGTGGACCTGGATGACCCGAGGGATCTGGAACGCCAGGCGGAGGCGAGGAGCACGGACGACCCGGAGATTTCCGGGCGCCTGGACTACTTCGAGTTTTTGAAGAGAATGGCGCGGGAGTTCCAGGAGCTCGAGGGGTGGCCGGGGGAACCCGAGGATCCGAAGGGGCCGGGGGACCCGCAAGACCTCGAAGATCCCGGGCCGGGGCTCCGGCTCGTCGCGACCGTCGAGGAGGCGCTGTTCCTTACCGGGAAAGGAGAGCGCCGCGTCCCGCTCGTCGGCCCTGTCCCCGCCTTTGCCGCCCGCGGCAGGCACGTATGCCTCGGCGGGGAACGTCTGATCCGGATGGAAGACGAGGACGACGCGGAAAGGACAGTCGAGGCCCTGGAGATCCTGGCGTACCGAGCAAGGCAAGCGGAGGGGGCCGCCGGCGGCGGCGGCGGCGGGTAAGGCTGACCGGGCATGTGTTCTGCCGGCGGATGCCCTCCGCGCCTGGACGCTATGCCGTTAATATCGTTTCTGCCCGGTCCGCAACTTGGGAAAGCTACGACAACAACTGAAGGGGGGTCATAGGTGTCTGTTCATGGGGGAGGTCCAGGAGATCGGGGGAGAGTGCCCACACATCCTTCTTCAGGAGGGTCAAGGGTTAAGGAAGGTGAGAGTGACCCCAAGAGATAATTGAGATCCAATGTCAACAACTTAAGGAAATCGACTCTTCCGGTCTCGAAGTCTCGTTTGGAACGGCCCATCGGTCGGTGAGCTGCGAGGTCGTAAGGGAAGAGATCTCCATCGCACGGGGCGCAAGCCTTAGCCCGATGGCGTCCCCGCGCCCGGGAGGCGCGTCTGCCACCCTCCGGACCGTCATCCCAGTCTAAGTCAGGGAAATCCCTTCCCCGACTCTATCCGAAGCGTTTAAGTCCCGGAACCGTCTGACGGTCATTCTTCGGACGGACGGGCCGTCCCCGCGATCACCAGTGTTGCCTCCAGCGTTGCGGTCCCGGTTTCAAGGTCGTTTCCCCAGCGGGATCACGATCAGGACAGGCTCTTTCACGAAAATCGTCCCGCTTGTCCGTGCGGGTCGTCCCGCCGGGACGGGGTCCGCACGTCTCCCGCGCTGCTCTGGATGTCGCCGCCTGTTATCCGACGCCTGGCAGTGCGAGAGTCCGGGTTCCCCGACCGGTGCCAAGGCGCCGCTGCCAGGGTTTCCCCTGAGCGTCCCGCAACGGCCCGGCCATCTGACGGATAAGCCGTCCGATACCGGGGATTGCCCCCCCGGCCCCTGTTTCTATCGCAGACCATTCGTCTCGTCGTCACGAAACCGTCGCCGTCATATCTCGGCGGTGCCATGCCGATGCCCGCGTTGCCCGGACTGACGGACATCTGATTCAATATGAGCCGATACCCCTCAATAAAGGAGTTTGCCAGGTTTGATATCTTTGGCACGGCATGATAACCTGAACCTAAGCTCAGGGGAAGCCGGATCTCATGAAATGGCACTGTCCGCCCGCCTCGGTCCGGTCACGGTTCGGTTGCCTTCCTTTCGCGTTATCTTGACTTTCGATGCCGGTCCGACATCATGCTGTCGCCGCGAAACCGGTCGGCCGGGCCGGATGGGCTTGCGGCAGAGCGACCGGAAAACATCGTATCCAGACGGAGTGATCATGGCCGCGAAACCCACAAGAAGTTTCAACACCGCAGGCGTCTGCAAGCCTTTGGAACACTACATGATACCCGCCGTCCCCCGGATCCCGGACGTCAGCGACATGATAGACGGCAAATTCTATTTCGTCCTCCACGCCCCACGCCAGTCCGGCAAGACCACTTGTCTGACCGCCATGACCGACAAGATCAACTCCGAAGGCAAATATTATGCCGTCACCTGTTCGCTGGCTTTCTTGAGGGATACCGAAGACTTCAAAGAGGCTATGGACGAGATCGTGGACCAGATAGACGTGGCCCTTGAGTCTTCAGATGCGGACGAGATCCGTAAACAGGCTTATGCGTTCGACTCCAGACCTTACATGTCCAAATCCGGCGCAAAAGTTCGGCTCAAGCTAAGAGACCTGTGTCAGGCTCTGGACAGGGAGGTGGTGG